>JAESRE010000081.1 GCA_016764775.1 Alphaproteobacteria bacterium
CGTATCACGGTCGAAGCAGACCCCGCCGTGCTCGAAACAAGCCCCGAACTTGATTTGCTACTACAGCGCGGCGACCGTATTTATATTCCCCGCCGCAACCTGAATGTGCGTGTTGTCGGTGAAGTTCTCTCCCCCGCAGCATTACAATTTCGCGATCGCAAGGCGCCTCTCGACTATATCGAGGAAGCAGGCGGCTTTACCTTCCATGCCGATAAGGATCGCACCTTTGTGCTTTACCCCGACGGCAGCGCGCAGCCGTTACAAGTGAGTGCGTGGAATTATAAACCGATTATGATCCCGCTCGGCTCCACTGTTGTTGTGCCGCGCGCCCCCAAACCTTTCGACTTTATTCAAAGCGCAAAAGACGTCAGCCAGATTTTATCCAATCTGGCTGTTACCGCTATCTTTATTGATGATGTTGCTGACGATTAAGGCTGGAAGACGTTCAAATTGTCTTGCTGGTTATCGACTGTTGCACCGCTATTCGTTGCTGTAGAAGCCGAATTGTTCGGATCTGCATTCACATCGTAATCGGACGCTGTTCTGTCGACACCCGGTGTCTCTTCAATACCTTTGATTAACTCGGTCTTGCCTTCGGTTGTTAAAGATCCCTCTTCAACAGCACCCGGACCGACATAGAAACTCATGCTGCCGTCGGCACTTTCGATATAGAAACCCAACAGCTCGCTGTCATCGACATCCATACCATCATCCTGATGCGCCACGACGCTGACCTTGAAATCATCGCCAAGAGCTTCCAGAACTTCCTGCGGTGAACGCCCGTTCATATCCAGCGCGTCCATAGTCAATGTATGGCCACCGGCCGGTGATGTTTCCATACCAACGCCGAAAACCTGAAAATCGTCCGAGAATTTGAAAACTTCCGTACCGCCATTGGCCGTAAACGACATAGTTGTTGCATCAAAATCACCGGTAATAGCATCGCCGTAATCGAGATACGCACCTGTTTCAGAAGCGTCAAAACGGACCGCTGTAATCGCATTCGGATCAGCCGGCGGTGTTGGCGGAGGTGTACGGCTAGGATCGCCAGCGGCCGCGCTCGGTCCGCCCTGCGCAGGAGCCGCCGGAGGCGTAATCTGGATATGCGGATGCTCTTCCGCAAAGCGGATCATCTGCTGTGCATATGCTTCGCCGTCTCTTGTTTCTGTATATTGTTGAGCGACACGATAGACCGCTGATTGTGTCGTACTGAATTGCGAAGCCGTCTCGTCAGAGAAATTAGGATCAATCCATTCTGCCCCACCCGGCTCGTTCACATAGTCAATAACCTCCTGCATGATTTCCTGTGCATCACGGTATTGACCGCCCGGCTCATCGCGCCAAGCCATCATGTGGTCGATAAAAGCCTGTCTGTCTGCATCGCTCGCGAACTCAATCACGTCACGGTCAGCAAGCGTATCTGCGAATGTGCCGTCAAGCTCACCGCCAACCGCCAATGTGTGGCTGCGTTGAACAAAAGCTGCGCGGGCAGCATCTTGCTCTGCTTGTGTTCCTGAAAATTCAACAACGCCGTCTGCTTCCCATTTGGCAAGGATCATGCCGGCAAATGTGTTCGGTGTCGGACCTGTGTCCGCATCGGTAAACTGATAATCTACGTCGTCGCCCCAAAGGCCTTGCGAATGCTCGGTATCGCCATGACCGAAAAATTCATTGATGTCGTGCTCTGAACTAGGGTTTTTCCAGTTACGCAAAGGAATGTCTTCACCATTCGCATCTTGACCGCGAATTTCATTGAAGTTATGAACCTTACCGCTCTGCCAGGCTTCCCAGCCTTCTGCGAGTTCTGCTTCTAATCTGCGGTCGGCATTTGTCTCGTGCGGGTCTTCACCCAGCCCCAAATCTTCGAGCAATTGTGCAAGTTCTGGGAACATCGCCTGCATCATCACCATAATCTGATCATCAAAAACCTGACCGAAATTCATCTGGTTGTCGGCGATCAGCTGTACAAAGTCGGCTGTAAAATTACTTTCGCGAATGCGGCGTGCCATGTCCTCGGCATCTGTCAAAGAAGTGTCGTTAAAGACACTCTTGATCATGTTCTGCATGTCTTGAGGAAGAGGACGATTGCCTAAAGCGCCAAAGCTGTTGATTAATTGTTCGGCGGCTGCTTCGCGGGCTGCCGCATCATATTGGGGGGTACCTGCTGCGTTGCTGAGCAAGTCTTCTATAAGGACCTGCATGGGGGCGCCACCGCCCGCACCTGAACCGACACCGGCCAATGCGTCATTGGCAAGCGCATTCATGAAGCGATTGGCTTCAAGGTCTGTTACTGTTGGCTGTGCTGGTGGGGTTGCTGGAGCACCACTCATTCTATTACTACCCTCTTTATTGTCGTTTACCGCTTCATCCGACGGCTTTAAGGCTTATTATTCTTGTGTGCCTTTTTTCGCCCTTATAGTGTGCACTGAAGACATTAATTTTTTGTTAAAACACGGCCTTAATGACTGAAAACACTGGAAATACGCCCTTTTTGAGCATTATAACCGTCACAAAAAACGATTCAGACGGCCTGCAACGCACATCTGCCGGTGTTCAGCGGCAAACATGTCAGGATTTTGAATGGATCGTGATTGACGGCGATTCTGGCCCGCAAACCACTGATTTCCTTAAGCAAACAGAGGCAAACTGGGTTAGCGAGCCCGACTCAGGCATTTATGACGCCATGAATAAAGGAATTGAACGCGCAAAGGGTCAATTCATCCTGTTTCTGAACGCGGGCGACACCTTTGCCGATAACACGGTTATAGAGCAGGTTAAGGCGGCCTCTTCGGCGCAAACAGACTTCATCTTCGGCGATTCATATGAATTCGGCAGATATAAGCCGGCGAGATCGTCCAAAATCGAATACGGCATGTTCACCCATCATCAGGCCATGCTGTACCGTAGGGATAAGCTCGGCGAACTGCGCTACGATCTGCGCTACGAAATCGCATCCGATTACGACTTCACGGCACGCTTTTTACAAGCCAACCCGAATACGCTCCACTTACCTTTGGCTATTTGTGAATTTCAGCCCGGCGGCATATCACAACAACAAGCCAATTTAGGCCGTGCAGAACAACATCAAATACGAAAAGAACTGAAACTGTGCAGCAATTTCAAAAACGCCTTTATAACTGGCGTTCAGGCTTGCCTATGGAGATTGAGGAAGGCTGTGCCTTCGCTGTACTGGCGTTTGAAATCATCCGGTAATACTGCGCGCGCTGTTTCGCAAACTTGAAGCCTGCATCCCCGTCCAGAAAGCCGCGTTTCCAGATATAGCTATAGAGAAACGCAATCACATCGCGGCGAGGAAATTTGCGGAAACGTTGCTTCATTTTCTCGCGTTTTTCTACCGGGTCTTTCGGCCAGGCATTACGTGCATTCATGCCCGCCTCCCATTCCGCATACCGTTCGTGACGTGCCTGCCATTTTTGTGCATCTTCGAACGCTTCATGAATCATCGGGTTTTCAAGCTGCCCCAACGGTAAAAATTGAAAAGCCTGCTTCAGGACGGGCTGATAATGTCCCTCCATTTCGCCCATACTGACAATATCCAGATCATTCACACGCGGAAATTCAACCTTGGTTTTATCAAACAGAACAAGCTTGTTATTGCGCAAGCCGTGCTCCAGCAACTGACCGTCAAAGCGGTATTGCCCCTGCACAAAATAGCCTGCGTTCGTCCACTCCAGCGCAGCAATTTCACGGATCAATTCAGGCGTAACAACTTCATCGGCATCGACAAAAAAGATACGGTCATATTTGGTCGGGATGTTCTCAAGAACCCATTGGCGCTTCTTCGGATACTGTCCGTTCCAGTCGAAATCATGAACAAGCGCACCATGCTCTTTCGCAATATCTTTTGTGCGGTCGCGGCTGTTTGAATCGACGACAATCATCTCGTCAAAAGCCTTTAACGGTTTCAAACAAGCAGCAATATTCTGCTCTTCATTTTTGGTCGTGATGATGACCGTGACGGGAATTAAGCTCATTATTTCGCGACGTGTTTGGGATGAATCTCATCCTCATCCAGACGTAAATCGTGTTTCTTATTCCCTGTTAATGGTCGTGCATTATTATTACCGCTATCGGACTTAAACCATGCTGCAGCAGATTGTGGTTGAGACGCAATTTTCTTTCCGCGAACAGCAGCAGAAAAACTAAAAACAAAAAATCCGGCAACCGCGCCGATCAATGGCAGCAAGGTGTAAACCAGCGCAACATCAGGCCACACAGATCGCGGCTGCACAGCCGCAGGCACAACAATGTTTGCAGCATAATTGCTGTCGATAGACACCATCATCTTCATGCGCTGCTGCTCCAACAACAAGTCGGCAAGCGCACGCTTATGTTCGGGGTTATAAGTCTCAACCATTGTCTCACTTAGATATTGTATACGCTCGTCAATCTGCACGCGCATGTCACGACGCAGCAAACCATCCGTAATCGCATGCAGGCGCTGCAAAAAAGCGACCGCAAATTCGGCATTGGGATGGTAGTAGCTAAATTCGCGCAAAGACGTCTCGCCCACAGGGTCTATGCGCACGCGTTAGGAAATATATTCGGCCAGTTCTTCCGCGCTCCATTCCTGCGTAGGCTCGCTGAATATAAAGGTTCTGTCCTGCTTCAACCCTTCGGTGATTTCAGGGTTTTTCAGCAGCAAATTGGCAACCGCCACACCTTTGTAGCTGTTTTCAAACCGTGTGAAATCGATGTTTTCATTCACCGGTGCGGCTGTGTACTGCCCGCTTAATGTCGTCACAGCCGGTGTCACACGTTGCACGGTCAGCGGATTTGCAGGAGAGAGAGAGTAATTTCGACCTTACTGTGCGGCACCAGAACAGCCAGCGCGATAAACGCAGCCACAACACCGACAATCAGCCCGCTGAGAATAAACAGTTTCCCCGCCCAGATTTCGGCAAACAAATCACCGATTCCATCGGCGGATTGTTCCTGAACTACCTGTCGCGTTCTGCTCATAAGCTACTCTTTCACATCTTCTTCGATGACGGACCATGCACGCTCGATCCATGCATTGATGGATTCTTTGGGCAGAAATATACCCGATGCGTTTTTCGCCCCTTCATAGGCCGCGAACCATTTATCACTATTTTCGCGGTATTGTCGAATTTCTTGTTCCAGCAGCATAAAATTGCCCTGCGGCACAACACTGCCCGCATTAAAATCGGCGATAACCTTGGCGGTTTCCGACTGTGCCGGACCGATGAAAATGCACGGACGGTGGGCGGATAAAGACGAATAGAACTTTACAGGCACCAACATTCCCGCCGCTTCCTCATCCATCGAGACAAGATGCACATCCCCGCTTTCCATCAGAGACTTTAATCGGCTCGCGGGCTGATACGGCAACAAACGGACATTATCCAGATGGCGTTTCACGCGCTCGCGGTTGATCATTTCATGGCGCGGCCCGTCACCGACAAAGACAAATTCGATATCGGGATGGGTTTCATTCAAATTGGCCGCAGCCTGCAAAATACTCTCGACAGGATGGGCGCGACCGATATTCCCCGCATACAGAACGCGAAAACGCGGGCCGTGCTTATGCTGATCACTGTGGTCTCTTGCGCCGTCTACCGAACGAACCTGTTGCGGCGTCATCGCCTTGTCATTCGCGGGACGCACCAACTCCTGATCCGGCCAGTTGGGAATAACGGTAATCTGTTTCGGGTCAAAACCATCAAAGCTCAAATGACGGGCCATACAACGGCCGATGACAATAACCTTGTCGGCGGATTTCATCGCATTCCGAGATGCCCCTTTCAGCATATTGTAAACAAACCCCGGCACGCGCACTTTCAATGCATCGAACAAGTCGGGGTACAAATCCTGACACCAGTGAATGTGCTTATTGCCTTTAATTGTGCTGACAATGTTACCGACAATGGCCAAAAGCGGAGGGTCCGTCATCGTCACAAGCAAATGGGTTTTGGGAAGTCGCAACGCGGCGATAAACAAGCGCAGCCATATCCACATATAACCGATCATACCTTTGGGCTTGCCGTTGCTCTTTATCCGCATAACCCGCACGGCCCCGTCACGCTCCGTAATCGTCTTCGGTCCCGTAGTGATGACAGTCACCTGCCAGCCCTCACGAGCCATATTTCTGGCCAGATCTCTAAGGACGCGGCCTGAAGCTCCACGGCTTGGCGGATACACACGGTTAAGGAATAAAACAGTTGGCCGGCGCATGGTCGGTTGCGGGGTCCTTCTACGTTGAATCTGAATGGATGCTGTTGTTCTCTTTTGAATACAACAGCGCGGGCATCAGGGCAAGAACCAGCCCGAAATCTAATGACTTAAAACTGGCATATAAAAACACATCTATTAGCACGGGCGCTGCCACAGCCAGCACCAGCGCAGGCTCTTTTTTCAGATATTTTGTCCCGCCCCATAAAAGTGAGAAAATATAAGCCAGCCCGAGCAGGCATCCGAACACACCCGTTTTGAGCAACAATGAAGTCACCAGCCCGTGCGTGAAATTCACGGTAATATCCGCCACCGCAGGCGAAGCGAAGCGTGCGCCCCAGCCCTGCCCGAACATGATCGACAGCGGGCTTTGCGATATTTCCGCCCACACAGCCTGCCATTCCTGTACACGCATATTGCCGCCGACAATCGTTGTCTTCAGCAACAGGCTCTCAACGATCGGTAAAAGTTCATGACGGAAAATGACCGTTACGGCTAACAATCCGGCAAAAATCGCCAATGTTCTTTTCGGCGCAGATATAAACCGCACACCAAGAATGATCGCCAGACTGATGATGAATGCACCGAGACTTGCACGCTGTTGGGTTTCGATCATCGGCAACACACATACCCATGACAGGACAAAAAACAGTGCGATGCGGGCGATACAAAAACGGCAGCTTTGCCCCGTAAACCGTTCTATCCCCTTACCCGCAAAATAGATCGCCGCGAATAAAACGCTCGGCATATTGGACAGGTAATACAAAGCATTCCCTTCCCCCACAAATGCCAGATCCAGCCGTGTCCGCACGGCAAATATCAGACCCAAAAACAATACACTGTACAACACCATTCTGGATGCCCGTGAATCGCGCAAAAACAAGGGCCATAAGAACAACGGCAAGAGCATAAACAGGAATGCGGCAAAGTCCCGAAACACATACACCGACTGATGACCGTTAATCATCATGGCCAGAAACGGAAATGTAAGCCCCGCATATAAAAAGAGTTGGGCTGCCTTCACAGGCATAGGTTTGTCCGCCTGAAAAACCAGCGCATACCGCATGCCCGCAAACCCGACAATCAGAACGAGAGCAATCCCGAGAACAGCTTCAAGCCCGCCGAGATCATCCGGTGTCGGTGACCCCCATAAGGCATATGCCAGCACAGCACCCGTCAGCACGCCGAGCTTCAAGCGTGAGAAAGACATACGAAAAAATTTGGACAATAACGGCTCGAAACGTGTTGCTGGGGCAACCATCTTTAAAGGATGTCCATCCACATCTTGATCGCGACGATCACAAGGAAAAACGCGAAGATACGCTTCATGATTTTAACGGGCGCCTTGTGCGCAAGCCACACGCCCATTTTCACTGAAAGCAAAGAAGTGGGAAGAATAAGCAACCAAGCCAGCCAGTTGACATACCCGAACGAAAACGGAGGACGCCCCGCTTCACCCAAGCCGATATACATGAATCCGATCGTTGCGGGCACCGCAATCACGACCCCCAGCGCAGACGCTGTTCCGATTGCACGGTGAATCGGCACCATGCTCAATGTCATGAACGGTACACTCAGCGTTCCTCCACCGATACCGATAAGCGATGAAATTGCGCCGATGACCGTACCCGCCACTGACGGCCACGGTGTGGGCGGCATGGATTTGAACAATTTGAATCGCGAAGGGTCAACAATCATCAGCAATGCCAGCACAACCACCGCACAGGCAAAGACAAGCTGTAATGAAGGACCGGCCAGATTATCAGCAATCACCGTACCGATCGCAACACCGACCAGAACCCCGACACCGATCACTTTCACAAGATGCATATCGACCGCTTCTTTTTTCCAATGCGATCGCGCAGACATCAAACCGTTCGGGATAATAAGCGCCAGCGACGTGCCGACACACACATGAATCAAACTTTCGGAATCCATTCCAAGAGCTTGAAAAATATACAGCAAGCCCGGTACGAGTACGATACCGCCACCAATACCAAGCAATCCGGCCAAAACACCGGCTACACACCCTAGCGCTGCCAGAGCGACGATCATCATGATAATCGTCATCGTATCCAGTTGTGCCAATACATCAAAAACAGCCATGATAGCGATGTACCATGACTATCTAATAAAGGATAGCTTTAGCTTAATAATCCGTAAAAACTTTAGTGGGTTTTGCTTTTTCGTCAGCAGATTTCGTGACGTAAACAGGCTTTCTCTTCAGCACTCTTGTCTTTGTCTTGGTGTCTTCTGCGTCACTTTCCTGACCTTTAGAAACGGTCACAGGCTTTTTCGCCTTGAAGGCGGATTTTTGTGAGGTTCTCAGCAGCTCCTGTCTCGTGCGTTCAAAAGCAACTTTGTTCTGATACTCAATCAACTTTTGACGACGCTGATACATCAGGTTCTGGTGCTTCGCACGGTGGGCGTTCGCATACAGGATCATCTCTTCCGCGTTGGATGGTTTAAAGCCCATCTCGCGCATTTCATCCAGCGTAGCCGACAGAATTTTACTCTCGGCCAACTGGTCCTTAACATTCAGGCGTTTGCCGTATTTCACAACCTTTTGCTGCTCGGTAAAACCGTTCGGATCGACCTTATTATAGATAGTCGGCTTCTCGTCCGATTTACCGCCCGAATACTTTTTGCTGACAAAAATGTTTTGTGCCAATGCGGGGCCTACACCGATGGCCAGAATCAGTCCTGCTAGTAATGAATATTTACGAATCATGTAAGAAGCGCCTCTATTTTGCTCACTCCTAAGTGTACCAGATAATGGTTAAAAAGCGCAAAAAATTCGCAGAAAACCGCTATTTAGGCCAATTTCTGCAACCTTAAAGAATTTTTAAGGATTTGCGTACATTATAGACATAATTTCGATAAAAACGAATTGGCACACATAAGCCAAAAAACTGGACAAACTGCGGTAATAGAGGAGTGGTAAACATGCAGGTAAACGTAAAACAATTTCTAGAAGAATCTGGAATCACAGAGGCATTCTATCCCGGAAAGAAGCTGGTGCATTCATGCAGACAGCCCGGCGAATATAAAAGCCATTGTGTAGTTCTGGATTGGCGCAATCCCGAAAAAATCAGAATTGAAGTGAAAGCAGGCTTAAGCGGTAAAGACCTCGAGCCGGCCAAGCTGAAATATTATCCCGTGTCTTTCCAGACACCTACATATGTCGACATCGAAGTGGTGAACGACAATGAGGATGACGAGAAAGAGGACGAGGAAGAAAGCAAAGGTAAATCCGGCAAAGGCGGAAGCGGCGGCAAAAAGCCGAAGAAGAACACTCTTGAAGCGATGAAACTAATGGCTTCCGAAGCGTTTGGTGACGTGATGGAAGGTAAGGTTCCCGAGCTTGGTAAAATCAAAGAGATGGTTGTTCTGGGCACACAGATTGCCGAAGAAGCCTACGGAAATGTCATGGGCAAACTGGCACATGGTATTGCCCACGCAAAAATTTCAACAACCGATATGTTGTCTCAAGCAGGTAAGTTTGTAACGAAATACATGCCGCCTTCATTCATGAAGCCAACAGGCGACGAGCAGGCATCATACAAATATGACCGCGAGAAGAACGCCGATATCGGGTATAAAGCCGGATTAGGCTGATAACGAGGCAATCAAAGCAAGCATTTAACCAACTCCAATTTATAAACTCCTAAAAACCGCCCTCACACGAGAGCGGTTTTTTACTTTCCCGCACGCGCAACGCGCACTATATTCCCAGATATGAGCACAAACGGTTCCGGAAACGGTCACGACCCCGATGACAAAAAGATAGTGAGCTTCCCCTCTCTGGCAGAGCGCGACCGCATGCGGCGTGCAGAACGGGAAGAGGAAGAACGCTGGCGCAAAGAATATAAGAAAAAAAGCAAAGCCAACCGCGAGCCTTTTTTCAAATTCGGCAACGTTCCGCCTTTCTCGAAATATCTCGTAGCCGCCATTGTTGCTGTACATATTGTGTTAAGCCTCTTACTCGACGACAGCACTTACCCACAGGTTCTGTATTTCCTAGGCTTTATACCGGGCAAATACACAGGCGGATTCGATTGGGATCTGGGCGCATTGGTCAGCCCCCTCGCGCACGTGTTAATCCACGGCAGCTGGATGCACTTGCTGTTTAACGCCATCATGGGGCTCGTTCTGGGTATGTATTTCGAAAAAATGTTCGGCACCCGCTCGACCGTGAAGTTTTTCATCGCCTGCTCACTGGCCGGCGCATTGGCATTTTTCATTGTCCACCCCTTCTCCCCTATTCCCGTTGTCGGCGCATCAGGGGCAATCAGCGGGCTTTTTGGCGCGCTGATATATCTGACCATCACGCAGAACGCATACCATCCGATGACGCAAAAATTCGGCAAATACGGGCCATGGCCAATCCTGATTTTCTGGGGGCTGTTTATTGTGGTGCCGGGCTTGCTGATGGGCGGCGCATCAATGGCGTGGGAAGCGCATCTGGGCGGCTACATATGCGGTATCGCAATTCTGGTCGCGCAAAAACGCGGCCTCATCCGTCTTATTTGATTTAACCGACCGAACTGTCCTTGGGCGTTTCAGGCGCGTCAAGAACCGCTTCATTCATTTTGTATTTCTTCTCGATCATGATGACAGGGTCCAACTCGGCCTTCGGGCGTGTCCACTCAATCGTATTGAAAGAACCATGCGGCTCGGCCACAGGCACCCAGTGCGTATAGCGGCGCCCTGTCTGCTGGCAAATCCATCCTTTGGCCGCTGGGGCATCTGCCGCCTTCGATAGCCAATGACGTACAGCGATTTCGCCACCGCCTGATTTTTCTTCCAGCTCTGCCCAGCTTTTATAAAGCGCACTGCTGATACCTTCTTCCTCGGCGGCTTTGAAATATTCGCGGGCTTCGCCCCAAAGACCTGCTTCCACAGCCAGCTCGGCAGCCACGCGCAAACCTGAGGGTGAATGCGGATTATGTTTGAGCAGCTTTTCCATCCAACGCAAACGGGCGAGCTTGTCGTTCTTGTCCTCTTCGGGAATAAGCTCCATCCAGTATGTAACCAGTGCGCCGCTCGTGCCTGTTTTCCAGGCTTTCTTGACGGTTTTATAGGCCTTCTTCAAATTGTCCTGCTCTTTTTGAATGTTGGCCAGCAATATCGACGCGGGCGCAAACCCGGGTGACAGCTTGAGCACCTGCTTGACCTGCTGGGTTGCGTCGGCAACGTACCCTTCAGCCACATCATCCTCTGCCTGTGCCAACAACAAAGCCACGCGGTCTGATTGCGCCTGCTCGGCTTCAACCGCTTTTTGTTTTTCTAAGCGTGTAAGAATTTTTTCCGCGCGATACCACTTACGCATGCGGATCAGCAGGTCGTAGGTGATTTTCAAAATCCAAGGCTGGTTCGGATGCAATTCCAAGGCCCGCTCGGCCAGCGCCAGCGCGCCTTCATCATCTCCGTTATCCAGAGCACTCTGTAGCAAGCCACGCACACCAAGGAATCCCGCATCCTTATGCTCGAGCAATTCAACAAAGCTTTTAACCGCGTCTTCTTCACGTCCCTCAAGACGTGCGGCCTGCGCCTCCAGCAATAGCGGCAAGCCGCCA
>JAESRE010000082.1 GCA_016764775.1 Alphaproteobacteria bacterium
GGCGATTGTCGCCTTGGTGTCAGAGAGCGGCCCTTCGAGCGCGTTCTGAACACTCTGGATACGCTCTTTAAGCGCGCCACTGGAGACTGTGATCTGGCGGTTTTGCTCTTCGACCGCTTCGGAAAGATGTTCGATGTGCTCTTTTGTGGCTACTGACGCGCTTTCAATCTGTTCGCGGCTGTTTTCCAGCATCTTCGCAATATCACGGATTTCCTCGGCGTGGGCGCGGCCCGATTCATTCAACGAACCGATATGTTCTTCGGTAGTGTGCAGCAGCGTCTGTGCGCGGCTTTCGGCTTGCGAGGATGTTTCCTCCAGAGCTTCAACAGCACGGCGTACCGCACTTCCGATACTTTCGGAACCGGAGATGGCGACAGACAGAGCTTCACTCAGTTGGTTTGCAGCTTTTTGTCCTGCAACCTCGATAGCATCTGCTTCTTTACTGATGGAGCTAATCGTGGTGCGCAAGCTTCCGGTCTTTTCATCAAGGCGCTCAACCAGAGC
The DNA here is from genome assembly GCA_016764775.1 of Alphaproteobacteria bacterium. Lineage (GTDB taxonomy): Bacteria > Pseudomonadota > Alphaproteobacteria > Micavibrionales > Micavibrionaceae > TMED27. The sequence goes on from JAESRE010000082.1 coordinate 505, forward strand.
ATCCGCCTTTTCCTCAGCGCTGTCGATCACGCGCTCAACGTCTTTAACGCTTTCAGACAGGGTTTTTGAAATGTCTTTAGCTTGATTTGCCAGATCCTGCGCGCCGTTATCGAGCGCCTGCTTATGGTTCTGGATCGTGCTGACAGAACGGCTCATCGCTTCGACCGTGCGGTCGGTTACGCTTTCAAGACCTTCAACCTCATCACGGATCATCTCCGCCAAGCGCTGTGTTTCGGCACTGATATCATCTGTGGCTGTTGTCAGGCCTGACTTGTGATCCTCGAAACGGCCACTCAGGGCTTCCAGACGCTCGGCGATCTCGTCCACGGTGTCAGACAGAGACACGTATGTGTCATCCAATGCTGTCTTGATGTCGTTGGTTTTCTCACCGGCCTTATCGGCGGCGTCCAGCAACTTGCCTGTTCCTTTATCAAGGGCCGCTTCCATTTCGGCCGTGCGTTGCAGAACCGTCAGCGTTGCCTGATCCCATGCGTCAGCGCCCGCTTGCGTGCGTTCATCGATAGAGGCCGTACGCTGTTCGATTTCATCAGTCAGCGATTGAAGTTTTGATGCGCGTTCCTGCAAAGTTTCGGCAAGGCGATCGATATGAAATTCGGTCTTTTTAGATACGCCGGAAAAATCACGGATTTCCACACGCAACCCCTGACGGGCACGTTGCAATGATTTCAACGTTGCTTTTGAAGCTGTCGCAATTTCGGCAGCTTGTCGGCAGAGATTTTCAACATCCCTATTGATCATGCTGGCTGTTTCTTCAGAGGGAAACAGCAAAGATTGAAGTTCTGACCTTAAAGATGCGGCATAAGTATTTATATCTGAACGACGATTCATTGTCGTAATGAGCATCCAGAGCATTGCAGGTGGTGCAAGCATACCGGCCAGAAACGCACCAAGTGCCTGTGGTGCCAATGAAAACTCAGGTGTGATAACGGCATACGTGATGCAGAACACTATCCACGCAACAGTTGCCAAAACGCCCGCTACCTCAAACGCACGTACAGCCTTTGAAGGCTTGGCCAGCTCTATGTTCTGGTTGGCCGGCTTTAACAAAAGCACAGATTCTTCGTCGTGGTCATAATCTGCGGCGCTCGCCTCGGCATCCTTGACCAGATTTTCGGACGCGGCCATTTTCAAACCGCCGAGGCTGCTGGCTTTCTTGCGCAACCCTTCCGTATTCTCAACACGCTTGTCAGTGTTTAAAACACCCTTGGATTTCTCGTCTTGTTTTTCGTCCTTGTCCTGTACGGCGAGGTCGTCTGACATTTTGATCGAGGATTTGTTGATACCTGACGGTTTGCGCATGTTTTAAAGCTCCCAAATAGTCCGCATTGCTGCGGACAGGTCAAAAATTGAGGTGTGAAGAGACTTTAAAAAGCCATGATCAAAACATTGTCGCAAGGGGCTTTTTGGGGTTATTCACAGGTCGAGGTGCGAGGGTTGCGCAAACCGTTGAAAACGCTCAAACCGAGTCACGGAGGCCTTGTGGATAAAAATTTAAGCTGTGGCTTTCTCTGCTTTCATTTCCTGAATGTACGTCTTTAGATCGCGCTTAATTTCAGGTGCAAACATATATAAAGCGATAATATTGGCGAAGCCCATGGAGAGGAATAGCCCGTCCGTAAAGTCGATAAAGCTTCCGAGTTTTATGGATGTGCCTGCGACCACCACCAGCAGGAAAATGAGTTTATACAAGTGAGCAACCCACATTTTTTCGCCCAGTATATAGGTCATGCCGATCTCCCCGTAATAATACCAGGTGATCAGAGTCGAGTAGGCAAACAGGAAGACGGCCAAAGCCAACACATACGACAGCCATTCCCCGCCATGTTCCATGGCCATAGATGTCAATTCCACGCCGCTTATGCCGTCCGCATTTTGATATGCGCCTGTGACAACAATCAGCATTGCGGTGGTAAAGCAGACAACGATCGTATCGGCAAACGGTCCGATCATACCGACAAAGCCTTGCCGCACGGGATATTCGGTCTTGGCCGTACATTGGACAATCGGCGCGGAACCAAGCCCAGCCTCGTTAGAGAACGATGCACGTTGAATACCCACCAGCATACCACCCAGTATGCCGCCGAAACCCGCCTGAAAATTCAGAGCTTCCGTGAAGATTATAGTGATGGCTTCGGGGATAGCCTGCCAATTCATCAAAATCACGGCGATGGCCGCAACCATGTAAACGACGGCCATTAGAGGTACGAGCTTGGACGCCACACGCCCGATCGACTTGATGCCGCCCACAATCACGAGCCCGACCATAAAGGCCAGAATAAGACCGAACGCCCAGCCATGGTCAGCAAAGAAGCTTTGTTCACCACCTGTGATACGTACAACCTGTTCCAGAGACTGGTTGGCCTGAAACATGTTTCCGCCGCCCAATGAGCCGAAAATACAGCTGACGGCGAAAATTATTGCCAGAACGGAGCCAATATAAGGAATCTTGCGCTTGGTGAATGCATCGCGCACGTAATACATAGGCCCGCCGCAAATCGTATGAGGTGAGTCGTCAGCAGTACGGTCACGCCTGTATTTGGACCCTATCGTAACTTCGGCGAATTTGGTCGACATACCGAGGAAGCCCATGACCATCATCCAGAACACAGCGCCCGGCCCGCCCAATGAAACGGCGACAGCTACGCCTGCGATGTTTCCGAGCCCGACGGTCCCCGATAAAGACGCGGCTAGTGACTGAAAGTTCGTTAATTCGCCCTTTGCATGCGGTTCCTGATATTTTTTGCGGAAGATCAGGGCAAAGGCGTGCGCGAAGTACCGGATATTGATGAAACCGAGATAGAATGTGAAAAAGACCGAGCAAATGCCCAGCCACGCCAGAAGCAACGGAATATCAAACGTTTCCAGTCCGGCCGGTGTGTCCAATTCTACAGGTATGGAATAAAAAATCGTTCCGTTTGAAACGCAGGATGTTTTTGCGAACGCGCAATCAATAGCGTTGCTGTACCCTTCGCCTACACAGGATTCAGATAAAGCTCTTAATGCCTCTTCGGTTTTCGGAAAGCATGCTTCAAACATGCATTAACGGTTACATAATAATAACACCCGCGCAAGCCTAAGCCTGTGCGATCAAGGAGTTATCCATCACATAACGGTTTGGAGACAGGGTGGGATTTGTAGAACGTTGATGCCCATTTGCGCAGATCGCGGCTGTCCATTGCCGATGCTTTAGTGATGCGCGGCGCGTATTTTGAACAGAACACGTCCGGACGCAAAGCGGCTGCATCGTTGGAGATCTTGTTCGCGAAGTCCGTGCGCAACTTGTTCAATTGTGCCTCGGGCTTACCACCGCCGTTACTTGCGAAATGTCTAAGCAAAATCTTTTCGTATTGTTGGATAATCGCGGCATGGTCGACCGTAAAGCGCTGGTAGTCCCCGTAAAGGTTCAGTCCGTGGCGAGCGCCGATAACCTGACAGTTCAGGCCAATAACCATCAGCTCACTGTGAATGCGAATGCCCTGCTCGGCTTCGGCTTCGGCGTTCGAGTAACAGGAACCAGCATTTGCGGGGACAGACAGGAGAACAACAAAAAGGGTCAGCAGAATACGCGTCATAAACTCGCTCTTCGGTAAAATTGAAATGTGGTTATAGAATTAGAATAACAGAAATGTCCACCCATTTGGCCAGTTTTTTCTTATCTTTTTATCTGGGTTTTTTATTGATTTTCCGTGGATGTCTGTGGTTTATAAGCGCACATGAGCAACACGTCCGCAAACAGTGCGAAAAAACTTTTTATCAAGACATGGGGCTGTCAGATGAATGTCTATGACAGCAACCGCATGGCTGATATTTTGCGCCCGCTCGGTTACCAGACAACCGATACAGCGGATGATGCGGATATGATTATCCTGAACACCTGTCATATTCGCGAAAAAGCGACGGATAAGGTGTTCTCCGATCTTGGTCGTTTGCGCCCCCTGAAAGAGAAAAAAGAAAAAGAAGGCGGTCAGCTTTTGATGGCCGTGGCGGGATGCGTTGCGCAGGCCGAAGGTGACTTCATCCTCGAACGTGCGCCGTATGTCGATATGGTGTTCGGACCGCAGACCTATCATGAGCTGCCAGAAATGGTGATCGAGGCGAATGGCGGCGATCGCATCATCAATACCGACTTTGACGGCGAGAACAAATTCGACAAGCTGCCCGAAGAGCAACAGAATTCAGGATCAAGCGCGTTCCTCTCCATTCAGGAAGGCTGTGACAAATTCTGTACGTTCTGCGTTGTGCCATACACACGTGGCGCGGAATATTCCCGTGATGTTCAGGCTATCGTTGATGAAGGTAAGCGTATGGTCGATGGCGGCGCGCTGGAGATTACAGTACTGGGGCAGAATGTGAATGCGTTCCACGGTATCGGACCGGACGGCAGCACATGGGGTTTGGGCGAATTGCTGCGTGCCCTGCATGATATCGACGGGCTGGAGCGTCTTCGTTACACGACGTCACACCCGCGTGATATGGACGACGACCTGATTGCCGCGCATGGCGAATTACCGAAGCTGCAACCGTTCCTGCACCTGCCCGTTCAAAGCGGATCGAACAAAATCCTCAAAGCGATGAACCGCAAGCATGACCGTGATCTGTATTTCGATGTGATCGAGCGCCTTCGCAAAGCGCGGCCCGATATCACATTTTCATCAGACTTTATTGTCGGCTTCCCCGGTGAGACGGATCAGGACTTCGAGGACACTATGGATATGGTGCGCCGTGTAGAATTTGTGTCCTGCTATTCATTCAAGTTCAGCGCGCGCCCCGGTACACCGGCTGCAAACATGCAGAACTTGGTCAGAGACGATGTCGCATCCGAACGTTTGAGCCGCTTACAAGCTCTGCTGAATGAGCAGCAAGCCGAATTCAACCGTAAGTCCGTTGGTATGACCCTGCCCGTTCTTTTGGACCGCAAAGGGAAAAAGCCGGGTCAGTTGGTCGGGCGTTCACCATTCATGCAATCAGTGTTTGTTCAAGGCAACGAGCGTTTGATGGACACGATCGTCGACATCAAAATCACTGAGGGCTTTGATAATTCCCTGACCGGTGAAATCGTCACATCCGAGAGCATTACGCACACCGCCTAAGCGCCTTTTCGAATCTAAAAACAAGCATTAACAGTTACTTAGCCGAAAGACTTTGACATTCAGAGTCTAGTTCCTTATGCATTGCTTATATTAGAAAATTAAAAAACTATCTGAGTATCTGGAACAGGGAATGACTAAAAAGAGCACAAAGCGCAGTCAAAAGGCGCCGCAGGACATATCCGTACATGTTGCTTTTCAGCACATAAATTCAGGGGTTAACAAGCTTGTTGCCGCACGTACACTCGTAACAAAGGACCATCAATCCGGTGGTTTCGGCGGTTACGCAAACGGCCCCCCCATGCGCGGCCTGAACCATACCACAACCAAAGCGATCGATCTGAAGGTCAAACCCAAGGACCGCCAATCACAGTTCGAAGCCAGAATGCAGGCTGTACGCGGCTTTTTGAAGAAAATACGCCCCGAAGACCGTCTTTATCTGGCTACTGACGATGCGGACTTTCTGGCTATTGTTCATGACAGCTCGCCAGAAGCTGCGAAAGCTGCCAAAGAATGGCGCAAGTTCAGCAAAGACCTGAATATTGAAATCGTAGATTTAACGGGTCAATTCGGTGAATCCGGCAATCATCTTGAGGATGAAGAGCTGTCCGATATGGATCTTACCCGCAGATACGCAGCATTCAGAGTGAACAAAATCACAAAACCCGAAGGCGGAACAAAGGGTTACGTGAACTCGCCAAGCCGCTAAAATTTACGAAAATCTGGTTTATTTTCCCTTATTTTGCTATACTTATACTATAGCAATAATGGAGATTACTTGAGCACAACCCAAACCTTGGAATTCAAGCAGAACAAGCTGCTGCCGCTACTCTTCGGAGAGCATAACTCCCACTTGAACTATCTCGAACAAAAATTAGGCATCCAGATATCGGATCGCGGCAATACCGTGACATTGTCCGGCGATGACCTGTCGGTGAAAACAGCCGAGGACGTTCTGAACTCCCTGCTCGAAAAAATCGAGAAAAAACGCGAGATCGGTACGGCGGAGATTGATGCCGAGCTGCGCTTCCTGCAGAATAAGCAGGACAACAAAGACGAGCAGCCCACAGTGTCCAAAGGCAAAACAGTCATCAAGACAAAGAAGAAGTCTATCGCTGCACGCTCCCCCAATCAGGAAGCGTATCTGCGGGCTATTCTGAATAGTGAAATGGTTTTCGGGCTTGGCCCCGCCGGTACGGGTAAAACCTATCTCGCGGTGGCATGCGCCGTGTCGATGTATCTGGACGGTCAGGTAGAGCGGCTTATATTCTGCCGCCCAGCCATTGAGGCGGGTGAACGGCTTGGCTTCCTGCCCGGTGATATGAAAGAAAAGGTCGATCCTTACCTGCGTCCTATATATGACGCGTTGCACGACATGCTGCCCCATGACCTGATGATGAAGAAAATCGAAACAGGTGATATAGAGATCGCGCCTCTGGCGTTCATGCGCGGGCGAACCTTAAGCAACGCATTCGTTATTCTGGACGAAGCCCAGAACACCACAACCACGCAGATGAAGATGATCCTGACCCGTTTGGGCGAGTCTTCACGTATGGTAATTACAGGCGATATTTCACAAACGGATTTGCCCGTCGGGGTAAAATCGGGATTGCGTGATGCTACCGAAATACTGCACGGTGTCGATGACATTAAATTCATTCATTTCGACAAAGGCGACGTGACGCGTCACCATCTGGTAAGCAAGATCGTCAACGCGTACGATCAAAAGGGCGAGAACACACGCTAAAACTCTTATGGCCGTGATTGATATATCCATTGAATCCGATGATTGGGCACGGCAATGCCCCGATATTGAATCTGTTATCGAGAATTCGGCGCAGGCTGCACTGAAAGCCATGGATATAGAGGATGAAGATACCGAACTCAGCCTTGTGCTGAGCGATGACGAATTCATTCAAGGGCTTAACAAACAATGGCGCGGAAAAGATAAGCCAACCAACGTATTGTCTTTTCCGCAAGATGAACCACAATTACTGGGCGATGTGATCCTCGCATTCGAGACAATACACAGAGAAGCAGAGGCCCAAGAAAAGACTTTTGAGAACCATGTCAGCCACTTAATCGTTCATGGCATATTGCACCTTTTGGGGCATGATCATGAAAATGATGAAGAGGCCGAGGTCATGGAATCACTGGAAATTGAAATTTTGCGTGCTTTAGGGGTAAAAAACCCTTATGAAAGCGGCAATTTCGTGTCATAATTAGATTTTAAACAGTTATTTGAAATGCGCACTGAATCGGAAGCTTTTTCAACATCATCCTCTCCCGCCGAAGACGGCGAACAGGATGAGCCGTCTAGGATACAGAAACAGACGGAAAACTCCTCCAAAACCGTAAATGGTAACGGTAATGGTAACGGGCATGAAAAACCCGGATTACTAAGCCGTTTGAAGTACCTGTTTACCGGTCAGCATGAAAAGAATGATAACGGTCTTCGTGAAGCGATCGAGGAATATATCGTTGAGCCTCTGGAAGAGCTTCATACCGACCCTGTTTCCAGCCATGAACGTCTGCTGCTTTCCAACATCCTTAAACTGCAGGACCTCAACGTCGTGAACGTAATGGTTCCGCGTGCGGATATTGTGGCCCTTGATGTAAACAGCTCCAAAGACGAGTTGTTCGCTTTGCTGGCTGAAAAACAGTGCAGCCGTTTCCCCGTATATAAAGACACACTCGATGAGGTGCTCGGCACCGTTCATATAAAGGATATTGTCGAGCAGATCGCCAACAAGCAGAAAGTGAACCTGCTGGACGTAATGGCGGAAGTGCCGATTGTGTCCCCGTCCATGCCTGTTCTGGATCTGGTTTTAAAAATGCGGTCTTCCCGCCGCCACATGGCGTTGGTCGTGGATGAATATGGCGGTATCGACGGGCTGGTGACTATCGGTGACATTATCGAAGCCATTATCGGTGAAGTTGATGACGAGCACGATATTCAGAATGAGCCGACGATGAAAGAAAACAGAGACGGCTCTATTGTCGCGGATGCGCGTGTGAACCTGCAGGAATTCGAAGACCGCTTCGGTACAATCCTGAGTGAAGAAGAGCGCGAAGAGAGCGATACACTTGGCGGACTGGTCTTTGACATTGCCGGACGTGTTCCTGCGCGCGGTGAGGTTATAACCCACGACACAGGTATGGTTTTCGAGGTTCTGGAAGGTGATCCCCGCCGCATTGACCGTGTTAAAATCACGCATATTCCAGAGCCGGAAGATATGCAGGATGAAAAAACCGCTAGCCAACGCGAGAGCGCATAAATTAAAACAAAGGCATGAATAAGCCTTTGCCCACCGATATAAAGCCTGTCGTTTTTATAAACGCCTACTTCGAAAAAACCGTTTTCAATTTTTTGTTCAGCTTCGTTGCCGGAGCGATTGCTGCGCTCGCCATGCCCCCGTCACCCATATGGGGCTTGCTGCTGATCAGCGTGCCCGTTTTGTATTACGCTGTTACGAAGGCTAAAAACCGATTGGTGGCTTTTGGCTCAGGCTGGGTTTTCGGTTTCGGATATTTCGTGTTCAGCCTGTCTTGGGTTGCCAATGCCTTACTGGTTGAAGGCAACCCGTATGTCTGGGCGTGGCCGTTGGCCGCTTGCGGCCTCCCCGCCCTGCTCGCATTTTTTCCCGCGCTTGCCTGCCTGATTGCCAAGAGCTTTATGCGCCTTAATCACATATCCGGTTGGCTCGGCTTTGTGGCGGCCTACGCTCTGTTTGAATGGGTTCGCGGACACATCTTTACGGGCTTCCCCTGGAATTTATTCGGTTATACATGGGTTGATAGCCTGCCAATGATTCAGGTCCTACGCTTAAGTGATGTGTATTTCCTGACGCTCCTCACCCTGATCTGGGCGTGTGCACCTGCTCTGATGCTATTACAAAGTTCAGCGCAGAAAATATCAGGACTGCTCATAGTCACGCTCACATTGCTCGGAACGTTTGCGTACGGTCAGGCCGAGTTATCAGGCGCAGAACAAGAGACAACGCCCCTCAATATCAGAGTGGTTCAACCCAACATTGCCCAGCACGAGAAATGGGAGCGCGGCAAACAATATTCGAATTTTGAAAAACATCTAAATCTCTCGACGCAGCAACCGCTGCCTGACGAGCCGATCATTGTTGTCTGGCCCGAGACAGCCGTCAGTTACCGTCTCTTACAAACAGCACCTGCACAAATTTTGTTCAGGAACGCGCTCGCAAGCCTGCCTGTCGGCTCATCTCTGCTGACCGGATATTTGAGGTACGACGCGGAGACGGGACAGTATTTTAACTCTCTCGTGGAGTTTGACCGTATGGGCACGATCCAGAACATCTATGACAAGAATCATCTCGTTCCGTTTGGCGAGTACATCCCGTTTCAGCAATGGATTCCGCTTAAACCCGTCGTACAGTTTCAGGGATTTGGCAGAGGTGAAGGCATCGTGTCGCTTAACTCACTGCAAAACAAAGCTTATAGCCCGCTTGTTTGTTACGAGATTATCTTCCCGGGGCGTGCCACCGATACAAACAATCCACCTGATTTTATCGTTAATGTCACAAATGATGCCTGGTATGGGGATAGTGCAGGCCCCCATCAGCACCTTGCAAAAGCCGTATATCGAGCCGTGGAAACGGGCATTCCTGTAATTCGTTCAGCGAATACAGGTATTTCCGCAATTATTGATCCATACGGGCGCAAAAACCAGTCGCAGAGCGTATTTACAAAAGAAACCATTAATGCCAAAATGCCAAAAATAAGGGGGCAATCTTTTATTGACGACTGGGCTAAAAACAATATTTTTATGTTTTTAGTCTTTGCTTTTTTTAGCTTTGCATTGATTAAAAAGCACTATAATACAAATGAAGATTGATTTTTTTACATGGGACATACCTAAGGTTAGTTGCATACGTTAGAAATCAAGTCTATGTGTATTTTTGGTCGCACAAAGTTTTCATATTGCCCACACTGCGTATGAGCTCTCTTGCGAAAGAATAATAACTAACTAAACGTTGCCAGAAATAATATTGCGTATGAGCAAAATGAAGACAAAAGGAACGCCCAACGAGATGGATATTCACGTCGGGCAAAGAATTAAGGTTCGACGCTCCCTATTGGGGCTGAGTCAAGAAAAGCTTGCGGAATCCGTAGGCGTTACGTTTCAACAAATCCAAAAATACGAGCGCGGCACAAACCGCGTGAGTGCCGGACGCTTATTTGAATTGAGTAAAATTCTGGATGTTCCGGTTAATTTCTTCTTCGAGCAGTTCGGAAAAGCCAAGGGCGGCCAAGCCATCCCCGGCATGTCAGATAATGAACAGGACGGCTTTGAACATGGTGATATTATGACGCGCAAGGAAACAACAGATTTGTTGCGCGTTTATTATTCCGTTCAGGACGAAAATGCCCGTAAAGATATTATGAAGTTCATAAAATCTATGGCCGAACGTCTTTCGAAATAGCCGAAGAATCCCCTCTGCAAAACAGTCACTTTAGGCTTGCCACCCCTATACATAACGATTAGGGTCGAGCTTTATGAATGGTATTAAAGGCGTGCAGCACTGTACGTAGAATTGAAAACAGATGGATAAGAACATGCAAAACACTTCCGCCGCTCTTGCACAAGATGCACCAATCGCCCCCGAAAAATCCGAATTAAAAGATTACATTTTTACAAGTGAATCGGTTTCTGAAGGTCACCCTGACAAGGTCTGTGACCGTATCTCAGACGCGATTGTTGATTTATACCTTGCTGCAGATCCGCAGTCACGCGTAGCGGCTGAAACGCTTGTTACCACCGACACTGTTGTTATCGCCGGCGAAACACGCGGCCCGGAAAGCATTACAAAAGACAAGATCGAAGAAGCCGCACGCGAAGCGATCAAAGAGATCGGTTACGAACAAGAAGGCTTCCACTGGAAAACAGCCAATGTCGACGTCAAGCTGCACAAGCAATCCGTAGACATCGCACAGGGCGTTGACGCCGGATCAGGTATCGATACAAATGAAGGTGCCGGTGACCAAGGTATTATGTTCGGTTACGCTTGCCG
>JAESRE010000083.1 GCA_016764775.1 Alphaproteobacteria bacterium
CCGCGCGCGGCGCTCGATTTGCTGCACGATCCCGAGGTCGATATCGGCACCCTTGCGGCCGAGATCCGCGACGGTTGCGGGCGCGACGATCCGAACGTGGTCAAGGCGGTGGTCTCCACCGGTAGCGCGGCGGCCGCATCCTGCACCCACCAGTGCCCTTCGTCATAGCCTTGCAATTCATGCACGGCCCCGCCGGAGGTTTTGCGCAACGTGCCTGTCGTCATTTGTGTCGCTTTAAAATTGCTCGACCAGAAATTACGGCTTTCAGGATCGCGCACGGTAATATCCAGCGGCGCTTCTGACAGGTTGGCCTTGGCGATTTCCGCAGCCGTACCCAAACCGTAATCCTCGATCCACATTTTCAGCAGCCATTCGGGTGTATTGAGGCGGGTTTCATCCTGCTTGTGTTTCCAGCCCACGCCTTCGCGGGTAATGGTTCGCAAAACGCCGTTCACGAATGCTTTTTGTTTTTCCATACGCTGCTCTTCAGCCAGACGTACACTCGTATCAACAGCCGCGTGGTCGGCAACTTCCATGAACAATATCTGCGTCACGCCGATACGCAGGATATTCTGCAAGGTCATATTGCGCGGCGTATCGCGGTTCATGGCCCGTTCGATCAAATCATCAACCTGTCCCATGCGGCGCAAACAGGTGGTGACCAGCATACGGACGAGCGCGCGGTCACGCTGCGGCAGGGCTTTAAACGCATTTTGATTGGCCAACGCATGATCGAGCGCTTGCTTACGCTGTAAAACATCTTCCAATAAAGCGAGAGACGCCTTACGCGCGGCCATGCCGTCGGTGGCTTGTTCATCTTCACCAGCAGGAGGGGAGGGATTTTCTGTGCTCATGATTTAGGCATCGCCCTTTTCAGTCGTGCCGAGAATTTCATGCTCCATGTCGTGGGCATGATCAATAACCAGATCATAAAGCTTGCGCGTAAACTCGCGATCCAGCCCTTGTGCCGCACCCATATCGACCGCACGGTCTTTCACGGCTTGCGCGCGTACGGGTTGCACAGCTTCCATATTATGTTTGATCTTGAATTCGCCGACGCGTCGAACGACGTTATAGCGTCTGGCCAGAATGTCGATCAGCGTCTTATCAAGCGCGTCTATTTCCTGACGCATTCTCAACAATTCCGGCGGCGTGTTTTGATCGGGATCGGATGTATTCATTGTGTGAAACGGTCTTTTCAAACGGTATTAATTGCTCTACATCATGAAATATGAGTACCGAAAAGAAAACCCCAGAAATGAAGCATGTCAAGACGGATGACACATCTGCCGAGAACCCGAAGCCGTCTTCCGAAAAAGAGCATAAAGAAGACGAGGACAAAGAAATCGGCGGCTTTAAGGATGCCGGCTTACCTGAACCCACCCGCTTCGGTGACTGGGAAGTCAAGGGGCGATGCAGTGATTTTTAAAATTAATAACAAGCATATAGCCATTATTAGCCAATTTATATTCGCGACATTTCTAATGGTGTTTACCGTTAATGCGTACGCGCAAGACGCCCCCCAAACAGCCCCCGAAGCCGCACCACCGGTCGTGGAATTGTTCACCAGCAAATATTGCCCTGCCTGTCCGGCTGCGGATAAAAACATCAATAATCTTCTTCAGCAAAACCCGAATGTAATCGGTATAAGTTGCCACGTGACCTATTTTGATCGCGGCGACCGCAAGGATCTTTACTCTCAGCCATTCTGCAATGCTCGCCAGACGATATATAAATCCGCCTTGCGCACACGGGGCATATATACACCGATGGCCATTGTAAACGGCCAGAAGGTCATAGATGCGAGAAGCAGTAAAGCTATGAACAGCAGCGCGGCACACCCAAAACACCAACTGGTCGGTTTGCAGCTAAACGGCGCTTATCTCGATATCCAACTTCCACAAATCGCGTTGAACAAGGATGTCGATGTCTGGCTTGTCACAATGGAAAAAAGCGCAAAGGCCGCCAACAGACCGACCTCCTATCACCGCTATCAAAACGCGGCGACAGACATGAAAAAACTGCTGAGATGGGACGGCAACGCAACCAATATGGCCTATCCCGTAGAAGCCGATGCGAACACGCGCTACGCTGTTTTGGTACAGACCTACCAAGGCGGCATTCTGGCCGCGGGCCAAACGCCTTAAAAGCCTCTATTCGATTTCGTAAGTCACACGTACAGTCGCGGAAACATTAATTTGGCCGATAGCCAGACCGCCGCCTTCACCTTCGGAACCTGAACCGCCGCTTTCCTGAACAGCGTTCTGCATCATCATGCGGGGGTTTCCGCCGCGAGATGACCCGCTCCAATTAAACATGGAATAACTTTCAGTATTGATCGTCATCGGCTTTTTAACCGTAACACCCAATGTCTCGGCGACAGCTTGCGCTTTTTCCTGAGCCGCCTGCGCAGCCATTTCGCGCGCTTTGTCACGGTGCTTGCGCAACTCTGTGGTAATGAACTGCACATCATCAATATGTGTAACGCCCGATTGCAGGGATTTGGTGATCAGCTCTTCGTATTGCGTCAGGTCGTTGAGACGCACCTGAATACCCTTACGGACTTTGTAATAAATAATGTCCAGCGGATTACACTTACCCGCTAATTCGTCATTGTAATTACAATTGCGATAAACGGGCTCCACATTGACGAAATCCGTCTGTACATGTTTTTCCTCAACATCCAGAGTCTTCGTCGCGTAATCAACAACCGCTTTCACGGACACATCATTTTGCTTTTGCGTATCGAGCAATTCCGGCCCGCGTGTTTCCGCAACCATGGAAATCAGGACCTGATCGGGCACGACACGAACCTCCCCTTCACCCGTAACGGAAATAGTCCGGTTCGAAGACTGCTCGATCTGGGCGTGAGCAGATAAAGGTGCGCTGAATAGAAGCAACCCGGCAAGCAGGGCGAAGAACAAATATCTCATGATGTAATCCTTTAAAATTTTAATGGTACGGAACCAACGCAACTACGCAGCTTTAAGTTCAACAATCACAGGCACATGGTCGGATGGTTTTTCCCAATCCCTCGCCTCGGACAAAATATTATGGGATTGAAGCCCGTCCTTTAATGGTGGTGTCACCCAGACATGATCAAGCCTGCGCCCGCGGTTGGACTTTTTCCAATCACGGTTACGGTACGACCACCATGTATAAACTTTTTCATCCATCGGTACGAAATGGCGAGCCACATCAGTCCATTCCAGCGAATCCTTCATCTTTGCCAAACGCTCGATTTCCGGCGGTGTATGGGAAACAACCTTCAACAGTTGCTTGTGCGACCACACATCATGCTCATACGGAGCGATGTTGAAATCCCCCACCGCGATCAGCTTTTGATCGGATGTATAGCGGTCTTTGAACCAGCGTGTCATCTCGTCTACAAAATCCAGCTTGTACGCAAATTTGTCGTTTGCTTCAGGATCAGGCTCATCCCCGCCCGCAGGAATATAGAGGTTATGCAACTCAAACCCGTTCACTGAAGCCGCGACATGACGGCAATCTTCACGGCCGACACGGTGATGAATATCATACCCTTCGAACGGGTGCTTGGAGAGGATACATACACCGTTATAACTCTTCATGCCGTGAAAATGCTGATGCTCGTACCCCATAGCCTTCAAGGCATCGACGGGAAAATGCTCGTCCGGCGTTTTCGTTTCCTGCAAACACAGAATGTCAGGACCGACCTCCTCGGTCAGCTTCTTGATAATCGGCAAGCGCAAACGTACGGAATTGATATTCCAGGTAACAAGTCTCATGAATTCCTCTTATTTATCTCTGTCCACCGCCAGCGGGCCGGGCGCCTGACGCGTCGGCATCATCTCGATACGGTTGATGTTGAAATGCTCGGGCAATGTCGCGGCCCAGAATACGCTCTCGGCAACATCTTCGGCTGTTAACGGGTCGGTGTTGGCGTACACATTGGCCGCCGCAGATTCATCGCCCTTGAAACGTACAGTCGAGAATTGTGTCTCGACCATACCGGGTTCGATGTTGGTCACGCGGATGTTTTTGTCGAGCAAATCCGCCCGCAACGAAAGCGAGAACTGCTTCACGAACGCCTTGGACGCGCAATACACATGCCCGCCCGGATACGGGTACGAGCCAGCGGTCGAGCCGATATTGATAATATGGCCCTTGCCGCGCGCATTCATAATTTTCAGAACTTCGTGTGTAAACGCGACAAGCCCGCGATTATTGACATCAATCATTGTCAACCAGTCCGACAACTCGGCATCCGTTGCACCTGACTGGCCCAACGCCAGCCCCGCATTGTTGATCAACAAATCAATATCGCGAAAATCTTCGGACACGCCTTCAATCGCTCCCGCAATGGCGTCTGCGTCGGCTACATCACAAACGCATATTTCCACATCCGCGTTGAAACCGCTTTTGATTTCTTCCGCGAGAGCGTCCAGCTTATCTTTTGAACGGCCATGCAAGATCAGCTTGCTGCCAATCTCGGCAAAGCGCTGTGCAAAAGCTCTACCGAAATCTCCGGTAGAGCCCGTAATCATTACGGTTTTGGGTCTGTAATAGGACATTCTTAAATCGGCAGTTTTGTGCCGGGTGGCAAGCCCATGGCTTCCATCATGGCTTGTGTCTCATCCTTGATGCGCTGCTCTTTATTGTCATGCGCATTATTCAATGCCGCCGTGACAAGGTCTTCCAGCGTTTCCTTATCGCTCGGGTCCACAACGGCCGGATCGATTTGCACGCCGCGAACAACACCGGCACAGGACATTGTCACCTTGACCATGCCGCCGCCCGCTTCGCCTTCGACATCAATGTCTTTAAGCTTTTCCTGCATTTCCTGCAGCTTGAATTGCATCTGCTGTGCTTGCTGCATCATGTCTTTAAAATTCATCATGACGGTTCGTCCTTATTATCCTTACTTACATGGTTTATAGCTTTTAATTCCGCATCGGGAAAGACTTTGAGAATATCCCGTATAATCGGCATTTGTAAAATCTCGGCACGCTCTTTTTCAAGCACGGCTTGCGCCTTTTCTGCCAGCGTCGGCTCGCCCGGTGCACTGGACACGCTGACAATCCAGCGCTTGTCGGTAATCGCCGACAAGGCCTGCCCCAGATCCTGCGCCAGCTTTTGCGGAGCTTCTTCTTCGGGGCGAATTTCCAGACGCCCGTCCTGAATTTTCACGAGATGTACGTATTGAAAGACATTCGAAGCCAGTAGAATTTCATCGTGCGCTTCCAGTCCGGCAACAACATCCTCCAATGTTTTAATGGATGTAACCGCTATCGGGGCCGTATCGGCCACAACAGCAAGGGCATGCGATGCCATTTCGGCACCTCCGCCGCCGCCCATTCCGCCGCCTGCGCCACCTATAGGCGCTTCAACATGCGCGGGCGCACCGCCTGTTACGCCCGATTGCGTCCCTGCCGGCGCACCTCCACCGCCGGGCGGCGGAGATGCTGGTGCAGGATTATCCTTCAATGTCTTTATCAACGCCGCAGGGTCGGGCAAATCGGCAGCATAGGCCAGACGGATCAACACCATCTCAGCCGCGCCCTGTGGATTCGGGGCAATTTTCACCTCACCCAACCCTTTAAGCAATATCTGCCATGTCTTACCCAGCGTCGGCATAGTCAACTTGCCCGCCAGTTCGGCGGCACGCGTCACTTCATCGCGCGCCATAGTAAAATTCATATCCTTGGCTTCGGGAACCGCACGCAATTTGGTGAGTGTATGCGTCAAATCGAGCAAATCCTGCATAACCACAACAGGATCGGCCCCGTTTTTGTAGAGATCATCCATGATGCCGAGCGCTTCGGGCATTTCGCCTGTCAGTGCGCGCTCCAGCAAATCCAGAGACTTCGCACGATCAGCCAGACCCAACATATCCTCCACGGCTTGCGCTGTGATCGTGTCACCTGCCAACGCCATAGCCTGATCAAGAATGCTCAAACCGTCACGGACAGAGCCGTCGGCCGCACGTGCCACCATCGCAATAGCGGCCTCCTCGGCTTTGACGCCTTCCTGCTCACAGATATTGGAAAAATGTGTGCTCAAAGTTGGCACATCAACACGGCGCAAATCAAAACGCTGACACCGCGACAACACGGTAATCGGCACTTTGCGGATTTCGGTCGTGGCAAAAATAAACTTCACATGCTCGGGCGGTTCTTCCAGCGTCTTCAACAACGCGTTAAACGCGTTCTTCGACAGCATGTGTACTTCGTCAATGACATACACTTTATAACGCGCTTCGGTCGGGGCATAGCGCACACCGTCCAAAATTTCGCGAATATCATCGACACCCGTACGGGTCGCGGCATCCATCTCGATCACATCGGGATGACGGTCTTCGGAAATCGCTTTACAGATATCGCAATCATCGGTCGGCCCGATTGTCGGTCCGGATGTCCCGTCAGGACCCGCGTAGTTCAGCGCCTTGGCAATAATACGCGCAGTCGTCGTTTTACCGACCCCGCGAACACCGGTCAGCATGAACGCATGGGCGATACGACCGCTTTCAATCGCGTTTTTCAGGGTGCGGACAAGCGCATCCTGACCAATCAGTTCATCGAAATTCAGCGGGCGATATTTACGCGCAAGAACGCGGTACGGTACTTGAGTTTCAGACATATCTTATAGATAAGGCGATTCCTGCATCAGGGCAAATGCTTGAAGCCGTTTTTCCGCATTTCTATACAGCTTCCTTACCCGAAATCTCTGGCAGGCACGGAAGCAGCCACGGTTTCGGGAAACGGATGCTTCGCTTTGTCGCGAACAATCTGCGGTTCTTCCGGTGCGGCGTGCTCCTGCGGCTTACTCTGAAGATGCGCCGTCCAAAGGGCTTGAAGCATCTCCATACTGTTCTCGCGGTACTTCTGGTACGGATTGTCCTCCGCCATAATCGCCATCGTCTCTTCGGAAATATGTTTCGGTGATTGCAGGAACCAATCGGCATCCTTGGCACCGCCCGTATGGATAAGAGACGTGCCGTGCGTCAAACCGTCACCACAATTTATGTACAGCGCCCCGCTGTTCAGGGTACCGGGCCTGAATGTGTATTTCACTTTGTCGGTGAAGGCCTGCTTATGGATGTGGCCACAAATAATACCATCCATGTTTTCTTCTTTTGCCCGCTCCATAGCGCGGTCCATAAAGCCCTTGATATAGAGCTTGCCGATTTTCTTGAGACTATTGGTCAAATGAAATTCGTATTTAAGCGACGGTATCGCTTGCCCCAGCTTGTGATCGACCCACAAACTGCCATGCAGGATCGCATCGCCGATCCTGTACATGCCTTGGTAATCCTGTAAAAAGCCGGGATCGAGCATATGACCATGCTCCACTAAAAAACGGCGCCCCGCGCCGTCTGTAAATCGTTCTGAATTTCGGATTCCAATTCCATTGAAATCCTCTCCGTCCAGCATATCCAGCGCAATATCGTGATTACCGGTTATCAACCGCACAGTATCACCCCGATCCGCACGCGCCATCATGGTATCGATAACCCGCAGATGCGTTTCCATGTCCGGAAACTCGATCAGCTTCAAAACATCGGCAAAGTTTTCGGGAAACTTTTCCTCACTGTAGCCAAGCCTCTCCAGACTGGCTTCGACCGCTTCAAGGTCGATCGTGTCGCCGACCGCGTATACCGCATTGGTCTGTGCCCCGAATATAGTTCTTAAATGGATGGATGCAGCCCCGTTTTGCGGATGCAAAAGATGACTGTCAGATATAAAAATAGCGCTTAGCGGACGTTGCCCACCAGCGCCTTCAAGCGTTTTTTCCCTGTACATAGCCTTTTTAAACTCATTTCCGTTCCCTGTTATTGCCTCCATGCTAGGTTTGATTCGGTGTAAATTTCAAACTTCTTTTGCGCATTGCAGCAAATAAATGTGGAAGACGGACACGACCCGAAAAAATTACTTACGGCTGCTGGCTTTCGCCCCTGACCGGGTTGGGCAATATCTCGCCCGCGCCGCCTTCCGTGACTGATATAGGGCATCCTCCCCCCTGAATGCAACCCCTTTCACTGCAAACAGATTGAATCAAAAAGAAGTTTGATATACATCACTCCCATGGAAAAAGAGCCCAGCCCTTATAAAAAGCTCCTGAATTCGATTGTCGATGCCGACACGGTGTTCTGGATCATGCCCCCGTTGATGGTCTTGCTCATCGTGGGCACCATGGCGCAACGCTGGCTGGGGCTATGGCCTGCAATCGATCAATATTTTTCGACCTTTATTATATGGGCGGGTCCGGTCCCCTTACCCGGTGCTTATATTTTGCTCGGAATTCTGAGCATAACCCTGCTGTTTAAATTCCTGTTCAAAAGCGAATGGAAATGGAACAAAAGCGGCATCATCCTCTCCCATCTCGGCGCACTTATATTATTGTTCGGCGGTTTGCTGACGGCGATGACCGCACGCGAAAGCTACATGCTGATCCCCGAAGGCTATGCCACGCCTTATACCTATAGTTACGAAGCGCGGGAATTTCTGGTCTTTCAGGGAGACACCGTCCTCGCCCGTTATGATTTTGAAAATCGTGATGAATGGGATTTTACAAAGCTGCCGTTCGAAATCGAGATTATAAAGTCCTGCGCGAACTGCGAAATCCTCAAACGTGTTGAAACTGAAAATTATGACGAAAGCCTGCCCTATCAATCCATGGCGCAATTTATGGCATTCGAGGAAAAACCGCTCGACCCGCAACCGGAAACCAACCTTACGGGTGTAGAGTTAAAACTGAGCGGCACATCACAAGACGGACTGTACATTGCTTTTGACGGCATGCCGCAACCTATTGAAGTAACCCATAACGACCAAAACTACCGGATCATACTGGGCAAAGCACAACACCTTTTACCTTTCGAAATCCAGCTGGATGATTTTGTCGAGGAACGCTACGGCGGAACGGAAATCGCCAAAAGCTACCACTCGGACGTGGTCGTGAGGGACGGTGATATCGAATGGCCATACCGCATCGAAATGAATAAGCCGCTGACCTATCGCGGCTATACGTTCTATCAATCATCGTTCGACAAAAGCGAACGCGGTGAAGCCACAATTCTCGCGGTCGTTGAAAATCAGGGTAAACTGTTTCCCTACATCGGCACTGCTGTCATGGCCTTAGGATTATTGCTGCATTGTTTTCTCGCCGCAAGCATTCAAAGAAAGGCCAGACCATGAGCGCTTTTTTACGCATCGTCCTGCTTTTGGTTTTGATGTGCCCCGTCGTTGTAAACGCACAAGACATCAAACCTGACACAGATGTTTTGCAGGACATCCCCGTATTGCACGAAGGGCGGCTAAAGCCCCTCGACAGCTTTGCTCGGCTCTCTTTGCAAAAAATTTCCGGCCATACAAAAATCGGAAAGCTGTCTGCGCTCGACTGGCTAACACTTACAATGTTTGATCCGCAAAATGCTGCGCTGATTGATGTCATACAAATCGAAAACGGACATGTACGACACAAGATGCAGCTCGCCGATGACAAAATCCTATTCAATCTTGCTGCATTGAATGACGGCATCCAAAAAACCCAAAGCGACGTCATTACCCTGCTCGAAAAACCGGCTGAAGATTTAACTGCAGATGAAAAGGCGCTCATCAACACCCATGAAAAAGTCGCAACACTGATCATGCTGATGCGCAGCTTTTCCGGCACGCTGCCTTTAAATATAGAATTACCCGAAGAATACGCCGAACAGGTCCCCGCCCAGCCAAGCTTTATGGATTTGATGCAAATAGAGCAGGAGTTGCAAGAAGATGTAAAAGCATTGGTGAGCCAAAAAGGGGCCGATCCGCAAAACTTCACGCCTGCCGAAGACGCGATGGCGCGCACGGGATTTAACCTGCAAACCCTGCGTGCCGGTGGCGAAAGCAATAATTTACTGCGTATCATCCCCGTGACATGGGAAGGTGAGCAGGAAAAATGGGCGTCTCCGTGGAACGCCATATTGCAGGAAGACACGACACCCGCCGCAGAATTTTTGCTGGCGCTTTGGACGGATCTCGCACAAAGCTACCGCAACAATGACGCAGAACTCTGGCAACAAATCTCCACCGATATTGTTGCGGAAACCACAGCACAGGCGCAAGAAAACGTCCCTGCACAGCGCTTTGCCGTTGAACGCATATACCGCGACTTTCAGCCATATCTCTGGATAACGCTCCTGTACGCTGCAATCACGATTATTTCCGCATTGGCCGCATTCAACACTAAATTCGCAAGCTTTCAAAAACCGGTCATCGCGCTAACGGCGCTGACAGTTCTCGTACATTCAGGCGCCCTTGCCGCACGGATACTCATTCTTGACCGCCCACCCGTCGGCACATTGTATGAATCCGTTCTTTATGTCTCGGCCATTGCCGCCATCGCGGGACTGATCATGCACTTTGCAAAACGCACACCTCTGGCTTTAACTGCGGGCGCGTTCTCTGCATTGTTATTGTTGTTAAGCGCATCAATGTTCGAACCCGCAGGCGATAATCTGGAAGTCCTTGTGGCCGTTTTGAACACAAGCTTTTGGTTAACCACCCATGTATTGGTCATCACCGCGGGCTATGCGATGTGCATCATTGCGGCCGTGTTGGCCCACATTGCTCTGGCTCTGGGAAAGAACCACACCGCGATGCGCATGACGTTGCAAAACAACATCTACCTTATATCTCTCGTGGCATTATTATTCACCGCCGTGGGAACGGTTTTGGGTGGAATTTGGGCGGACCAATCCTGGGGCCGCTTCTGGGGCTGGGACCCGAAAGAGAACGGCGCCTTGCTAATCGTTTTATGGCTGATCTGGGTGCAACATGGTCGCGTATCCAACCGCTTTAAACCCGCAAGCTTTCTTGGGGCAATCGCGTTTTTGAATGTCGTCGTGGCCGTATCATGGTTCGGTGTAAACCTACTGAATGTCGGCTTGCACTCCTATGGCTTCACAAGCGGCATGGCCGAAAGCCTGATTGCATTTTGTGCGCTTGAATGCTTACTGATCGGCGGACTTTATTGGCGCCACACACATCAAAAAGGTGCAGCATGAAAACAAAAACCGTTCTTATCAATCTGGTCATTCTGGTCTGCGTCGCCTTACTCGGCTACTCGTTGACGCTCTATTTCAATGGCCAAAAGCCGGACATTATTGTGCAGCCCGAAGCGCCTGCGGAAAAAATGGCTGACAAAGATACTGTACCCGATTACAGCTTCGTGGCCATGGACGGCGAAGAATATTCCTTGCAGCAATTCCGCGGTAAAATCGTGCTGCTGAATTTCTGGGCGTCATGGTGCGCACCGTGCATAAAGGAATTCCCGCACCTGATCGAAATCGCGAACAACCATCCTGATGACCTTGTCTTTATCGGCTTGTCTTCGGATGTCGCCGAAAAAAC
>JAESRE010000084.1 GCA_016764775.1 Alphaproteobacteria bacterium
ATTTTTTTCGTTCCAAAAAAAAACAAAAGTGTCTGTAAAAATTTCAACAAACATCAGCTCCCAGATACGTTGCGCATGCAAAGAATCTCGCGCATGGACGGTCAGGATCGGTGCCAAGGCGCCCGAGGCCGCAGGCGTTATTCATACAGACTTCCAAAAAGGCTTTATCAAGGCCGAGGTTATCGATTTTGCCGATTACACATCCCTCAATGGGGAACAGGGCGCGAAAGATGCTGGAAAAATGCGTCAGGAAGGCAAAGAATACATCGTCAAAGACGGTGATGTGATCCTGTTTAGGTTTAATGTTTAGATTTGGAAATAAAAAAAAGACCACACCCTCTATATGATGTGATCTTTAGGTTGGTATCTAGCCCGAGGGTATGTTCGGGCCGGAAAAAACTTGTTTAGCCGATCATGCCAGGTCTTGGCAGTACGTTGCCACCGGCAACCATTCTGTCGCTGCCGCTGATGTCGCTGGCGTTTTCCGCGAAGAGTTCTGAAGACGGAGTAGGTGGCGTTTCATTCCATAGTGCACGCTCCAACTCGTCTACTTTCTGAATGTCTTCCTGCAGCAATTTCAGCTCCTGGAATTCATCTTCGTCTAGAGACCCTTCACTTGCTTCAAGGATCAGGTTGCGGATGCGGTCTTCGATTTCTTCGCGTGTGTTTGTAACCGTGCGCTGCAGGTCGCGGATCTCTTTTGATGAAAGGTCGCGTGTGCTGAGTTCGCCGTTAACACGTGAAAGGTCATTTTCAACCTTACCGAGGTCACGACGCCAGTCGTCCTGATTGTTCCACCAGCCGTTAACTTGCCATGTGCTCTCAAGGCCGCGCGCTACGTGGGAGAATTCACCGCGTAGTCTGTTCTCAACATCCGCAGCACTGTTTGCACCGTTCAAGAGGGCGTCAAGCTGTGAGTGTCTGGCTTGGTCGTATGCTGCGCTCAGTTGTGAGCGTGCATGTGTCAGTTGGTCAACCAGCAGGCCGTTCAAGCGAACGAGGCCGACATCTGTTGCTGCGGAGCTGTCTGCTGCGGCTTCTTCATCGCTCAGGATGCCGTCGCCGTCTGTGTCCAGTTCTGCCCAGTTTGCAGCATTTTCGATCAATTTCGGACGTGCATTGGTCAGGTCGATAATGTGATCTTCAATGTCGCCCAGCAATCTTGTGTATTCTCTCAGCTCTTGCTCGGTGATCTCACCTTGCTCGATTTTGTACATGTAACCACGACGCATTTTGTCGTTCAGTGTATTCAGTTCATCCAGCTGAGGCTGTGTCAGGCCGCCATTTTGCTGTTGTGCCATGGCGATTTCCTGATAGCGCATCAATTCTTCCTGATCCAGACCGTAAATCTGTTCGAAGATTTCTTTTGTCTCGTTGATCATGCCGTTGTTGAACCAGCTACCTTCGTAGATCATGCCGTTGAAACCACGGCCAAGCCATGTGTCAACCGGTGTCCAGAGTACGACGCCTGTACCGACAACCGCACCACCAACACCACCGACAAGAGAGCCGACAGGTCCGCCGACAAATGTACCGCCGACGGCACCGCCTGTTGCGAATGTACCGATTACAGCGGCAGCACCGGCAGCTTCACCGTCTTTGTTGCTTACGTGGATTGCGACTTCTGCGCCTGTTGTAACGGCACCGACAACACCAAGTGTTCTGCGTAGGGCCTGACCTGTTACCAGACGGCCGCCGGAGCGCCAGTCATAAACCATCAGGCCTGTATCCATAGTGGCAACACCGCTACGGAGAGATGTTGTAAGTGTGCCTTCTTCGGATGTTGCGTATGCGTGGTACCAGCTCAAGCCTGCTGCACTGGCCATTACCGTACGGCTGAAGATAAGTGTTTTGCCGCCGGCGGTTGTGGTTGGTACAGCATCGTCAGCTGTTCTGACGCCGTCACTTGCGGCGTCTGTAAATCTGTATGTTACGTTTTCAGGGTCAATGGATACATTTTGAACAGGCTCGAAGCTTGCTCTGAATGTTGATCCGTTACCTTCCGGCAATGACATGCGTGCGTTGTTCTCTGCTCTCCAGCCGCGTGCGATCTCGGAATCGTAAGGTACGAGATCTGTCGGTGGACGCAGGATTACGCGGTAACCTTCAGGAATACCGTCTTGTGCTGCGTATGCAGTGCCGCGCAGGATTGCGTCAGGGTCTGCTGCATCGCCTGCAAATCTGAATGCTTCGTTTGCAGGGTCGAATGTGTAAGTTGTGTTAAAGGCGTCAGGGGCCAGTCCTGCGTAACGTGCGGCAGGCTCGCCGTTGATTGTAACGACGCGGCCAGCGTCCATTTCAGGCTGCATAGTGTAACGGAAGCCGTTGCTTTCGCCTGTTGTCGGGCGAATTTCTACGTCATCAGCAGCATCTGCAACTGTTCTGACGGCATTCGGGTCATCAATATATTCACCGGCTGCGTTAACGTGTCTTACGATCGGCTCAGGCTCAGGGTAAAGACGGGCAAGTTCCGCTTCGTCGATAGTCAGGTTCGGAAATACTCTTGCGCGGCGCGGCATCAGTGTGTTGGCTGCGAAGAGGGCAGTCTCATCTGTATCCATGCCTGTGCTGTTTGTTTCTGTAAGGTCTTCGTCGCCTGCGGTTGGATCTGCATCGCTGTCCGGACCATCATCTTCAGGACCTGTAATGGCCGGATCAGGGTTTTCCGTGCCGTGAATGGCGCGGTTGAATTCAGGAACAATCTCGCGGTCTCTCAAGCCCGGTACATAGTGATCGTTACGCAGCTCGCGGTAGTGGTGCAGGCGCATATCCATCAGGTACATGTACATGGACGGGTTGTTCAGGGCGTCGATGCCGTGGTCGAGACGGGCAACGTAGTTTGTGCCTTGCTCTGCATCCATTTCAGCAAGCTTTGCGCGTACTTCGTCGTAAGTCAGGGAGTAGTCAACACTGTTGTTACCACCCTGGAAGAATACGCGGTGTGCGCCATCAGGGAATGTTTCGTCAAGGTGCAGCTGGTTGTATGTCATGTACATATGCAGCAGCTCATCCTGACCAGGCTCGCCGTAGCGGCCGTTCCATGTGTTCAGTGAGTCATCGTCGACAGAACCGTTACGGAACCATGTGTAGTTGGCCATGAACGGCTCGTAGAAGTTCATTGTCAGTTGACGGTAGTTTTCGTTTCCGAGCAGGGCAGGTGTCGGGTTTCTGAACAGGTTGTCCAGAATTTCGATCTGCTGCTGACGGTTATAAACGTTGTTGTCGTTGAAGTTGGAGATGCCTGTAATGTCTTCCAACTGATTTTCTGTCATGTAATTCAGCGCGTATTGGCCTGTCGGGAAACGACCTGCGGCTCTTTGTGAGTCGATCAGCTGTCTGATTGTCGGGTCATCAAGGCTTGGACGCTCAAATGCTTTGAAGACCAGTTGAACATCACGGTCATCCGGGTTGAAGCGGCCTTCGGCCATTGCGATGGATACGCGGTCCAGAATGTCGGTGTTCTCGGCGATCAGCTGGCTTTGAGCTTCTCTGCTCATTGCAGCGATCATGTCTTCTGTCAGGTCTTCGCCGATATTCTCACGGAAGCGTTCCTGATCTTCCTCGGACATTGTGTCCAGTTGTGACTGGTCCAAGCGCAGGTCGCCGAGTGTAGCGATTGCGCGTAGGTCGAATTGCTTTTGTACGAAAGCGTAAACTTGTTCTCTGCTCACACTTTGTGGAAGTGTGCCGTCTTCTTGCATGAATTCTTTGTGCAGGGCTGCTCTCTGGCGTGCGCCGCCTTCGTCCTGACGTGTGTCTTCAAGAACGCCCAGTGCAATACGCTCGCCGCCACGAACCTGTTTCAGGATTTCGTAGCCGTTACGGGACAGAATGTTGTCGCGGTCCCAAGGAACCTGATCGCGAAGAGCCTGATGTGCTTCGTTGATGCGGCTGCCGGACATGTAACGCAGGAGGTTGTAAACCGCACTGGCTTCGCCTGTGCCTTCTACGATACCCAATGTGTCTGCACCGTGTGAAAAACGGTTCAGGTCCATTGCGAATAACTGTGTTACGAATTCGTCTGTAGCGTCGTCGTTGCCTCTGGCTTCTTTGATACGACGGTACAGGTCGGATTCTTTGAACTGGTCTTCTGTCAGGTCACGATCGGCCAGTGCAAGACGAAGCTCTTCTTCAAGGCTTGGTGTCTGGCTGTCAGAAACACCTTCGAAGAAGCCGTCGATGCGCATATTGCGCTCGCGCTTTTCCTGATCCATGCTTTCGAACACCCAACCCATGAAGGCGGCTGAAGCGAAGTGGACTGTGTTAATATGGCCGTTTTCATCACGAACATGAATACCTTGATCAATGCGACCGACAGCCTCGCCTACGATGGTGGCTGTTGCACCATCTTCCAGACGGGCTGTCACAGGGAAATCAGGGTCTGTCGCATATGCGTGATCTTTGACGACATTGCCGCCTTCGATCTGTACTTCAAAAATGTAACCGCTTTCATTAAACGCGAAGTATTGCTCTTCACCGCTTGTTGGGTCTGTTTTAACAATTACACGTGAAATGTTGTCGCCGTGGAAATCGCTGCCGTAACGGTCAAAAGCCGTTGTTACGATCTGGTCGATTTCGTGACGTGTGTTGTGGTCCAGAAACTCGTCCGGCTCCCAGTCCGCTGCTGTGGAGTCATAGTCCTGACGGTTGTCGAAAGCGCGCTCAACAGCCAGCGTTGCGTAACGGATGTCTGTTGTGAATACTTCGACCAATTCTTCGATAGTCGGGCCTGTGTCTTCCGGTTCTTCAGGCGTTGTTGTTGTTTCTGTAGGTGCGGGGCCGCTCGGTCCTGCTGTTCCTGTTCTGTCGGCGTTCAACTGTGCAAGAACTGCGGGAGCCAAGCCGGATTCAGCAGTCAGAATGCCTTGCAGTGCGGAGAGTTTTTGAGTGTCTTCTTCGTTCAGGATACCGGATTGCAGAGCCACTTGGGCTTGGGCGAGCATGCCGCCTGACTGTGCATTTTGGATGTCTGTTTTAATTTGGGTAGGGACTTCGTCGCTACCCAGAATTGCGCCCAGGATTTCCTGACCAGCTTCTTCAGCGCGTGTGCGTGCAACTCTGTAAGATTCCATAAATGCAGGGTCGCGCAGGTTAAATGGGTCAGCTGTCAGGTCGAAATCAGGCAGGTCGCCCAAGAAGCCAAGTGAATCAAGGTTTTTGATTGTTGCTCTGAGGTCCAAAGCGGCGAATGCTGTCATGGCCTGAGTTGGGTCTTCAGGCAATTGTGCGTCATTGCCTAATGTCTCATACATTGCGTCGTAGACCATCATCAGGGAATCAAGCTGCTGTATTTTCGCGAATGTGCCCGGTGCAGTTTGCAGCAACGGGTCACCTTCAAGGGCGGTTACGCTGAGGTAAGCGCGAACGAGGTTTGGCTCGTTCAGTTTATCACCGGCAGGGATGTCTGATTGAATGAGAAGTCTTTGTTTAATCTCATCAGGAACAGGCTGACCATTCTCCATAGTCAGGTTGTTAATTCTTTCGTTAATAGCGTCTCTGTTTTCGTTAACCCATGTAATGAACGCGGGAACGGCTGCTGTCGCTTCTCTGTATGCTCTTGCGACTTGATCTTCATCTGTGAATTCCGGGTGCTCTTCTGCGTCATCGCCACCCAAAATGCCCATCTGGTGAAGTGTAAATACGGTACCGCCAAGAGCGGCAGCTGCAAAAACTCTTCTTTTGGTGAACATTCCAGCGATACGTGAGCGGAGCCCAGCTGTTTCTGCAGCTTCTTCTGCTGCATTTCTTCCGGCGCCTTCACCAGCTTCATCAGCGTTTCTTCCAGCGCCTTCGCCAGCTTCATCAGCATTTCTTCCGGCACCTTCACCAACTTCATCAGCATTTCTTCCGGCGCCTTCGCCCAGCTCGTCTGCACCCTGACGGGCGGCGTTTTCTGCGCCTTCATCGCTTTGGCCCAGAGCAGCTCTTACTCTATCGGCTGATGCGCTGTTTTGGGCAAGCAGGTCGCCTGTTTCGACCATTTCGGCTTTGAGGCCTCTGAGCATGTCGGTCATTTCTTCGGTTGATTTACCAAACATTTCCGCCAGCTTTTCGGGTTTTTTGCCCATCTGGTTACTCAAGGTATTCAAGGCATTCAGGTCGATATCCTCAATATCTTCAATGTTGCGAACAAATTTTTCGAGGTCCTCTACAAACTCCAGGCTCTCTCGAAAATATGCTCTCGCCTGTGACTGTGCGCCCGCGGGTAGCTCAGCCAGAATGTCGTCCAAACTTCTTGCATCGTCGGCTCCTCTCAGGGCCTGTGCGATCTCATCGGCATTTTTGCCCATGAATCTCGCCATGTCGTCCGCATGGGCACCGAATCTGGCGAAATCATCGGTGTTTCTGAGGAGGGCGGATAATATACTCATGGAGACTTAACCTCCGGAATTATAAACCTGCCTGTAGAAGCGCCGTCTTGTGTTACGGGCTCAACGCCTTCAGCGTTGGTGTTGAATTCATTTGGTGCTTCGTTGTCAGTGTTTTCTGGCTGATCAGAAGCGTTTGCAGGCTCTGCATTTCTTTCATGTAGATATGTGAAGATTTCCTGACGACGGGCGTCTGTCGTGTCAGGGCTTTGCCATTCTTCGATAAGATCGGATTGTGCTTCCAGTTCTTCGAAACGTGTAACGATTTCTGCTCGGCGTTCAGCTGTGATTGGTGATGAATTCAGTTCATCAACCATTGCGTTCATTTCTTCGTTCTGGCTGCTCAACAGGTCCTGAATGTAGTCTTCTCTTTCCTGGATGCCTGTGATCGAGCTTTCCAGCATGCGGCCTTGCATTTCAACGGTGCGTTCCTGAAGTTCTTGTACACGGTATGCTGAAAGCTCGCCGTTGACGTTCAGGTAGAATAGGCCGCCGGGAACAACTGCATATTTAAGTGCAGGAGAAACACCGGGGATTGATGCTGCGGCACGGAAGGGGCGTGAAGCTGTTTCGGCTGTTCTTACAGCTGCTGCGCCAAATCTGCTTGTCGCGTTGCTGATTCTAGCGCCTGTGTTTGTTAATCTTACGACGTCGTCGGCTTTACCGGCGATGCGTGCTGTCCATGCACCGGCGCGTGCAACACCGCTTCCGCCCATTGTGGCGGCCAAAAGTGTAACTTCCATTGCGCCGATTGTAATACCTTTAAGGAGAGCTTCTTCTTCGTTCAAAACTTTTACGTCTGCTTCGTCCAACGCTTCGGCATATGTTGTGTCAAGGCCGAAAACGACATGGTCGATTGAATAGTTTATGCCTGCCTGTGCGTGGTCAAAACCTTTGTCGACTGCGCCGGCAATGTTGTTACCCCAGTTCAGACCGAAACCGTCCATTCTTTCCGAACCAGTCATGGAGCTGTAAGCCCAGTCGCCGCCTTCAACAACGAGGTCGGCAAGGTAGCCCGGTGTACCGATGATGTAACCGACACCTTCTTCCAGACCTTCGCCGATAGTGGCGAAAGCGCGCTCGGGGTTTTCGATCATGTAATCGTACATGTTGGAGAGTTTGTCACCGGCATCGGCGGCCCAGTTCATGCCTTGGCCAACCCATGTGTCTTCGGCGAATACGTTATCCGCTACCCAAACCATGGAGCCTTCGTAGGCGTCGCTGACTGCGGTGGTAACTGATGCCATGGCGTTGTCGTAAGCTTCTGTAGCAACTTCGTATGTCTCTACAACTTCTTCTACGATTGCGTCTTTAACATCTTCAACAGTTTCAACAACGGTTTCTACAACGGCTCTGCGCGCGCTGCTTACTGTGTTACTAACGGCTCTAGCCGCATTTCTTACTGAATTTACTCTATCGCTCCACCAGCCCATATTAATCCCTCTCTCTGTTTGCTTTAGTTTTTGTTGAAACTTCGCCGATCAGGGGTACTGGGGTTTTAACTGCAGAAATAGTTGGGAAAGGTGTATTGGCGGCACAAAAAGAAAGAGCGCCATAAACACTGTTTATGGAAACTACACTTTCGGACAATTTTGTATTGGTGAACGCCATTATACCCTCTAACTAAACACCGCAGTTTTTATACTTTTTTGTTTTAACTTTTTTATTTGTTAAACACAGGGTACGTGAAAAAAACACAAAAGTCAAATTTTTGTTACAAATCAGTGTGTTAACGATTTGTTAACTATTTGGGTAAGGGTTTGGGTGGGTATAGAAACGGTCATAAATGATCGCAAGGCCGCTTCAAAGTGAAACGATCTTTCGTATAAAAAACGATGAAAATTCAAAGATTTGCGGTTTTAAGCCTGTTTTTTGACCGGCTCGGTGCGACCGTTGACGAGGTCTTCATAGGCGCTGTGTAGCTGCCTTGTGATCGGGCCTACGCCGTATTCGATGTCGTCGATTTTGCCCACCGCGGTGACTTCGGCGGCCGTTCCTGTGAGGAAAATTTCATCAAAAGATTCGAGTTCTTCGGGTTTAATACGACGTTCTTCGATCTCTATTCCCCGCTCAGTAGCCAAATCCATAACAGTTTGGCGTGTAATGCCGTTCAGGAAGCGGTCGGCGATAGGGGTGTGGAGCATGCCGTCTTTGACTGCAAACAGGTTTGCGCCAGTAGATTCAGCAACATAGCCTTCATGGTCGAGCATCAAAGCATCGGTAAAGCCGTCTTTCTTGACCTCGGCCTTGACCATACAGCTCAGATTATACAAAGAGGCTGTTTTGGCGGCTGTGGGGGCCGTGTCAGGGGCGGGTTTACGCCATTTGGATGTTTTCAAGGAGATCCCTTTTTCGCGGATCTCGGGGTCAAAATAGCTGCCCCATTCCCATGCAGCGACGGCAACATGGGTTTCCGTGCCTGTTACGTCGATACCCATTTGTTCGGCGCCACGCCACGCTGCGGCACGGATATAGGCATTTTCGAGGCCATTGGCCTTTAATACGTCCTTTTTAACCTGTTCGAGTTCTTCCACAGACATTTTCATGTCCATATGGATGATATGGGCGGAGTGGAACAGGCGTTCGGAATGTTCGCGGCTTTTGAAGATTTGACCGTTATAGGCGCGTTCACCCTCGAATACCTGCGTTCCGTAATGCAGTGCATGTGTGAGGAAGTGGAGCTGTGCATCTTGCCATGGAAGCATTTCGCCATCCATCCAGATGAAGCCTTCACGTTTATCAAAAGGGACAAAAGCCATTGCTTTACCTATTCCTATTAGTTCAGTAGTTTAAGAATACTACGTATAAAGCGGATAAGCAGGACTTGTAAAGCGCGATGACGGCGGAAAATACGAAAGATTATGTCGATTTTGAATCCCGTCCCCATGTGATGGTTGTTGATGACGACCGCCGTATTCGGGATTTGTTGTCTCGGTTTCTGACCGAGCAGGGTTTTGTGGTGTTACAGGCCGGAGATGCGCAAGAGGCGCAGGGCTTATTAAAAAGCTTTGAAGTCGATGTCATGGTTGTCGATGTGATGATGCCCGGCCAGAACGGTGTGGAGTTCACCCGCGCTTTGCGTGAGAAAGAAGATACGCCGATATTGCTGCTGACGGCACTGGGCGAAACGGAAGACCGTATTAAAGGTCTGGAAGCGGGGGCGGATGACTATTTGCCCAAGCCGTTCGAGCCGAAAGAGCTGGTTTTGCGCCTGAATGCGATTTTGAAGCGTACCGCGACGCCCGAGAAGAAGGATACGCCGTTCCGTATGGGAGGTTGGGTGTTTGATCCCGAAATGGATGTGCTGACCTCCGAAAAGGAAACGATTGGCCTTACGGATGCGGAAAGCACCTTATTAAAGGTGTTGGGCCGATATGCGGGCGATGTGTTATCGCGTGAGAAGCTGGCCAAGTTGTGCGGGGTTGATGCGGGGGAGCGCACGATTGATGTGCAAGTCACGCGCTTGCGCCGTAAAATCGAAGAAGACAGCAAGCATCCCCGTTATTTGCAAACTGTGCGCGGCAAGGGGTATTTGCTGCGGGCCGAGGAGGTCTAGGTGGCAAAAGGCCTGTCTATCAAACAATTTCTGCCACGGACATTATTCGGGCGTTCTCTTGTTATTCTCGTCACGCCGGTGTTGTTGATCCAGATCATCACGACATTTGTGTTCTTTGACCGCCATTGGAGCAAGATGACAACGCGGCTAGCTTTTGCCGTTGCTGGAGAGCTTGCAGTGGTGACGATGGCGCTGGAGGAGGGGCAGGACCCTGAAAAAGTCAAAAACATTGTGCGTTATGCTCATCAGCAATTGAGCATAGATATTGATTTTAAGCCCGGTATGACTTTACCGCAGGAGTTGGAGTTGTCGCGGCTGCAGATATGGGAAAGTGTTGTTGCGAGCAAGTTGACGCATGAATTAAGTCGGAAAATTACGCAAGACTTTACGGTGCATGCCGATTTTTCCGAAAAAGAAGTGATTGTGTTTATCCAGCTGGATGAAGGGGTCTTGCGTGCGGAATTCCCGCAAAACAGGCTGTTTTCTTCTTCCGGCTACATATTCTTGCTCTGGGTGTTCGGGACATCTTTGCTGCTGTTGTTCATTGCAATTGTGTTTATGCGCAACCAGATACGTCCTATCCGTAAGCTGGCTGTTGTCGCCGATCGCTTCGGTAAGGGGCGGGATACGCCGTTTTTTAAGCCGGAAGGGGCGCGTGAAGTGCGGCAGGCAGGGAGTGCATTTTTAGATATGCGTCGCCGGATTGAAAGGCAGGTATCGCAGCGTACGGAAATGCTGGCCGGTGTGTCGCATGATTTGCGCACGCCGTTAACACGGCTGAAGCTGCAAATAGAAATGTTGCCGGATGACGGTGAACGGGCGGAAATGCGCGAAGACATTCTCGATATGGAGAAAATGATTCAGGGCTATCTCGATTTCGTTCGCGGGGATGGCGAAGAGGAGTTTGAACACGTCAATATCAAAGCGTTGTTTGAAAAGTTGCGTGATGTGAAGCGTCCTGAAAACCCCGAGATTGAGTTGGATGTTCCGCAAGACCTGAAGATCGAGGCGCGTCCTATGGCTTTCGAGCGGGCGATGGGGAACGTTGTCAGTAACGCAGCAAAATACGCTGACAAGATCTGGGTTAAAGCGTTCTTGAGTGATCAGAAAGTGCAGATACAGATCGAGGATAACGGGCCCGGTATTCCGGCGGAGTTATATGATGAGGTGTTTAAACCCTTCACCCGCGTCGACAGTTCACGCAACACCGAGACAGGCGGCGTCGGGCTTGGCCTGGCCATCGTTATGGACATTGTACATGCGCATG
>JAESRE010000085.1 GCA_016764775.1 Alphaproteobacteria bacterium
GCTTGATCTTCGTTGAGGCTTACAGTTTAATCACAAAAATTAAATCACACTGATTTTAGAGGACATTATGGGTTCACACACACCAGTAGAAGACGATCCGGAACAATTGGAAGCCGCAAACAGAATGTGGGCGGGCTTTGCTGTGGGCACAAAATGGACTATCCGCCTCGTGGCCGTGGTCCTTATCGGGCTGCTGATTGCCTATGTTCCGATGGGCTAAACCCACGGATTTAAAAATCTGCGCTCTTTTTTGACCTTTGTGCGTATTTTTTCACGAATATTCCGCTATACTGATAAGTAGACCTTACGTAAGGTAAAGCGCAAAATATGCAAGCATCTCGAATAACTTACAGCTTTAAACCTTTTCTATGGCTTTTATCGGCCATGGTGCTGTTGGGTGCTGTATACCCTTCAATCGCTGATGCGCAACTTACCCGATCTTCCCGAATAGAGCTGAATGATCAGATCAGCCGTATCTTTATCGGGAATTACATTTACACCACAAACGACCCCAAGCGGGCGTTTAGCGCCGATGACATCGTCTATCGTCATCAAAACAACCAAAGAGGCGAGCATGTAAATGCCTCTGTACTGAACTTCTCGCCCGATGCGACGAAAAGCTGGTTAGCCTTCACGGTTACCAACGCCTCCTCCACGGAAGACTGGATATTGAATTTCGGAGATGTGTTCGATGGCCGGTTCGGCTTTGTCGAGGCTTTGAGTATAACCGACGCCACGATCGGCCAGACCATTCTTGAGTTTAACCGCGACGGTGAGGGCGGCGGCTTGTTCTCCGCCATGTCACAATCACAGGATATCGCCCTGAACATTCCACAAGGGGAAACCCACCTGTTCATTGCGGAAGTCGATCATAAGAAAACACTGGCCAATACGCTGGCACCATCCCTGTCACAAGCAAATGCGCCGAACTCGGGCTGGGATGCGGGCGCAACCTTCAAAACCGTGTTCTGGTTTATCGCGCTGTCCCTGATCGGTTTTTTTATCGCACTGGCACTTGTGCAGCGGTCTTATGACTTCCTGTTGTTTATCGGTTACTTCTTTGCCTACAGCATTCTGTTTTTCATTCTGGAGCAGGCTTTCTTCCTGGCCGGCGGGTTTTCACACTTTGTGGCCTCGTTCTTTATCATTGTGCCGACGATGATTGCGGTCGGGATGACAATCCGTTTCCTCAATCTCGGGATCGGACAGGATTTGATCAAAAACACGCTTCTGACTGCGATTGCCCTGATTTTCTTCGGGTTTCTGCTCGGCGTCGTTATGAGCGGAAGCTCCAGCGGTATCGATAAGTACTTTGCCTTCCTGCCTTTGATATTGGTGAATGCCTATCTGTGCTTGCTCAGCTTTTCATTATACGAAGACCGCCACGGTGCGCTTTTCCTCTGTGGTGCATGGTTCTGTGCCACTTGCGGATATCTGGCCCTGTTCCTGACGGGGCTGAACGCCGTTGGTAACCCGTCCTTATTGTTATCCGTATTCTGGGGTTCCTTGTTGCCGCAAGCCATCTTCCTGATCATGGCCGCCTTACAGCATGTACGTATGTCGTTGCGTGAAGAGATTTCTTCGGTCGCGCGTGAGAACAGAGCCGCCCAATCCCTCGCCCGCATTAAACAGTCACGTGAGTCCGCCGACCAGGCACGGTTGCTGCGCGTGATCGAGCGCGAGCGAGAATTGATGGCCGATCTTCGTGAACGGGAAATGCAAAGAACGCAGGAAATGCGCAAAGCCAAAGAAATTGCCGATGAAGCCAACCGCGCGAAATCCGCATTTTTGGCGGTGGTCAGCCACGAAATCCGCACCCCCATGAACGGTATTATGGGGATGCTGCGTCTGCTTCAGGACACAAAGATGACCAAGGAGCAGAACGACTTCACGCAAGCGATCCAGAACTCCGGTGACACTATGCTGGCGCTGCTCAACGATATTCTGGACTTCGAAAAAATCGAAAGCGGGAATATGGAGATCGAGATTATCGATTTCGATATGGTCAAGCTGGTTGAAGGGGTTGTCACTCTTATGTCGGGTCATGCGGCCGATAAAGGCCTTAAGCTGAACGCCGATATTTCCGATAACTTCCCCTCCACGCTCAAAGGTGACCCGACACGACTGCGTCAGATTTTGCTCAATCTGGTTAATAACGCCGTGAAATTTACTAGCGACGGGGCCGTCACCATCATTCTGAAGCACGAGCCTTTGGTTGATAACACAGGCGAAGCATCAGCATATGAAATCTATTGCGGGGTGAAGGATACCGGTATCGGTATTTCCGAAGACGCGCAGAAAGATCTGTTTAACCCGTTCACACAAGCCGAGAAAAGCACAACGCGTAAATATGGCGGCACGGGTCTCGGGCTTGCCATCTGCCGCTCTTTGATCGAAGCGATGGGCGGCGAAATTCAGGTTGAAAGTGTGGTCGATAGCGGCAGTACCTTCTTCTTTGAACTGACAATGGAAGAAGGCGACCGCAGCTTTAACGAGAACGCGACCGATATTCTGTACAACGCACCAACGCGTCAGGAAATCCCTGCGATGCGCATGCTGATTATCGATGATAATGAAATGAACCGCCGTGTACTGGCCGGCTTCCTTGCGAAAGATGCGCATAAGCTGACGATGGCCGAGAGTGCCGAAGAAGCCATAGATTTATGCAACAGCCAGCATTTCGACGTGATTGTGACAGACATTCGTTTACAAGGAATGGACGGACGGGAATTCACCAAGATATTGCGCAATTCCAAAGACAAACGCACATCTAAGACGCCTGTTATCGCGCTTTCCGGTGATGTCAGTGCCGAAGACCGCAAATCTTTTGAAGATGCGGGCATGAACGGCTTTATTCCCAAACCGATCGACCCG
The DNA here is from genome assembly GCA_016764775.1 of Alphaproteobacteria bacterium. Taxonomy (GTDB): domain Bacteria; phylum Pseudomonadota; class Alphaproteobacteria; order Micavibrionales; family Micavibrionaceae; genus TMED27. The sequence goes on from JAESRE010000085.1 coordinate 2,875, forward strand.
CAAACCCTGTTCGAGGTTCTGCTTAATGTCAGTCAGGATATCGAGGTGCTGGACGACGAAACTGCCGCACTTACGCCCGAACCGACGCCTCCTGCATATTCAAAAGACGCAGAAGATGACGAACCTGCAGAGGTTGCCGAGCAGTCCGAGGCGGACACTGACCTCGGTGATATCAAACTGGCCGGGATGAAAGAGCAGGAAAAAGCTTCAGAAGGCCCTACTAAAAAAGACAGTGTCGAAGGCGAAGGCGGCGACGCTCCTGATGGCGATGACGACATTCTTGAAGGCGAGCTCGTTGATGAAGGTGAAGAAGATCTCGATGCGGATCACGAATTCGACTACGCAGAGACGACCCCGTTGCAGCAAGCTATTAGCGGCATGAAACAGAGCGAGCAAGCTCCGGCACCGGAAACTCTGGAAGCAGAGACTGTTGAAGCAGAACCTGTCCAAGCGGATGACGCCCCATCTTCGTCCCCTGCAAGCGCTGAATTCGATGTGCCGGATAGCGATTTGTTTGACCCGAATATGATCAGCAATCTGGCCGGTAGTTTACCTCAGGATCAGTTTGACGAACTTATCGACAGTTTCCTGGTCACGACGGACGAATTGGTTGAAAAGCTGATCGCCTTGAAAACAGATGATGCCGATGTGGGAGAAATCCGCGAGCGCGCACATGAACTAAAGGGCATGGCCGCGAACTTCGGTTTGAACGGGGTCAGTATCGTTTCGGGTGAGATAGAGGAACATGCCAAAGGCGGCGACAAAGACAAAGCTTTGAGCTTCATTGATAGCCTGCAAGAGGTGAACACACGTGCACAAACGGCGCTCAAAGACTGGAGCGCTGCGCAAGCATCTTAATCAAGATATTGGGTATTAACCGACGATTTCTTCAGGCTTGAAGAAGTATTCGATCTCTATTTTTGCATTTTCAAGGCTATCAGAGCCGTGAACGGAGTTTTCACCGATAGAAAGGGCATATTCTTTACGAATTGTGCCGTCTGCAGCTTCTTCAGGGTTGGTTGCACCCATAACTTCACGGTTTTTCGCAACAGCGTCTTCGCCTTCCAGAACCTGTACAACGACAGGGGCGGATGACATGAATTCGGTCAGTTCACCGAAGAACGGGCGTTCTTTGTGCACTGCGTAAAAGCCTTCAGCCTGCTCTTGAGACATGTGAATGCGCTTTTGCGCGATAATGCGCAAGCCTGCTTCTTCGAGTTTGGCGTTAATTGCGCCTGTCAGATTGCGGTTTGTTGCATCCGGTTTAATGATTGAAAATGTGCGTTCTGTGGCCATTTGGTATTCCTTTTATTCAAACTTTGCCGATCTTATAGCGGCGATCTCAGGTTCAAGCAACCCCGATTTTTTAGTAAAGCCCTGAACACTATATGGAAAATTTGATTTTTCTTGATACTTATGTAATATTTCAAATCCATAATATAAAATATAATTGCGTGAATAAGCTGTGAGACTCAAAATAGACTTCGATAGCCAAGTTGCCGCGTTTCCGGATGGGATACCGAAAACGCAATGTTCCAACACGGCCGAAGGACTGCGCGAAGACGGTGCCAAGATACGCCCACTGGTCAAATCCATTGTTTCAGCGCTGATTAACACTGCTAACGAGGATCTCGAGTGTCTCGGCTATTTTGACTATATCCTCATGGGCAGCTTCGAGATGGCAAAGCCCAAAGCCATATCCAGAATGAATGATAAGGCCGACGAAGATTACGAGGGCAGTTTTGTCGATATTCGAGATGCGGAGAGAGGCAGCGTCGACCTGCGCCGGCCCGAACATATCGCCGCATTCTGTTCGGTCGTCGACTGGGCCCACCAAAATAAAGTTGTGCTGCCCCATAACGCGGTTATCTGTATTACCGACAACCGCTTTCGCAACCCTACAGAAAGTGGATATTCATCGCATAAAGCCAATATTGTTGTCCCTATTCCTGGTGAACCCGGCCGTCACCATATCTTCGAGCTGATGACTAAAAACGGCGAATTCGAGCGTATAATTGAACAGGATAAAAAGAACAGACTAGAGCGCGGATCGCATGAGGCGTATGATCTGAAACGTAGGCTCGACGGACGATACAATCTGGGTAAATTCAAACCGCAGGACGCAATGTTTTACGCCCAAGTTTACAACATTATTCATCAAATTCACGCTAATGCCAGAAGGATATGCAGATTTGATGAAATCGACTTCGAACCGTTTATGAAACACCGCGAAGCCGAGTCACTCGAAGAACTTAAGATGGCGATTGCAAAAGAAATTTGATTTTTTGAACGAATATTATGTATAAGCACTGCACGTATTTTTTAAAGGAATATATTAATGGCTAGAGATATACAATTTCAGGAGATTCAAGGGCTGTTTGCTGCGGCAAATGAAGTCCCCGAGGAACTGGAAGGCGCCCCGCCAATTACCTATTACAAGTTTTACGAACTTGATAGCGCGATCCCTATTGTCATCGGGTATACGCAAAATCTGGATGTGAACATAGAAGACTGTAAAGACGAAGAGGGATTGATACCTGTCGTTGCACAGAGACTGACCAGAGATAAAGAGACCGGAGAATGGCAATGGGCTACCACTTCGCCTGACACCTTGATTAAAACACTTGAATTCGGTGATGCTGTGAATGTGAGTGATTTCAGAGATTCAGTACAGACTTTCATCGAACGCCGCGAACAAAAGCCTGTAACAGAGCCTTCGAAAACCCCTTCCTAACCATTACACTGGAAAAGACCCATCAATGAGCGCCAATAACGACGACCCTGAACTGTCACACTACCGTTACTTTCTACTTGGACGACGGCTTGTGCGTATTGGGCATAATCAGGATGGTAACCCCTACTTTTCCGAATTTGCCAATGGCGAAACCAAGCAAATGGAAATCAACAATAACTACATGATGAAAATCATGTTCGGTGATCCAGACGATTTACGTGAGATGGACGAGCCCGAATTTGCCGAGCTCTGCTTGCAAAAAGGCGTAAAATCCCGCTAACTCTTAACTTGCCAACGTTTTCTCGATTGTCTCGACGGCGTCATTGGCCGCATCGGGGTTAGGCCCGCCTGCTTGTGCCATATCAGGGCGACCGCCGCCACCTTTACCACCAAGAGCTTCTGAGCCGATCTTCACCAGATCCACCGCGTTCACTTTGCCTGTCAGGTCATCTGTGACCGCGACAACGATGGACGCTTTGCCTTCATTGGTGGCGACCAGTGCGATGACGCCAGAGCCAAGCTTCTGCTTTAAATCATCAGCCATAGGCTTAAGATCTTTCGGCGGGAAGCCTTCCAGAACTTTACCAATGAATTTCACGCCAGCGATTTCTTTCACATCATCCGCGCTTTCTTCCGCGCCCTGCTTGCGGCGCAGATCGGCGATTTCCTTTTGCAAGCGCTTATTGTCCTTGACCAACGCATCAAACACGGCTTCGGTCTTTTCGCCCGGGACACCGCGCAGTGAAATCAACTCGTCGCGCAGTTTTTCATTCTCTTTCAGCGCTTTTTCGAGTACTTCCTGCTCGGCAGCTTCCTTATCTTCTGCGTAAGCATCGACGCGGGCACCCGTGAGGGCTTCGACACGGCGAACACCAGCAGAGAGTGCGCCTTCGGAAACGATTTTGAACTTCTCGATCTCGCCTGTCTTACCGACATGCGTACCGCCGCATAATTCGACGGAGAAGACCTTATTGCCGTCCTGCGTACCCATCGCGACCACGCGGACTTCCTCGTCATACTTCTCCCCGAACAACGCCATAGCCCCTGTTTCGCGCGCTTCTTCCAAAGGCATAACGCGGGTTACGACATCCGTATTGGCAGCGATCTCTTTATTCACCATCTCTTCAACGGCGGCGATTTCCTCGGGCTTGATGCCTTTTGGGTGGGAAATATCAAAGCGTGTACGGTTTTCATCCTGCAGCGAGCCTTTCTGCGCGACATGCTCACCGAGGACGCGGCGCAAAGCCTCATGCATCAGGTGGGTCACAGAGTGGTTCGCACGAATGGCCGTACGGCGGCCACTATCGACTTTTAATTCGACCGCCTGACCTTCTTTAATTTCGCCCTCAACGACCTTGCCCATATGCACGAACAGCTTGCCGACCATCTTTTTGGTATCGGTGATCTCGACCTTCAAACCATCGGCTGCGATCGTTCCGTGGTCGCCAACCTGACCACCACTCTCGCCATAGAAAGGTGTTTGATTGGTAATGATTGCAACCTCTTGGCCTTTTTTAGCCGATTTTTGAACTTCACCATCGACGACCAATGCGTACACCTGAGCTTCAGCTTGCTCGGAATCGTAACCGAGGAATTCGGTCGCGCCGAATTCTTCCAGAAGGTCGTACCAGACTTTTTCGGTCGCGGCATCACCCGACCCCGACCATGCGGCGCGGGCGGCGGCTTTTTGTTTCGCCATTTCAGCATCGAATGCATCCGTATCAACCTCGATACCTTGCGCCTTCAAAGCATCCTGCGTCAGGTCGAGCGGGAAGCCGTAAGTGTCATAAAGGCGGAAGGCCACATCACCGGGGAATTTGGAGCCGCCAGCAACTTTTTCGGTCTCTTCTTCCAGCATCTTGAGACCACGGTCGAGTGTGGTTTTGAAACGCTCCTCTTCCAGCTTCAAAGTCTCTGTGATCAAGGCTTCTGCACGGATCAGCTCGGGATAGGCTTCGGCCATTTTCTCCCGCAATGTCGGGAAGAGTTTATACATCAACGGTTCGTCAGCGCCCAGCAAGTGTGCATGACGCATTCCGCGGCGCATAATTCTTCTCAAAACGTATCCGCGCCCTTCATTGGATGGCATAACACCGTCCGCCATCAGGAAGGCTGCGCATCTTATATGGTCAGCAATGACGCGGTGGCTCGGCGACATGTCACCGTCAGGGTCCACGCCTGTCAGGTCAGCAGAATGTTCGATCAACGCGCGCATGATATCGATGGAGTAGTTATCGTGGGAGCCGCTTAGTGTGGCCACGATGCGCTCCAAGCCCATGCCTGTGTCTACGCTCTGTGCGGGCAGTTCAATACGCGTGTCGGCGTCGATCTGCTCATATTGCATGAACACGTTGTTCCAGATTTCAATGAAACGGTCGCCGTCTTCTTCAGGGCTGCCCGGCGGACCGCCCCAGATATGTTCGCCGTGGTCATAGAAGATTTCGGTACACGGACCACATGGTCCTGTGTCGCCCATGCGCCAGAAGTTATCGTCGCTGTCGATGCGGATAATTTTATCATCGGAGAAGCCTGTGACCTTCTTCCAGATTTCAGCCGCTTCCTCATCCGTGGCGTGCACGGTCACGCAGAGCTTTTCAGGCGGTAGTTCGAAATTCTTGGTGCACAGTTCCCATGCGAAGGCGATGGCGTCGTCCTTGAAGTAATCACCGAAGGAGAAGTTGCCGAGCATTTCAAAGAATGTATGGTGACGCGCGGTGTAGCCGACATTTTCAAGGTCATTGTGTTTGCCGCCTGCGCGCACGCATTTCTGCGATGTGGTCGCGCGGTTATAATCGCGTTTATCTTTGCCTGTAAAAACGTCCTTAAACTGCACCATTCCTGCGTTTACAAACATCAGGGTCGGGTCGTTTTGCGGCACCAGCGGGCTAGAGTCGACGATTTTGTGGCCCTTCTTTTCAAAGAAGCCTAAGAATTCATTACGTATGTCATTGACCGTTTTCATAGCCTTAGCCTTTTTATTTTGTCCGTCGTTACTGCGTCATACACGTATTTATGTACACGCTTTATTCCTTGTGCCTAGTGCAAAACAAAAACGCTTTGTCTATACTTCGGCACGAACTTGAATTAGGACAACAGTTATGGACGAATTCCTACCGCTTGCCAAGAGGCTGGCCGATGAAGCCGGAGAAATTGCCCGCCAATATTTTCGCACCCCTTTCGAGGTGATCAGCAAAGATGATGACAGCCCCGTCACGATTGCCGACCGCGAGATCGAGGCACGCATGCGCGAAATCCTCGAAGACGAGCGCCCGCAGGACGGCATTCACGGCGAAGAACACGGCATAAAGAAGAGTGAGAGCGGCCTTACATGGGTACTTGATCCGATTGACGGTACTAAATCATTCGTCATCGGCCGTGCGACATTCGGCACTTTGATCGCCCTGTGCGAAGATAATGCCCCTAAACTCGGTGTCATTGACCAACCGATTTTGAAAGAACGCTGGATCGGTAACGGTCAGAAAACCACCTACTCCAATTTCCATCTCGGCGGGGAATTTATCGACCGTCCCGTGAAGACGGCTAAATGCTCATCAATCGACCTTGCCCGTATCGGTAGCACGACGCCTGCGATGTTCGGCGATGATATCGGTCCCGTTTATAAAAACTTCAACGAGAACCGCTTTTTCTGGGGCGGGGATTGTTATCAATATGGCCTGATGGCTTTGGGGTTTGTCGACATCATTCTGGAAGCCAGCATGGCCCCTTATGATTATTGTGCGCTTGTACCGATTATAAAGGGTGCAGGCGGGCACATATCGGATTTCAAAGGCCAGCCGCTAACGATAGAGAGTGACGGTACGGTCGCGGCGTGTGGCGATCCGTCATTGTGGTCAGCAATATCCGAAAAACTTTAAAGTTCTTTGGCGTCGTTTTTGAAGCCATAAAGCGGCGCTTTGCCGGATGTAATCGCATCGAGCGTCGGCGTATCCGCGCCTTCGCGCAGCCTGTAAATCCAGTAATTTGAAAGCACACGTTCGACATAAGCGCGGGTTTCGGATGCCGGAATAAGCTCAATAAAGAGCAGCGGATCTTTAACATCCGGCCAGCGGCGCTTCCATTTCGCCAAATTCCCTGGCCCGGCATTATACGCAATCAGCAAGTACACGAGATTACCGCCGACCACATCGGTATCGAGCAGGTTTTCAATGTAGCGTCGACCCAACTCCAGATTGGTCTCGGCGTGATCGAGGCGTTCCTCACCCGTCACGGCAACGGATTTGGCCGTGGCCGGCATCAGCTGCATGAGACCTTTCGCGCCGCTCGGGCTTTCGGCATTCGGATCAAAACGTGATTCCTGTCTCATAATGGCATGTACCAGCGCGGGGTCGACCTTGCCGTCAGTCAGCCGCCAGTTGCCCATCGGATACAAGGCCGCATCGTAGACATCGCCGCTTGCGCCAGAGGCATCAGTGGCCAGCCGCAGCGCCAGTCCAGGAAGGTTCGCATAATTCGCGTAGGCCAGAAGCGCCGTGCGTTGTTCTTCGTTTTCGGGTTTGACCCTGATCAATTCAGCTTCGGCCAGATCGACCTGCCCTGCCATTACAAGTGCGATGGCACGTTGACCTTCGGGAATTTCGCTTAAAATATTGAGGTACTTTTTGGTGAATGCAGGAATTTTCCAGTTGAAGTCAAAATCGCGCCCCAATGCACGGGTGGAAACGAGCCCGTAAAAAGTACGCGGTTGTTTGATACCGCGTTTAAGCCACGAAGACACCATCTTCACATTGCCCGTGCGCATGTGTGATCTGGCTGCCCAGTATGCGCCAGCGGTCAATGTCCAGCCCGAAGCATAAGGCGAGCGTGCGGTCACTTCGAAATAGCGGGCAGCATCCATATACTTTCCGTTACGCCATGCCACCAAGCCCGCGACCCATCCGGCTTTGGGGACGTGCAGACCAGAGCGTTTTACACTGGCCCTGGCCAATTGGTACGCCGTATCGGCATTACCGTGATGCAGATATGCGGACGCAATCTCCGCCCGCAGCAGGTCATATTCAACATCATCTAAAAGATTGACGTGCTTATCGAGAAGGGACTTTGCGCTTTTCAAACGGTCTTTACGGATTTCGGCATAAATCTGGCGATTAAAGCTGTTAAGCGTACTGATTTCATCATTTGTGCGTTTCTTCGCAGATACATATCGTTTTCTTGCGCGTGAGGCCGGTTCGTAAGTGCGGACAATGCCCTCACTGACGACGGGCTGCCTGATCGTGGCGGCTAAGCCTGCCGGTTTGCGGGCTTCGGCGAGCCTGTA
>JAESRE010000086.1 GCA_016764775.1 Alphaproteobacteria bacterium
GGTTGGCACTGCGCATTCCCCGCCGGGCTTTTTAAAATAACTCTTCGTCACCACCGCTCCGCAGACAGCCACCTCGCCGACCTCTCCCGAAACCATCTCCTGATAGAAGGCCTCCATGAGCTTTCCGGTGAGTTCATTAACATCGACAAACTCCAATCCAGCCACGTATTGGCCCTGGTCGCGACGACACCATACAACCCGAGCCGAGGTATTGAGCGCCTCCTGACCCGGCCAGTCAAAGTCGATGAGCAGAGGTATTGTCTGGTTCTCCTTGAGCGCTCCGTCCAGCCGGACCCTCAATCCAAGAGGAGAAAAGTCAAGCGACAGAGCCTGAAAAGAAGGAAGCTTCTCGGAAACTATCTTCATGCGATGAAGAACTCTGGGAGCGCGTCGTTTCTGTTGATAGGAATGCATTTGCGGGAAGTGACCTTCCAGTATTTCTTTCCCCACCACGGCGCGTCCCGAAAAAAGGTTGCCGTCGGCGTCCGGCGAGACTTCTTCGACCAAAAGCTTGACCGTCTGCCCATCGAGTTCAAACGAAACTCGGCCGCCCGGATGAAATTGCTGAGCGGAACGAAAAGTCACGGTGTCATTGGAAATCGAAACGAGTTCTATCCCCCGATTCTCAAAGAGGTCTCCGATGTGCATTCATGTTTCCTTTCTCATGAAGTGAGGTTTTGTCCGACGGCCTCGGGACAGTAAGAGAGATGCCTCCAAAGCTCTTCGGCGGAACCGGGTCGTTTCGACGGATCTTTTTGCAGACAAGCATCAATAAGCGCTTCGAATCGTGGACTAATTCTGAAGCTCCCCAGACGAGTTGCCAGCGGTGGAGGAACTTCGTTCAGTTGGCTCAAGATGGCCGCCTCCCGTTCACGATTGGGGAACACCGTTTCCCCGGTGAGCAGCCAGTAAGCCACTCCACCTAGCGCATATAGGTCCGCTCGTCCATCGACCGGCTCTCCCCTGGCCTGTTCGGGTGCCACGAAACTCGGCGTGCCAAACACCCGTGTCTGCTCGATCTTACCTCCGGCTTTTGCCCGAGAGCCACTCAACGAATGCTCCTCGTATCCTACAGCCAGACCAAAGTCGAGAACCTTCACAAAGTCCGTCACAGTCCCGGCCTGGCAAAGAAAAATATTGGCTGGCTTGATATCGCGATGAACCAGCCCCTGACTGTGTGCTTCCGCCAAAGAAAGGCACAACTGCATGAGGATTTGGATCGCTTTCCCTGGCTCGAAAGGCCCGTCTCTCAAAACTCGGCGCTCTAAATCAAGCCCTTCCAGAAGCTCCATGACACAAAAAAATTCGTTATTTTCCGTGACTCCAAAGTCATAAACCGTCACTGTGTGCGGCGAGGTCAACTTTGCCGTGATACGAGCCTCTCGTCTCAATTGCTCCCACCCCTCCTCTTCATTCGGAAAGAAATCCGGCCGTATCAGCTTGATGGCGGCGGGCCTCATCAATTGACGATGAGATCCGCGCCAGACCTCTCCCATGGCGCCCTGGCCCAATTTCTCTTCCAGCAGGTACTGGCCGAGTGCTCGAGTTTCATTCAGCTGCTCACCCAGATGACTCACAACCAGTGCTGGAACAATCGAAAGTCCCGTCGCCACGAGGTTATTCCAAAGCAAGAGATGATCGATATTCGCCGTGACCAACCAGTTTCCCACGACGCTTGCCAGGGTGGCAGCGAGCCCCGCGAACAGAGTTTTCCCAGGAGTGGTGGGCACGACCACTGGAAAAAACACAATCAAAACGGTAACCCACGACAAGCCTTCTATGGAACCATGTCCGAGGGGCGTCGTTTTCTCCAGGATGGAGGCACACAAAGCCACCATGGCCTCGTAGGCCAATCCCATATTCACCAGCAGAGCCGAGGAGATCTCCTCTTTCTGGCTGAGGCGATAGATCACCACGGCGCTCACCGCGCCGGCACCGTAGATATAGAAATGAAAGGGTGGACACTCCCCCAGTCCAGCCAGACGCACGGTCAGCATCCAAACACCGGAGGCCAAAATCGCGAACCCGATTCCCAGAATGCCGAATCCTAGACGACGCCGCACATCCTCGACGACATGGGCTGGAAGATGGAACAGCAGCCGCGGACCCCTGAAAAGGTCCACGGGCTGCAATGTCCTGGCCCTGGAAGCTGTTCTAGCCATCAGCATCAGTGGGAGTGAGAGGCTGAGTCGGCCGTTTCGTCTTTATCTTGAGGGCTGGTCAGCAATTCTCTCTGTTCCGGTGTCAAGACGGTCGCGGCTTCCCCCACCGCCTTGATAAAACCCAATCTCTTATCGGTTATAAGACCTTCCGAGACCTTCACTTTCTCGAGGATCTTCTGAATATCGGGTTGATCGCTCCCGGTTAAGGTCCAAACTTCCTTCTCAGCTTCATCGATCTTCTCCTGAAGCTCGCGTTGGCGTCCCTCGGCGGCGGCTTTCAAAGATTCAAGTTTCGATCTCTGTTCGCTTGAAAGCTGGAGATGATCAGCATGGTCGAGAAAAAAACCCGTGGCCCCCACGTGATAGATATGAGAGACGCCGGGGAACCCGGGCAGCGCGGAAAGCGGCACCGCGGTGTCACCCATTTGCATCATCTTCATGTCCCCGTGCATCATTCCCATCATCCCCATGCCCATTCCGCCGTCTTTTGCACTCATGGACATGTCCTTCATTTTCCTATCCATTCCGTTCATTTCCATGCCCCCGTCCTTGGGTTTCATAGGCATATCCTTCATCTTCATGTCTTTGCCGTGCATGCCCATCCCCCCATCCTTGGACTTCATAGACATATCCTTCATCTTCATGTCCTTGCCGTGCATATCCATCCCCATACCGTCCTCCATAGGCTTCATGGGCTTGTCTTCCATCACCATCTCATCGTGTTGCCGATCGCCGTGGTCATGCTCGCCATCTTCGGTATCCGCATCAGCGGACTCCCTCTTTTCAAGTTCCGCTGAGATATTGGATGTTTTTACCTGCAGCTCAGCCACCGACTCTTCCGCGGGAGAGCTTGCGGCTGAGGGATTCTGCTCGGCACATCCGGCGCTCAGAACCAGTAAGATCACACTCAGGAAAAACCATCTTGCCATAAACCATTTGTTACTTTTCATTTTCTCGAACCTCTGTTTCCAATTTTGTTTGTTGCCGGCCACGCTCACTGACCGTGACCGCCGTCATGTCCGCGATGCATGAAAATGTGCATCACGGGGCAAAGTAGCAAGAGCAGATATGGGAAGTATCCGGCCTCAAACTGAGTGGAATACCAAAAAGCCAGGCCCGCCATCAGACAGCAAACCAACATCAGGAATCTCATTTTCATCTATCTCATCTCCTTACATTCTCATTAGTCTTCGGAGTCTTCATCGGGATCTGGAACTGAAAAGAACACCCTCCCTCGGAAGACTCTTCCAGCCAAATTCGTCCTCCGTGTCCTTCAATGACTGAGCGACAAAAGGCCAGGCCCAATCCTGAAGAAGAGCGGCTGCCCTGTTGCACCATCTCAAACTTGCCAAAAACTCTCTCCCGGTCCTCAACCGGAACACCAGGTCCGCTATCGCTCACCTCGCCCTTGAGAAAACCTTCGGCGAAAGTGACCTTGAGACGAATAAGGCCTTCCGGAGGTGTATGCTTGATCGCATTGCTGATAAGGTTCTCAAGAACTCGACGGAAACGTCGAAGGTCCAGAGCGAGAGTGGGGGAAACCGGAGGCATCCCCACCTCCACGCGAATGCCTCTCTCGGCGGCAACCCTGATCGCATAGTCGGAGATTTCGCTAAGGGTGTTGTTAATTTCGGAAGTCTCCTCAATATCCAAGGCATCCTCGAGTTCTTCCAACCGGGCAATGTCAAGGACATCGTCGATAAGTTCTCGGAGACGAATCGCACTCTTTAAGCTGAGGTCGATAACCTCTACGGCAACTTCCTCGCTAGGTCGACGTCGCAAAGTGTTCAGTGAGACCAGCAGCCCCGTGAGAGGGTTCCTGAGATCGTGAACCAGCATTTGAGACATTGTTTTGCGAAGAAAAATCTGCTCCTCAAGAGACTTGTTCTTTTGGCTCAAAGACCTCACGGCAAGTCCCGTTATCGTGATGGCGAGTGCCGTTTCGACCAGCACCGACAGCAAATGGTAAGGACCCATTCCTAGTTGTTTCATAAAAAGATGACTCAGGAACTCCCAAATGACAAAAACGACTAGCAAGAACACTAAGAACCCTACACTGCGGGGGTTCCGGGAACGATTTGCGGCAGAGCTACTCAGGACTGGACTCCTCTCGCCTTCACCTGGAATCGAAAATCGCATCGTCGGCATCCCTCGGCCAGGGTTTCATTTCGCTCAAGCCGTCCACCCCACATTTCCGCCAATGCGAAATCAAGATTACACCAGGTCGCTCGGCAAAGGTCAGGAGCCTTATTCCTTTGAAAAAAATCGGCAACCTGGCATCTGTACATATCCAGAGCAACTTCCTCCTCACCGGGGAGATACTCAAATTTGTATCCGGGCGGTGAGAAGGGAAATCGTAAGAATAGTCTGATGCACAAATCAAGTCTCTTGCGAGGGGACCGATATCGCCATCGAGCGAGGGCATAAGGGACCTTACCCCACTGCCGGTAGATCACCCAAGCCGTGTCTCCGATCAGTTCTCGAGCGTGTTTCTGTTCGATTCCTCTGTCAACCAAGACCTCATAACAACTGAGAGTCAGACATGACAAGTGAAGAAGCAGACGATTCCCGAATGGACTCGGACCGCTCGGAAGTTCCGTCACCAAACGATGGTACCCTTGCCAAGAAGAAGCTACGATATCCTCAACTTCCGAACGCGTGAATCTTCCTTTTTCGGACCGCAGACGATCTCGTTCTCGGCCAACAATACCGGCGAGAGCTGCTTTCCTTACAACTGGCGCAAAGAATCTTCTGAACAAGTTCGCTCTCATCAGTGATGCTTATAAACCCCCACTCTCTTGATATCGATCCAACTTGTCGTTTGATGACAGGCAAAACACTGGTCCACTCGGGCATGGGGTTTACCGGCCACTTTAGCCGAAATCATATTAAAATGACCCATGTAATGGCTCGGTGGCGCCTGATGGCATTGAGCACAGTCCATTGATTGTGTGCTGGGATGGCGAAATTCCGGAAGATTCCAGCTTGATGTCTGGTGACAAGAGGAGCAATCCGCCCCAAACAGACCGAAATGTCTATCCTCGTTTTTATGGCATGCCGCGCAGTCCAGGGTCTTTTCCAGAGAGGATAGGTGAGGATTACTCAAGGCCCCCCCGCTCCCCCCTGGAGGTTGCTCGCCCTTTTCCTTGAGAAACGCCACGAGGGCGGAAATTTCCTCATCTCGAACGGCCATATCCTCGGCCTGCCTCAGCCCAATCTTAGCCACCGCCTCGTGATCCATCACGGATAAAATCGCGCCGTGGCCTTGATGCTCTCGGTGACACTCCGCGCAGCTCGTCACGTCGGCATGAAAAGCAGTCGGCCGGCGTTGAAGGATCGACTCATTATTGGCGTGACAGACCGCGCAGTTGACAGCTTCAGCACCCTTCCCGGCCGTATGGCACGCACTGCAATCGTGATCCAGGAACGCGTGAGCCTTCGATAGTTGTCCGGGATTTGCCATACGTTGCCACTCCGCGGGGCTCGTCAGTTCCTGGCGCCCTTGTTCGCCGTGAACCGGCGCGAAGTAAGTCACGAGCGCCAGAGTGGCGATCAGCAGACCGGCTAATACGAGAGCCCACCATACCTTCACGAGAACCACCTCAATCCGAAATGAATGGCGGCCCAGACGTGCAGACCCAGCAAGGCGTATAGGACCAGGGAAAGGACAATATGGATTTTGAGCCACGCTTTGAAAGCGCTCTTGAAATGCTCATGGGTTGCAATGGCGTACTCTACGTCTGCTATGGACTCAGCTAATCGGGCAAGGTCAAGGAGCCTCGAAAGACCAGGCCGTGGCTCCTCGGAAAGTCGGCTCACCAGTCGGGCTCTCAAAAGAGAAAAGGTTCCCAGACTTTGGAGTTCGCAGCCTGATTCCAGGCCTCTTTTCATCTCCTCATACTGAGCCTGCAGGTCCGTCAGCAAGCTCAGTTTTTCTCGGATTTCGCGAGAGAAGAACGTCATCAAGTATCTACCTATGAAGCCCGAAACGACAACGATAAGTGTCATGCCCGTCAGGGCGATACCGAGCGGACTTTCAAATTTGTGTCCGGTATGAAGCAAAACCAGGATGGGACCGACAACCCCCGCGTAGATGTGCCAGGTCAGCAATGTTTTCATTCGAACCCTGGAGGTGACCAAGCTTTTCAGTCGAGGCACCCGTTTGACTATCATGTAGGCAAGGGGAATCAGCATCAGCACCGAGCCGGATACCGCCAACACGCCGCCCCAGAAACTGCCCGCGAAACGAGGGGATTGGTGAAACACGAATCCGAGCCAGGTCACGAGCATCAGAACCACGAGCCCGCTCACAACAATTCGCTCACGCTCTTTCATCAGACGTCCACCTCGATGTCCTCGTTAGCCGTGGCCTGACAAGCCAGAACGAGGCCTTGCGCCTTGTCTTCGTCGGTCAGCGAGTCGTCACACTCCATTTCGACCTTACCTGAAAGTAGCTTCACTCGGCACAGGCCACACTGTCCCGACCGACAGGAGTTATCGATCTCCACGCCAAGCTCGTCCGCCAGGTCAAGCACAGTTTGCCCCTGACCAAGAGACGCGGATTTACCCGACTTCTTGAACGTCACCACGGAGGTCGCGGCTTGCCGGGGAGCCTCATCGTCAACGACTTTCGGTTTCCTGGCGGGCCCGAAGGCCTCCGTCTTCACCTGCTCCTTCGGAACACCCAGTGAGTCCAGCATCTCCAGCACCGCGACCATCATCTCAGGCGGGCCGCAAACGTGGTATCTCCGTTCCGTCAGGTCCGGAAGCAGGTGAGAAAACAGTTGGGCGGTAAAGCGGCCTTTCAACCCCATCCAAACGGTCCCCGCCGCGCGGGTCATGGTAGCGAAGACGTGAAGATTGCCATGGCGCTCTTGCAGTTGTTCAAGCTCTTCACGAAAGATGAAGTCGTTGGTAGTTCGGCAGCAGTAGAGAAAGTAGATATCTTTCGTCCATCCTATGTCGGTCAGGTAGCGAACGACACTCATCATCGGCGTGATACCGACCCCCCCGCTGATCAAAACAAGACTATCCGACTCCTCTCCCGTGAACGTGAACTTCCCGTTAGGCCCGGAGACCTCCAACACATCTCCCTCTTTGATCTCATCATGCAGATATCGTGAAACCAGCCCTTGCTCTTCTCTTTTGATAGTCAAGGCGCAGTAGTGGAGTTGAGTCGGAGTGGACGCGATAGTGTAGCTTCGGCGGACGGTTTTACCGCCGATCTTAAGCGAGAGCGTCAAGAACTGGCCGGGATAGTAGGTGAAAGGCAGGGCTACTTCGTCCTCCGAAGCAAGGCGAAAGGTTTTGACCCCCGGCGTCTCATCGAAGATACGGCAAACACGCAATCGCCCCGACCACTTATTCTCGGGCTGAGTCTTCGACTTCATCACCGGAAAGGAAGGCGGAATCGTCAGTTTCTCGGATTTCTCTTCGGGCGTTTTCGCCGGTGGTACCACCTGAGCACTCTCGTTCTCTCCTGGTTTCACCTCGGGCGCGTCAACCGCTGTTTGGGACGTGAGCCTTTCCAGCAGTTGAGCGGCTCTTTTCATCTTAAAGAAATACATTCCGATCATCGCCGCGGAAAACGCGCCCAGAAGAACGATAACAAAAAGATGAAAGGTCACCCCACCGAAGCGTCCCTGGTCAGCCAGAGGGTCTGGTGGAAGCAGGTTCATTTCTCGCTTAAACCACTCTAGCGCGATTTTTCTCGGGGCCTTTCCCTCGCTCAGAGCTCTTTTGGCGGCCAGGCCGCTGTCAAAGCGAGCAAGCCCCTCTTTGGTCAGAGCCACTCCCTCTTGCATCTCGGCATAGCCGTCACGGGACGTCGCTCTCGCGATTTGGTCGAGACCTTTCCCCATCAACGTCGTTCCCGACTTCATTCGCTGGTCGGCTTGTTCCAGGACTTCCAGACGCTTCTCCGGAGAGAGTTCAGGCAGATTCATCAGCGATGGGTACAGATCTTTAGGCTTCGGAGCGCCCATCTTCTCCATCATGCCATCCATCATTTCTCCCATGGCATTGCCGGAGCCCTTTTCCGAGGAGTGGTGCTTTTCATGGTCCTGAGCCCAACCCGTGGTCACGGAAAACAGGAGTAGCACAAGGATGTAGACGTTTTTCATTTTCGCCCCCCTCTCATGACAAAGCCGGCTAATACCAGCACCGCAATCAGCAAGAAACCGCTTAAAATCGTAAGTGTGGAAGCTGTCATCTATTTGCTCTCCTTTCCCCATCGCGGTATGAACATCGGAACTCTGTCCTGGTAGTCCCGATAATCGTCACCGAACTTATCGAGCATCTGCTTCTCCTCTTTCCTTGCTAGCGAAGCGTAAGCCAGGACTATGATGGGAAACGCGATGACCGAAAGCGCGGTCGGCCAATGAACGATTCCCTCGCCGAAAAGGATAATGAACAGTCCCGTGTATTGCGGATGCCGGACTCTCGCATAAATTCCCGACGTCATTAAATCGTCCCGGCCTCGCGCCTTATGGATCTTCCGCCAGCCTTCAGCAATCATCGAGGCCCCCGCGAACACCAGGGCGTACCCAAGCGCCATGGCGACCAGATGGGCGTTCTGCGATCCCGTGAGCTGAGCCCACAAGTTCCCTCCTTCCGACCAACTCATGTCCACTCCGAAGTAGCGTGTCAAAAAGTAGATCGTCAGGGGGAACCCGTACATCTCAGCGTAGAAGGCGATTATAAAGGCTTGCAGCACGCCCGCGCGGCTCCACTCTTTCCAACTGTCCGGTGCGAAGTAGCTGTAAAGCAACCACGATACAAACACCCCCACGATGAGGGCCGTCCCCCACATACCGACGTGCATATCAAAACCTCCCTATCTCGTCTCTACTTTTGATGAGCCGCGTGTTGCACCAGGTTCATCCCGCACAAGGGGCACTTACCGTTGCCTTTTGTCATGGAGGCATAGTGAACTTTACCTCCCATGACACAGGCCCAGGCCTCGTCCGGGATCTTCTCTTTCGCCACGGGCGGGTCGAACTTGGTTCCATCCTCGGCCACATGCACTTTCCCATCCTTGTGGTTGTGTTCCGCGTGATCGTGGTCCGGCGAAGTCATGGCCGAAGAAGAAGGGGGTCCGCCGGTATCTCCCGGCATCGGCATCCCACCGGGGCAAGCCAGGGTCGCCACGGAAAGGGCCAGTGTTAACAAAATAATCCAAATTTTCATGATCAAGAATTCTCCTAAAGGTTTAATAAGTCGCTGTAAAAGGCAGGCTAGCGCTGAGATTAGCTCCTACAATAGAAAAAGATCCCGCGATAGACTTGAAAGTCTAAATGCACAACGGGATCATGACAGAGCTGGCGGAGGCAGAAAGCAGAGGGTCAGGTCCGCGAAAAGCGGCGGCGGAGCACGCTCTCTTTTGACTGTGGGCGGGAGGTTTAGCAGGGCCTTGACAGGAGGTTCAACGGCCAATTCGGTCACAGACAGCGCGATAGTACAGGAAATGTCCGGTGCCGGTGAGAGGAAGGGGATCGCTCCGTTATGATACTTCGCGCCCGCACACAACTGCGGCGAGCAACTCTCCAAGCTATCAGTATCGCTACA
Source organism: Alphaproteobacteria bacterium (assembly GCA_016764775.1). Lineage (GTDB taxonomy): Bacteria > Pseudomonadota > Alphaproteobacteria > Micavibrionales > Micavibrionaceae > TMED27. The sequence continues at coordinate 9,729 of JAESRE010000086.1, forward strand.
GCAACATTGCGTCGACACATCCATCTTGCAGCAATCTTCAGCCGCAACCGGTCCTGCTCCAAGCAGCAACAGAAGCCCGGCGAAGACGTATGTGGCAACTCGCAATCCCATCTCAATATCCAACAGCTAAATCGTCTCGTAGTTCCCTTTCCGTCCAAGGTCTCCCGAACCTTCTCTTATGGTACCCCCCAATACGTCAATGTCGTATGATCTGGATCATCCTTGAAAGTCAATCAGCTTCGCACAAGCTCGCAACAATCTGTTTACATTTTTAACAAAAATCTTTCAACTTCCATAACCTCCCCAATAACCCCCATGCTACTATTGACAGGCGTGACGGGACAAAATTTCAGGAACTTCCCAACCTGACCTCGGAGAAATTATGGCTATCAATATCAACTTGTCCGGCGCTCATCCACTACAGAATCCCTACATGGGGGTTGGCCAATTTAGTCCTTCCGCCGTTGGCGGCATCCCCATGATGCAACTCATGTACGGCATGATGCAGATGATGATGCAAATGATGCAGATGATGGGAGGCGGCCCCGCCGGCGGCTTTCCTATGCAGATGGCTCCAGGACAATTCGGCTCGCCCGGAGGATTCGGCGGTAACCCCATGATGGGAGGCGGCTCGCCCCTCGGTGGCTTTCTCGGAGGAGGAGGTTCACCTGGAGCTTTCCCAGGCGGCGGAGGCTATCCTAATAATGGTGGCGGATACCCCGGAAACTATCCAGGCGCGAACGGACCACAAAATCCCGGCGGCATGGGCCCGGGACCGGCAGGTCCCGTAC
>JAESRE010000087.1 GCA_016764775.1 Alphaproteobacteria bacterium
TACTACTACTACTACTACTACTACTACTACTACTACTCTCCGACGCTGAAAGCCTAAGTGAAATCGTGGTTTCCTGGTACGAAGGCGTGCCTGTCTTGGTAAAGGATGTCGCCGAAGTCGAGATCGGTGGAGCGCTGAGGCAAGGTGCCGTAACGCGCGACGGCACGGGTGAAGCGGTCACCGGAATCGTTATGATGCTGGCTGGTGAGAACAGCCGTGCCGTGGCTAAACGAGTTCACGAACGTGTCGAAAAACTGGCCGATGAATTACCCGAAGGAGTGTCGATCAATACTTTCTACGATCGGACCGAACTGGTGGATCGAACGCTCGCGACGGTGGAGAAAAATCTCGCTGAAGGTGCCTTGCTCGTCGTTCTGATTCTGTTTGTGTTCTTGGGCAATTTTCGGGCTGCCCTAGTGGTCGCTTCAGTCATACCGTTGTCTTTTTTGGGAGCAGCTTTTCTGATGGTGCAAACCGGCGTGAGTGGAAATCTGATGAGCCTCGGAGCACTCGATTTCGGACTCATCGTGGATGGGGCCGTCGTTATGACAGAGCACACCATCGCGGCTCTGGCCATCATGAGCGGAGGTGGGAAAATTATCGACAAGGTGAGGCACTCTTGCGCCGAGGTGGCTCGCCCCCTCGTCTTTGGTTTAACCATAATCATCGCGGTCTATCTTCCGCTTCTGGCGCTCACCGGACTCGAGGGAAAAATGTTTCGTCCGATGGCCTTAACGGTGGTTTATGCCCTCATCGGCTCTATGATACTGTCCTTCACCGTGGTTCCGGTTCTTTTATCTTTCGTCCTAAAAGAAGACGAGAAGGACCACGATCCGTTTGTTATTCGAGTTTTGAAACCACCCTATGAAAAAATGCTGGACTGGGCACTCGGTAAACCGATAGGAACTATTATTCTTGCTCTTGTGCCTCTCGTTCTCGCAATAATACTGGGAGGGAGACTCGGAGCGGTTTTTCTCCCAGAACTCGACGAAGGGGCCATCGCCATTCAAGCAATTCGCATTCCTAGTGTGTCCTTACCAAACTCCTTAAACACAGCCGCCCTGATCGAAAAGGCAGTCAAAGAGTTTCCCGAGGTTAAGGCCGTGGTGGCGAAAACCGGAAGGCCGGATCTTGCGACGGACCCCATGGGGGTAGAGATTTCCGACATCATCGTGACCTTGGAGCCTAAGTCGAAATGGGTGGTCAAAGACAAGGAAGAGTTGGTGGATAAGATACGAGAGAGGTTGGAGGCGATCCCGGGAATCAACTTTAGCTTCAGCCAGCCAATCGAGTTGAGGGTCGAGGAGCTTTTATCAGGTACACGCTCCGACGTCGCACTCCAAATTTATGGCGAGGACCTGACAGAGCTTGCTCGTGTGGGACAACAAGTCGTCGAGAGACTTCAAAGGTTGGATGGGGCAACCGATGTTGCTCTGGAGCAGATCAGCGGAGTACCCTACCTCAATCTCACGGTGAACCGAGCGGCGACGGCTCGCTATGGAATTCCCGCAGGAGAGATCCTGGAAATTATCGAGCTGAGTCTGGGCCGTCAAGCGATCTCCTCTGTAATAGAGGGAGAACGCATCTTCCCCGTGGTTGCGAAACTACCGGACTTCTACCTACAATCTCCCGATAGCCTGAAAACGCTTCTCGTCAAAGCTCCTGAGAGCGGCTTCGTACCTCTTTCCTCTTTGGTCAACTTCGAGGTTACCGATGGGCTTGCTCAGGTGAACAGAGTGAACGGCCAGCGCCGGGCCACGGTGAGCATGAACTTTGAGGGCCAAGACTTGGTTGGATTTGTGAACCGTGCGCGAGCCGCCACGGATGAAGTTCTACCCGGCGGATATGTGACCGAATGGGGAGGGGAGTTTGAGAACTTTCAAAGAGCCAGTGGGAGACTCATTGTTCTTGTTCCTATCGTTATGAGCGGAATTTTGTTCTTGCTATGGCTGGACTTGAGGCGACTGAGCCCAGCGCTTGTGATTTACCTCAATATACCGTTCGCTGCGGTCGGTGGAATCTTCGCCCTGGTCTTCCGAGGATTGCCCTTCTCAATCTCAGCCGGTGTGGGATTTCTCACTTTATTTGGGATCGCTGTCTTGAACGGTCTTGTTCTAATGAGCGCGGTGAACAAGGAAAGTCTGGAATCAAACGATTGGCATGAGGTTCTAAAACGAGCGGCCATGAGTCGACTTCGTCCGGTTCTCATGACGGCTTTGGTGGCTTCATTGGGTTTTCTTCCCATGGCACTTTCCACCGGAGCGGGGGCCGAGGTACAAAAGCCTCTGGCCACCGTGGTGATAGGAGGTTTAATCACCAGTACAATCCTGACCCTTTTGGTTCTCCCTTCGGTCTTGAAGCTCTTTTTGAAGCCAACCAAAGAAACGGAGGCCGCCTAATGATTGACATGCAGCTTTATCAAAAGGAAGCGGACACTCTGCTCCTGTGCACTCTGGAAGGCAGGCTTACTCAACGGGAATACTCCGTTTTTCTTCCCAATTTCGAGTCGGAGATAAGGCACTTTACGGACCTACGTGTATTTTTCGATCTCACCGAATTTGACGGATGGTGTTCGGGGACACCCTGGCGGAAGCTCAGTTTAAACTCGCGATATCGAACAAACTTGGACAAAATTGCTATTGTCGGACTCACTCGAAGAGCACTGTGGATAGAGCGAGCTTGTCGACCCCTCAGGTATAAGAAGATACGACGATTCTCTCCTCATCGTGTCGAGGTGGCATGGACCTGGATTGGGAAATAGAATGTCGGACCATCATCACAGCTCAGACGACAACTTAAAGACCGCTTTTTTACTAAATTTGGTTTTCACCATCATTGAAGTGATCGGAGGAGTCTATACCAACAGTATCGCTATTCTTAGCGACGCCCTTCATGACGGAGGCGATTGCCTTTCTCTTGGTGCTTCCTGGTATTTTCAGAAGAAATCCAAAGAAGAGGCAAACCCTCGATTTACCTATGGCTATGAGCGATTTTCGGTTTTGGGAGCTCTGATCACCGGCACCGTCTTGTTAGTCGGCATGGTTGTAATTTTGTTTCGGGCGGTACCGAGACTGATGAATCCTGAACCAGTCCATACGAACGGGATGATAGCTCTGGCCGTTCTCGGAGTCGTGGTCAACGGCTTCGCGGCTTGGAGAGCGAGCAGAGGCTCTTCTATGAACGAGGCTGTCGTGAGCTGGCATCTTCTGGAAGACGTGTTGGGTTGGATTGCTGTGCTGCTCGGCGCGATAGCCATGCAGATTTGGGATATCCCCATTATCGATCCTCTTTTGTCCATAGGTATCTCGATTTTTATCCTAGTGAACGTGGCCCGCAATTTGTGGAGGGTCGCCAAGGTCTTTCTCCAGCATTCTCCTGAGGAATTCGAGGTGGAAGTATTTCAGAAGGAGATCGGGCAATTTGAAGGAGTGTCTAGCCTTCATCATCTTCATTGCTGGTCACTCGACGGCGAATCTCATGTTCTTACGTTACACTTGCTGATGGAGGCTGATGTTTCGAGAGAAGGCATTTTAAGGGTGAAGCGGCGAGTGAAGGAACTGTTGTCTGAGTATCCATTCAAGCATATTGCCATGGAGTTTGAGCTGGAGGGGGAGGGTTGCTGCCTTAGCGAGTCAGGATGTAAGACCTAATGAACCTTCCGTGGAGAGCATTCTTGCCAAAATTTACGGGCAGATGAACAGCGTTTACATGCTGTTAACTCAGTTCACTCGAACGAAGCATCAGTGAAGCACTTTGACGAAGCCGGGTTGCTACACTTAGCTTGTGCAAAAGAAAAATCAAAGAACCAAGGAGATAATGATATGCCAGTAGGTGCAATAGGCGGACTTAATCAAAATTCAGGTGTCGTTCGAGCTGGGGACGTTCCCCCTGATACAAAGGTCCAGGAGATCGGATCTGGCGGAGCCGGCGGCGGCGGATGTAAGTGCGGGAAGTGCGGCGGCGGCGGATGTAAGTGCGGGAAATGCGCGGCGAAAGGTGCGAGTAACGCCCGCGCAATCGCCGGATAAACGGCTTTCAAATAAAAGCAACCAAAGATGAAGGCGGGTTTACCACCCGCTTTTCTCGTTTAGCCCAGAGCTTGGTCGGTCTGCGAAGTGAGTTCTCGAGCGAGAATTCGCCCCGCTTCCCCACCGGCTTCGGCCAGGAGTTCGAGGCGAAGTGCTTCGAATCGGGCGGCTTCCTCGAAAACCAGATCCCAGCCTTGTCTAAGCGCTACAATCCGTCGATTCTCCAAAGAATTAGCAATGAGCGTGAGACCCGATTTGAGCCGGTTTAGGCATTCTTGGCACTGGACGGCGCTGGCGGATTCGGGTTTTTGTCGTACTACGACGTTCGTTTTCGCTAGCAGAGAGTCTACGGAACGCTCAACTTTCTGAAGGGGTCCGGCCAGTTTTGAAAGCGAAATGCGACCATCCAAAACCGCCATGACGCTCTTATATAGGTCCCCGTATTCCCTAGGAAGATCTGCTCGGGAGAAACTCACATCCTCAGAGCCGGTGCCTGTATCGATATAGACGAGTTGGACCCCACAAGTTTCACAAGGATCCGATTCGACACTTCCGCACTTGGGACACCGAAGCTTTTCTTCTTTCTGCCATCTTTCCAGATCGTCGGCAGCCTCGCGAAGAAAATCGTTGGCCTCCCTCATTTCTTCAACAAGGATTCTAGCTTCGTCGCGGTCCTCTAAAGAGACGACCTCCATGAGCTCTTCCAAGACTTCCTGGAGGCGTTCATAAGCCAGCAGAGTTCGTTCCATTGGGTCCGCCAGGTCATCATGAGTTGGTCCCGTTGTGGCGAGACTAGCTTTGGTATCAAGGATGACCTCACCCAAGAGGCTTATCATCGACTGGCAAGCTTGCTTCAAGTCCTGAGCACTCGTTCGCTCCTCATTGGAAAGCCAGAGTTCAGCGTAGTCACCGATACCTCTCACCGTGGAAGTATCGGGTAGCGCACCGTAGTTTTCTCTTAGGCTAGACAAAAAATCACTCATTGGTAAGAACCTCTCTTGAGACCATCTTTCTCTTGTTCAGATCCTACCCCTTGTGGTTAGAGTCGTCCGCAACACCGTTGTTCACATCATTGTAACCACTTCGTGCGCCAGACCACTCTGAATCCACCGGACTTCCGTAGAATTACCGTAAATGTAAGAAAAGGTGGAAGAAACCTCATGTTCAGTTCGATGCCTATCAACGGGAACTTCAACGTATCTCGCCCTCAAATACTGGGACAACCCAACTCGACATCCGCCATACAGATGCTGATGTTGCAGATGATGATGAGCATGGCGACCATCTTAGCCTCGATGATGAATCAACAGGGTTCTGTTATGCCTGGAGGCGCTCCAAATTTTGGTGGAAGCTCTGGATCGGGTAGTCCTGGACTCAACGGATTTCTAGGCGGCTCGGCTCAACCTGGCAATACCAGCTCACAAAGGGCCGCGAATCCACAAAGCGCAACGGCGAGTTCCGGAAAGCCGAGCGGTAACCTGGTGGATTTGGGCGGAGGGAAAAAAGTCGACGCTTCGATCGCGGGCAATGTGAAAGCAATGATCGAGGCAGCTAAGCGAGATGGAGTGGACTTGAAAATAACCTCCGCGCATCGTTCCAGAGAACAGCAAGAAGTGCTTTATCAAAAGTATCTCAACGGAACCGGTAACCTCGCCGCGAAGCCCGGGACAAGCAATCATGAAAGCGGCCTGGCCATCGACTTCACGAACACCCCCGGGGCTCATGCTTGGTTGGCGAAGAATGCCGGTCGATTCGGCTTGAAGAACCTGCCGGGAGAGCCCTGGCACTATTCGACGACGGGGCGATAAAAAGCCGTTCGCCTATGCAGATATACGAGCTGCGCTCGAAGGAAATTTCGTTGTAAACGAGTAGCCATACTATAGTGAGATTGCATCTACAGAGACTCTGGATTTTTGCTCTGTTTGGTGTTTTGATTTCTTACAACCTGGATTTTGAGTGCCTGTTGGCCACTTCAAGTGACAGCCAAAGTGTTTGCCTTCAATCCTGTTATGATGATTTATCTGAAGATTCGTGTGCGGACCCTCTACTAGGCTCCATCGGTCTGGTGTCCCTCCCCTTTAGAACTTTCTTCTTTCAGCCTTTCACCCAAACTTGTGAAACAGTATGCTCCAGGAGTGAAGAAAGAGAGCGACCGCCCGACCCGGAGCTGTTGCTCTCAGTGGGGTTAAGAGCCCCCCCTTCCCACGGATAGAACTTCACTATCTACTGTAGCTTCACGGCTTCTTAGCAAAACTCCGATGACGGCAAGGCGCCCCTCTTGATAGAGCGCTGGTTTAGCCTGTTCCGCGTTAATCCGATTCCGGAGTGAGACCACCGAGCCCATTTTGTAAAAAGTTGGCCCCCGGTCAGTTGCAGCCCGTCACGCAAACGGCACTCTGGCTGGGGGCCATTTCTTCCTTCCCTATATCGGGCTCTCAATCTTTTAAAGGAGAGATTCATGACACAAGACTTATCCACGATCAACGGGATCATTCGTTACTTAAAACTCTGGCTTGAGAGCGACCCCTCTACCTCCACCGACTCTCTCAAGCAGGGCTGTATGAAGATGGCGGACATTCTCAATGCCGCTATTTCCGAAACGGACTTAGAACTTAGCCAGACAGGAGATACTGATGAGAGCTTGGCTGAGCCAGTGGAGAGCTGTATTCTTGCTTACGAGCGCCTTAGAGATATCGTTTTAGATATAGCTGAGTCCGCGAGTCAGGGAACCGGAGAGGCCATTAGAGACTTCCTGAATGAACTTGAAGAAGCCGCTGAGTTTCTAAGGCGCGCTCAGGAAGAGCTTCACACCTGGCTCCAAGCTCCCATTACACGTTGCCCTCGGTGCGGTGGTCAGGAAGGTGATCCTTGTCCGATTTGCCATCTGGAGCTGCTTTTTCCCGACCCTCAAGGCGGGACGGAGTCAAAGTTCCGCTCCGCCTTACTTCCCCAGGCCTATGGTCCGATTTTTGATGCTTATACGGCTGTCAGAAACGGGGAGAAGACTCTCTCCGAACTGATAAGGCTTTTGCCACCGGTGGAGAGAGATATTCGGGAATTCATCGCCTCGGTAACGGCCTCTCTGAGCCAGCAACCGGACTCGGCTTCGTTAATCCAGGCGAGAGATACGCTCGTCGAGCTCAACGACGGGCTCCGACAAATTCGCAAAACCTGGGAAAGCCGAAAAATGACTGACTTACAGGATGGCTGGGCCAAGGTGTTTCGAAGTGCTGTGAGATTCGAGAGACTTCGCCTCGAACTCCTTGAAGAGTTCGGCGGTGAGCAGGGTCTGGCGAAAGTTTCACAGGAGCGAAGCCAACTTTCTCAACAAGACTCCGTGTCGATTAGCTTTGACGATTAAGGATAGGTTTGTCCGATGATTGAATCAGAAAAGCTTCAGAATGGAAATCAAAACCTTTTTATTATTCGGCTCAGAGAGCGATTGACTGAACGTGAATATCGGGTTGGCTTTCCACAAATAGAAAGCGATCTCGGTTCGTACATGAACCTTTTTGTTCTCTTCGACCTGCGGGAACTTGAAGGATGGGAGACCGGAGCTAGATGGAAAAGTCTCAGGTTTGATTCTAAACATCGAACTGATGTGAAACGAATCGCTATGGTGGGAGGCCGGCGATGGGAACGTTGGATACGTAGAGCTTGCCGTCCCTTGAAATGCCCGTTACGGAGTTTTGAGCACTTTGAGGAGGCATTGGATTGGATTTTGCAAGAGAGTAAAAGTAATTCCTGAAAGGGATGCGGATCTATCTCCCTGTCGTGGAATAGTGCCAGGGTTCTCCCGGTAGGTTCTTCAAACCGAATCGACCGGCATTCCGGGCCAACCAGGCGTGGGCTCCCCGAGTATTCGCAAAATCGATGGCTTGGCCGCTTTCGTGATTACTCGTACCTGGTCTCGCTGCGAGGTTACCAGTTCCGTTGAGATATTTTTGATAAAGCACTTCTTGCTGTTGCCTGGAACGATGGGCGGAGTTGATTCTGAGTTCCACTCCGTCTCGCCTGGCTGCTTGAATCATAGCTTGTACGCTGCCCGCTATGGAAGCGTCGACTTTTTTACCACCGCCCAAGTCTACCAGGTTTCCGGTTGGTGGTCCACTTGCTCCACCACTGGGAGAATTGGGATAAGAGCCCGGGTTCCCACCGCTTCGCTGAGAACCTGGATATCCCCCGGCGCTTGGGAAGGAACCGGAGGAGCCTCCTCCACCGAGAAAGCCGCCGAGAGGAGAACCGCTTCCCATCATCGGATTCCCGCCAAAACTGCCCGGAGAGCCGAATTGGCCGGGGGCTATGGTCGTGGGGGAGCCGCCGGCGAGACCGCCTCCCATCATCTGCATCATTTGCATCATCATCTGCATCATGGTGAACATGAGTTGCATCATGGAGTTGCCGCCGGTAGGACCGAAATGACGACCTCCCATTCCGCCTGGATAAGAATTTTGTAGCGGTTGACCCGACAAGTTGAAGTTGAAATTCATAATTGCTCCGAGTAGAGTTATTCGGTCAAATTGAGCTGTTCAAAAGTTTTGGGCGGTCGGTTGAGACCCGATGGGGGCCGGCTTTTTGAAGCCGACCTCCCACTCGGTAAGACAACAGAACTAAAGAAATCAGAAAGTGACTAAATCTTATCGGCCGAGAATTCCGCCGGCGCGTTGAGCAGAACCGCAAGCGCATCCACCGCCACCGCCGCATTTTCCGCCACAACCGCAAGAACAGTTTCCTTGTTGTCCTCCGCCGAGCAGATTTTGAAGAAGTCTTTGGATGGGGTTCTGGCCGCCGATTCCGCCTACGCCGCTTGCTCCGCCGATACTACCGATATTTCCTATAGGACCTAATGCCATGTTGTTTCTCCTTGGTATTTTGTCCCGTCACGCAATCTTATGGTAACAGGGATCTTACCGCTTTCGGCGCTGAGAATGATAAGAGAGAGTTAAGTATGTTAACGGGGTGTAAATTTTTATTTGGCTGCCTTTGAAGAACTCAATAAGATCGGCCAGATGGCGCTTTGGGGTCGATGCCGGCAGCCAAACCTAGCCATAAAGGGTCTTGGAATTTGAAACGGAATAAGAATTTAATGGTGTCCACGGGCAGAAAAGTGACGTTCATACTTATAGCAGTTTTGCTTTTTCTTCTGCTTGGATCAGCACAGGCGATGTCCTGTGAAGATATGCCTTGCTGCACAGACAAGAGAGCGGCTGTTTCGGAAGTGGATCGATCCGATAATTGCCGGCAGTGCAACCCAGTATCGTGTAGTTGCTCTATTCAAAGCTCGACACCGGATTATCAGCAGTCGGAAACCGGTCTCTTCACCTGCTTTCATTTTGAGATGGAAAGTACCGAGGAAGCTACGAGCCTTGTACTCCCCGTTGTTGAACCGAAGACCTCCGGCGAATTGAAGCCGTTCGGATGCGCGGAGGAAGCGCTACCTCCCGATGACGAGGATATCTCCTATTGGGCTTTCCCGAACCCACCGCCAAGTGTCTATCTAATTTTTTAGTCTGCAAGTTCGCAAGTATATAATTAGAGCAATTCCATAATTGTTCGCCCACTTACCTAAGCCGTGGGTAGAGCGGATCTCGTTATTCCTGAACAATGATGCGAGTCGCGGTTGGTTCTTCCCATGAGCTGCGCCGTGGTCGTTCATATCTTGAGCTGAGACTAGCTCATTCCGCGGGCGAACATCCTTCACCGAGTTCCATAGGCAAGATGCCATTTGCCGGCCTATTGCAATTTCCAAGGAGAAAGTTATGAAACTAGAGCTATCTACGATCAACGGCATCAAACGAAGGCAGATTAGAGAGTTTGGCCCCCGGTCAGTTGCAGCCCGTCACGCAAAAACGGCACTCTGACTGGGGGCCATTTACTGGTTTTACTATGTAAGACAAAAAGTCTAGGAAGGATGAGAAAATGACCGATCTGATCGCGAACTTGAGAGACAACTTCGGAGCTCCTCCGGACACGTCGACAATTAAAGGTATCCAACGATACGGTGAAATGTGGCTCTCTGAAGAGGAGACTGTCAATTCCCTGGAGTTTAAGCGCGCCTGTGAATCCATGATGGGCGTGTTGGGCCGAGCCATTACGGCGACAGAGGCTGACCTGGAGCAAACGGGGGCCACTCATCAGAGTCTTTCCGATCCGGTAGAGAGGTCCATTGAGGCCTATGAGCGCTTGCGAGAGGTACTCGGTGATTTGGTGGACACGGTCGGGGCTGAAGACCGCGCGAGAGCAAAGGGTCTTTTAGACGAGTTGAGCGAGGCCGCGGATTTTCTTGCTCAGGCACAAGATGACATGGAGGCCTGGGTTCGGGACGAAGTTCTACGATGCCCGCGATGTGGGAGCGTGGAATCGGACCCTTGTCCGAGCTGTGGACTGCAATTGATGTTTTTGGATCCGAGCGGGGGATTGAAGGCTGGGGATGCCTCGGTTGCTCTTCCGCCGGAGTTTGGGCGACTCTACTCTGCGGTGGCGAATATC
>JAESRE010000088.1 GCA_016764775.1 Alphaproteobacteria bacterium
GCCCGTCTTACCGACAGGGATATCAAAATCAAATTCTTCATATGAATCGTACGGCTGTGATTTACGCAAATCCCAAGCAACACCTGAACCACGCAACATCGGACCGCTAAAGCCCCAATCAAGCGCGTCGTCTTTGGATACCGTACCGATATCCACCGTACGCTGTTTGAAAATGCGGTTGTCCGTTAACAAGCTTTCGATGTCGTTGAGGAACTTCGGCAAACCCTCAACCCAGTCCATCATATCATCCAGCAATCCTGCAGGCAGATCGCGTGCAACGCCGCCCGGCCGGAAATAGTTGGCGTGCAGGCGTGCACCGCAAACACGGTCATAGAATTCCATGCCCTTTTCACGCTCTTCAAATCCCCACAAGGCTGGCGTCAAAGCGCCGACATCCAGAGCGAAGGTCGTAATGTTCAGAATGTGATTGAGGATACGGCCAAGCTCGCAATACAGCACACGAATGTACTGCGCGCGCTTCGGCGGTGTAATACCGAGCAGCTTTTCTGTCGCCAGAGCAAACGCATGCTCCTGATTCATCGGTGCAACATAATCCAGACGGTCGAAATACGGCACAGCCTGCGTATATGTTTTGTGCTCGATCAGTTTTTCAGTACCGCGGTGAAGCAGACCGATATGCGGATCAGCACGTTCGACAATCTCACCTTCCATCTCCAGAACCAGACGCAACACACCGTGGGCCGCAGGGTGCTGCGGACCGAAGTTCATCGTATACGGCTTGATTTGTGTCTCTTCCGAGATATCGACTGTGTTTTGTTCGGCACTCATTTTTGAAACCTGTCCTTTGCGGCAGCAACAACGCCATGCGCTTGCGTCATGGCCTTTTCATCACCCGGAAGTTGAACATCCGTCAAACCTTCCCACGGCGAAAGCGTGTCAAAGTTGCGGAATTCCTGTGTCAATTGAACCGGCTCGTACACAACGCGCTTCAGCTCATCGTCATAACGCAGCTCGACATGCCCCGTCAAAGGGAAGTCCTTACGCTGCGGATGCCCTTCAAAACCATAATCAGTAAGAATGCGGCGAAGGTCGGTATTCCCGTCAAACAAGACACCGTACATGTCCCAGACTTCACGCTCGAACCATCCGGCACAGCTAAAGATATCGGTCACACTCGGTATCGGGGTATCTTCATCCGTAAACACGCTAATGCGCGCACGGTGGTTATGGCGTAATGACAACAGATTATAAACCACTTCGAACCGCTCATCACGTTCGGGGTAATCAACGCCCGTAATATCGATCAAAACGCGGAAATAGCATTCCTTGTCATCGCGCAGGAAGTTCAGAATGCGCTTGATGTCCCCGGCTTTGGCAAAAAGCTTCAGCTCTTCATGGTCAAAACGATAACCATCAAGGCTATCTTCCATCTTTTCTGAGATGTAATCTGCAAGGTCTTTGAGAGCGTCCATAATTATCTATCTCGCAATCCGTGTGTCTTCGCGCTGTATTTTCTTTTGCAGCTGCAACAAGCCATACACAAGCGCTTCGGCAGTCGGCGGACAGCCCGGAACATAAATATCTACAGGCACGATACGGTCACAACCGCGTACAACCGAGTATGAATAGTGGTAGTAACCGCCGCCATTTGCGCAAGACCCCATAGAGACCACCCAACGTGGTTCAGGCATCTGGTCGTATACACGGCGCAACGCGGGCGCCATCTTGTTTGTCAGCGTACCCGCAACGATCATCACGTCGGATTGACGCGGGCTCGGGCGGGGAATCATACCGAAACGGTCAAGGTCATAACGACTCATGTAGGCGTGGATCATCTCCACCGCACAGCAGGCCAGACCAAACGTCATCGGCCAAAGCGATCCTGTGCGCGCCCAGTCAAACAGACGGTCCGCATTGGTCAGCAAAAAGCCCTTCTCTTCCAAAGTCTTGGAAATAGCCTGCGGAACGACATCCTGCTCCTCAGGGTGCGGAACATCTACACCCGTGCGGAAATCGTATTCCGGCGCTGTAATAATTGTCTTATCGTGGCCCATAAATCGTCCTGCTCTTGGAGCTTACTCCCAATCGAGCGCGCCCTTCTTCCATTCATAGATAAAACCGACGGTCAAAATCGTTAAAAACACAATCATTGACCAGAATCCGAAAACGCCGATTTCACCCAATGAGATAGCCCACGGGAAAAGGAAAGCAATTTCGAGGTCGAAAATGATAAACAGCAATGTCACGAGATAAAATCGTACATCGAACTTGTTACGTGAATCGGAAAACGCATCAAACCCGCATTCATACGCTGCAAGCTTGTCTGGGTCTGGGTTTTGCTTACCGAACAACAACGAACCGAGGATCATCACCACGGACATGCCGGCGGCGATAACGATAAAAATGAGTATCGGCAGATAGTTGATCAATAAGTCTTCGGAGGCCATGCGTAGTCCTTTGAAATCTTTCTAGTTATTTAGCATCGGCTAAACTTAAAATAAACCTGAAAATAGAATTATTTAAAGCCTAAATCTACTTCGCTGTGGCGACGGAGGATTTTTTCCAGTTGATCCAGAAAACTGCTAGCCCTAAAGGGTTTGGCTATGTATCCCTCTGCACCCAAGGATAGAGAGGCTTTAATTTCAGCCATTTCATTCTCTCCGGTCAACATAATTACGGGGATATCTTTGGTTTCTTTGTTTTTTTTCAGATACTTCAACAACTCATGACCATCCTGATCATCAAGATACCGATCAAGAATGACGGCATCGAACCGTTGAACTGATAAACACTCCCGCGCACGCGAGACAGAACCAACGCCGGTAGACAGCGCACCCATATTTTTTAAAACTGTTTTGACAATTTCCATTACAGGCTGAGCATCTTCCACTATCAGTAGATTCTTGTTTTTAAGAACGGTGCTCATAGAAACCTCTTAGAAATCTCAAATGGCGCGAGTGACGAGACTTGAACTCGCGGCCTCCGCCGTGACAGGGCGGCGCTCTAACCAACTGAGCTACACCCGCGCATCTGAGATGAATGTGTGTATATCAATATCATGCTTGCCCTGTCAACGCGAATTTACGCCTAGGCAGCCAAGTTTTCCTCCGCCGGTGAAAAATCCAGTTTCAGGGCCTCTGCAACGGCCTCATGCGTAATTTTGCCTTTGCATACATTCAGCCCCTTCAGGAAGTTCGGATTATCGTTCAAAGCCTTTTGCCAGCCTTGGTCAGCCAAACTTAACGCGTACGGCAATACGGAATGGTTCAACGCCAAAGCAGACGTCAGAGGCACCGCACCGGGCATATTGGCCACGCAGTAATGCACAACATTATCAATAATATAGGTCGGATCTCCATGCGTTGTAGCCTTACTGGTTTCCGCACAACCACCCTGATCAATCGCAATATCAACAAACACCGTGCCGGGAATCATCTGTGAAAGCATATCTTTCTTGATCAACATCGGAGCCGAAGCACCGGGGATCAAAACGGCACCGATGATCAAATCCGACGTCTGGATTAATTCTTCAAGCGAACCGGCGTTGGAATACACAATATTGGCCCGTCCGATGAAATACTCATCCAGAAAACGCATGCGTTCATTACTCTTCTCGAGAATCGTAACATTTGCGCCCAAGCCCGTGGCCATTTGCGCAGCATGGAAACCTGACGTCCCTCCGCCGATAATCAGAACTTCCGCTGGCTTAACCCCCGGAACACCACCGATCAAGCGACCTGTACCGCCATTATGTTTTTGAAGGTGATACGAACCGACCTGTACGGACAAACGGCCCGCAATCTCGCTCATTGGCTGCAAAAGCGGTAACGAGCGACCATCTTCACCGGTAACGGTCTCATAAGCGATAGCAATACAGCCCGAATCCATCAGACCTTTTGCCTGTTCAGGATCAGCAGCCAGATGCAGGTACGTAAACAACACCTGATCTTCGCGCAACATTGCACATTCTTGCGGTTGTGGTTCTTTAACTTTGATGATCATTTCGGAGCGCTCGAAAATCTCTTTGGCGCTTCCTACAATTTCCGCACCCGATGCCTGATAGATATCATCGGTGAAGTTGATGGCATTCCCTGCTCCGGTCTCGACCAGGACCTTATGGCCACGTGCGGTGAATTCCTTTACTGACGAAGGAACAAGCCCAACGCGGTGTTCGAGTGTTTTAATTTCCTTGGGGACACCAATGATCATGTAAATACCTACTTTCTGTTTTTAAATACCTGAAAGCAAAATATATTTCATCTCCATGAATTCATCAATGCCATAGCGGGAACCTTCTCGTCCGATGCCAGATTGTTTGATACCACCAAAGGGTGCAACCTCGGTTGACAGAATGGGCGTATTCACCGCAACCATGCCGTACTCAAGCGCTTCAGCCGTGCGCCACACGCGGCTCATATCCTTTGCATAGAAATATGAGGCAAGCCCGTAAATCGTATCATTTGCTTGCGTAATCACGTCTTCTTCGTCTGTAAATTTGAAAAGCGGAGCAACAGGACCGAATGTTTCTTCGGTCGCGATCTTCATCTCGTCATCCATGTCACGCAGAACGGTAGGCTCAAAGAACGTACCACCCAGATCATGCTCCTTACCGCCGACCATAACGCCCGCGCCATGTTTTTTCGCGTTTTCAATATGGTCCTTAACTTTTTCAATAGCCGGCTCATTGATCAACGGGCCGATATCAACACCATCCTCATCACCGTGTCCGACCTTCAGTTTTTCAACTTCTTCGGCAAATTTATCGGCAAAAATTTCATATACGCCTTTCTGCACATAAATACGGTTCGCACATACGCATGTCTGCCCTGCATTACGGAACTTGCACGCAATCGCGCCCTGTACGGCCTCATCAATATCCGCATCATCAAACACAATGAACGGTGCATTCCCGCCTAACTCGAAAGATACTTTTTTAACCGTATCTGCACATTGCTTCATGAGGATGCGCCCCACTTCCGTCGAGCCGGTGAAAGACAGCTTACGAACACGGTCGTCTTCGCACATCGCTTTCCCTATATCGGCCGCTTCATTCGTCGGCACGACGTTAAATACACCCTTCGGTATTCCCGCCTCTTCCGCCAGAACAGCCAAAGCCGTCGCTGACAATGGCGTATCTTCACCGGGTTTAATAACAACAGTACAGCCCGCCGCCAGTGCAGGTGCCGCTTTACGGGTAATCATAGCATTCGGAAAATTCCACGGCGTAATCAGTGCGCACACGCCGATAGGCTGCTTTTGCACAAAAATACGCTGCCCTTCGTTAGTGTGCGGAATAATATCACC
Organism: Alphaproteobacteria bacterium; assembly: GCA_016764775.1. Classification (GTDB taxonomy): domain Bacteria; phylum Pseudomonadota; class Alphaproteobacteria; order Micavibrionales; family Micavibrionaceae; genus TMED27. Next base: position 5,266 of record JAESRE010000088.1, read on the forward strand.
ATAGGTGCGTTTAGCTTCCTCTGCATACCATTCAACAAAACTTGCGCCGTAGCCAATCTCTCCACGCGACTCCTTCAATGGCTTGCCCTGCTCCGCCGTCAAAATTTGCGCAAGGTCTTCCTGATTATCGAGAATGAGATCATGCCATTTACGCAAAACTTTCCCACGCTCTTTGCCCGTCATCTTCGCCCACTCGGGAAAAGCCTCATAAGCAGCGTCTATAGCTTTTGTCGTATCATTAGGGCTACATGCCGCAACTTGCGCAATCTCTTCCCCGTTAGCAGGATTGTTCACGGCAAAACGGCTCTCTCCCTCATACCATTTCCCATTAATGTAAGCATCACCGGTCAGCAGTTTTTCATTCTTGAGTTTCATGCAGCGTCCTTTTCCTGTCCGTAACGTTTCTGGATATACTCATCGACCAATGCCTGAAATTCCGTTGCGATATTGTCACCGCGCAATGTGTGCGCTTTCTTGCCGTCAATAAATACGGGGGCGACGGGGCTTTCTCCCGTTCCGGGTAATGAAATGCCGATATCGGCATGCTTGGATTCCCCTGGCCCGTTCACAATACATCCCATGACAGCAACCTTAAGAGTTTCAACGCCGGGATATTTCGATTTCCAGACTGGCATCTTTACATCAAGATAACGTTGGATGTCCTGTGCAAGTTCCTGAAAGAACGTGGAGGTCGTACGACCGCAGCCCGGACACGCTGCAACCTCAGGTGTAAAAGAACGAAGTCCCAAAGCCTGCAGAATTTCCTTACAGACCTTAACCTCAAGAGAACGGTCTCCGCCCGGTTCCGGAGTAAGAGAAGCACGGATCGTGTCACCGATGCCGTCATTCAGCAAAATCCCCTCACCCAGAGATGTCGCCACAATGCCTTTTGACCCCATGCCAGCCTCGGTTAAGCCAAGATGGAGCGCATAGTCACAACGTTCAGCCAACGCACGGTAGACAGCAATTAAATCCTGTACACGGCTAACCTTCGCGGACAGGATAATCTGATCTTTTCGCAAACCGATTTCTTCCGCTTTTTGCGCACTGATTAAAGCGGATTGAACAAGCGTTTCACGCATCACGGCGTCCGCTTCCCACGGTTCGTCACGCTCGGCATTTTCATCCATAAGTTTTGTAGCAAGGCTCGCATCCAAGCTTCCCCAGTTCACACCGATGCGCACGGCCTTGTCATACTCGACAGCCTTTTCAATCATAACCTCATACTGGGCGTCGCGTTTCTTACCGAAACCAACATTGCCGGGATTGATGCGGTATTTATCGAGTGCTTCACAAAGACCGGGGTTATCTGTCAGAAGTGTGTGACCGTTATAGTGGAAACAACCGGCAAGCGGGACATCCAGTCCGTCTTTATCCAGACGCTCGCGAAGGGCGACAACGCCCTCGGCTGCCTCTTGATTATTGACAGTCACACGAACAATTTCCGAACCGGCCAGAAACAGTTGCTTTACCTGCTCATACGTCTTCTCGACATCGGCCGTATCTGTATTGGTCATGGATTGCACAACAATCGGCGCATCACCGCCTACAATCACATTTCTGACCTTAACGGGATGTGTTTTGTGGCGCGCTTTTTGAATGATCTGAACCATGGGCCTTATGTAGCCCTAAAGCTTAAGAAAATCAAGAAAATGCCAAATCAAATGAGGGGGGGATGGTGGGCGATGACAGGGTCGAACTGCCGACATCCTCGGTGTAAACGAGGCGCTCTACCACTGAGCTAATCGCCCTCGATGGGAATGTATACTGACTTGGACTTTAAAGATCAAGCTTAAACGTAAGAAAAAAGCCCCGCTGTAAAGCGAGGCTTTTAATCTTTAGAGCGGTAACAAGAATTACTTGTTAACGGCTTCTTTCAGCTCTTTACCGGCCTTGAATTTAGGCTGCTTAGAAGCTGGAATCTTGATAGGCTCGCCCGTACGTGGGTTACGGCCTGTTGTAGCAGCGCGCTTGGCAACGGAAAATGTACCGAAACCTACGAGACGAACATCATCACCTTTTTTCAAAGATGTTTTGATCGCATCGATAACAGCGTCAACAGCTGCAGAAGCTTTAGTTTTAGGAATGTCAGCACTATCGGCTACTTTTGATACAAGATCTTGCTTATTCATAAGAATCCCCTTTTCGGTTTTAAGTTAAGCAAATAAAAAAGTTCTTTTGAAATTTGATATAAAAAATCCAAAAAAACCCGTTTCGAAAACCCGCTTAAACTCTTCGGAAACGAAGAGTCATCAAGGTTTTCGAGACTTGATACGAATCTTTTAGGCCTTTTTTAGACAGGAATCAATGGCGAATTACGTCTTCACCCTTATTTTCTGCACTTTTTGGAGGAATTTCTTCGATTTTTTCCTTATTTTCGGCATCAAACGGAGTCGGCTGCTCTAAAAGTGCGTGAGTCAGCACTTCATCAATGTTGCTGACACTGATGATCTCAATCTCCTTTTTGACGTTTGCAGGAATATCTTCAAGGTCTTTGACGTTATCTTCCGGGATCAAAACCTTCTTGATACCGCCACGAAGTGCGCCAAGAAGCTTTTCTTTCAGCCCGCCGATTTCCGTCACTTTACCACGCAGGTTTACTTCGCCTGTCATAGCAATTTCCTTACTGATCGGAATATCGGTCAAACAGGAAATAATCGCCGTCACCATCGCCGCACCGGCAGATGGTCCGTCTTTAGGGACAGCACCTTCGGGCACGTGAACGTGGATTTGACGCTTTTGAAGCTCTTCGTAATCAATACCGTATTGAGCCGCACGGGATTTCACCAGCATCTCGGCCACGGTAATGGATTCCTTCATCACATCTTTCAGGTTACCGGTCATGGAAACCTTGCCGTCCTTACCTTCGTAATTCACAGCTTCGATCTGAAGGATAGAACCACCGACCTCTGAATATGAAAGGCCGCTGACAACACCAACGCGGTCATGCTCGTCAATCTCGCGTGTGCTGAATTTCGGAACACCTGCATATTTCTCGAGGTTACGCGGCGTAATAAAGATCTTCTCTTTGCCTTTCATCAAAATCTCTTTGATGGCTTTACGGCACAGACCTGCAACTTCACGCTCCAGATTACGCACACCCGCTTCCCGTGTGTAACGACGGATCAACTGACGAAGACCGTTATCACTAATGCGGAATTCGCCTTTCTTAAGGCCGGCCGCTTTCATCTGCTTCTTAAACAGGTGACGCTTCACGATCTCGAGCTTTTCGTCCTCGGTGTAGCCGGAAATACGGATAATCTCCATACGGTCCAACAATGGACGCGGCATGGTCGACAGATTGTTCGCAGTACACACGAACATCACATCGGAAAGATCGTAATCCATCTCCAGGTAATGGTCCTGGAATGTCGCATTTTGCTCAGGGTCCAAAACTTCCAACAAAGCTGAACTTGGGTCCCCTCTCCAGTCGGAGCCGAGCTTGTCGATCTCATCCAACAGAAACAACGGATTAACCGTCTTGGCTTTCTTCATGCCCTGAATAACCTTACCCGGCAACGCACCGACATATGTACGGCGGTGACCACGGATTTCACTTTCGTCGCGCACACCACCAAGGGACATGCGGACAAAGTTACGGTTCGTCGCTTTGGCAATAGATTGACCAAGGGATGTCTTACCAACACCCGGCGGACCAACGAGACACAGAATAGGCCCTTTGACCTTTTTCGTACGCTGTTGAACAGCCAGATATTCAAGAATACGTTCTTTGACTTTCTCCAAACCGTAATGGTCTGTGTTCAGAACTTTCTTGGCGGCCTTAATGTCGGATTTAACGCGGCTACGTTTCTTCCACGGCACGGCCAAAATCCAGTCCAGATAATTCCGCACAACCGTCGCTTCGGCGGACATCGGACTCATCTGACGTAGTTTCTTCAATTCTTTATCGGCACGCTCTTTGGCTTCTTTCGGAAGCTTCGCTTCTTCAATCTGCTTTTCAAGCTCACCCATTTCATCCAGACCGTCTTCGCCTTCGCCAAGCTCTTTCTGGATCGCTTTCATCTGTTCGTTCAGATAGTACTCGCGCTGGGTTTTCTCCATTTGGCGTTTCACACGGCTGCGTACACGTTTTTCAACCTGCAATACGCCGATCTCGCCTTCCATGAAGCCATAGATACGCTCAAGACGCTCCAACAAGGATGGTACTTCCAGCAATTCCTGCTTCTGTTCGATTTTCAAGGCAAGGTGGGATGCAATCGTGTCC
>JAESRE010000089.1 GCA_016764775.1 Alphaproteobacteria bacterium
GGCGTGGTTTTGTCGCAACCGCCCATCAAAACCACACCATCAAGCGGGTGCGAACGGATCAGCTCTTCTGTCTCCAGAACCATGTCGTGCTTGGCTTCTGTTGCACGCATCGGAATAAAGTCGATGTCGTTTGCGCGGATCACGCTGCCGTTCTTCATGGTTGAACGCAGGACCGGCACATCGACCAGACGGTGAATAACACCTGTGATGCGTTCACGGATAATCGGGTTCTCTTTGGATGGGGCAACGACTACAGCATCAAAGCGGTTTTGCGCACCGTCGAATTTGAAGCTTTCAACATCCATGGTCGCGCTTTCGCTATAGGGCAGGATGATCTCGTTCAAACCGCTGGCAATCGCAACTTCGAAACGGCCGTTAACGCCTTTCGCTTTGATCTCCTTGCGCAAATGATCCTGAATATCGTCGGAAGGAATGATGGTTGCCGCACGGGTCAACACAATCTGTTCCGCCGCGCTTGTCGGTCTCCATGGCAAATCCATCGCCACGGCAACGCGCAACAATGTACGGGCGTTCAGCACCATTTCCTGACCCGGGCGCGGGGCAGGGCCGAGAACTTTGTCGGCCTTGGAGTCTAGTCCGGAGAAAAGGTGACCGAGTGTAATCACGTTGCCTTCGATCATTGAGTTTTGACGAAGGTTCACCGCCAGAGCTGACGCCGTTGTCGGGATGATGATGGCCGCAGCCATAATCAAAACCACCAGAGCGGTCAGACTCTCACGCAACTTAAAGCGTGATTTCGGATACAGTTTTTTCAAATTCAATTTACGCATTCTCATTTCTCCTAAAAGCTACCCATTAAAATGCTTATCTGAGCTGTCCTAACGTTTGCAGCATTTCGTCCGTTGTGGAGATGATGTTGGAATTCATCTCGTACGCACGCTGTGCAGTAATCAGCTCGGTAATTTCTTCCACCACGTTGACGTTGGATTGTTCTAGCGCGGATTGCTGGATCGCACCGAAATCGTCTTCACCGGGGTTACCTGTGTTCGGGGCACCCGATGCGTCTGTTTCCAGCAAGAGGTTGTCACCAATCGCTTCCAGACCTGCGGGGTTGATAAAGTTGGCCAGTTCAATCTGGCCGATATTCTGTGAGGCCGTTTGGTTCGGCAGGTTCACGATCACTTCGCCTTGTGCGTTGATATCAACTGTCAGCGCATCTTCAGGGATTGTGATCCCTGGCTCGAGCAGGTAACCGTCAACGGTCACGATCTCGCCGTTTTCATTGACCTGAAATGTACCGTCCCGTGTGTAGGCGGTGTTGCCGTTCGGCAATTCAATCTGGAAAAAGCCTTCGCCTGTAATCGCCATATCAAGCGGGTTTTCGGTGATGCGAACCGCACCCTGACCATGCTCGCGGGCAACGGCTGCGGGGCGAACACCCAGACCGAGCTGCAATCCTGTCGGTACGATTGTACCGGTATCGGATGATGTTGAACCCGGACGGTCGATGTTTTGATACATCAAATCCTGAAAGGCGACGTTGCGGCGTTTATAGCCTGTGGTTGTCATGTTCGCGATGTTTTGCGAAATCACATCCACATTCATTTGCTGCGCCAGCATTCCGGTTGCGCCGATATCTAAAGAACGAGTTGGCATATTTATATCTCCTTATGACCTTTAACTATTTCCACCTGTTAATCTTTGAATCATGCCGCGCATACGATCATTCTCGGTGCGCAGTATGTTTTGCGTGGCCTGAAAATCACGAAGTGTTTCTACCATGCGGGTAATTTCTACGATCGTCTCGACATTGGAGCTTTCCAGCATGCCTTGCTTGATCACAGTATTCTGTGCGGGCTGTCCGCCGTTCGGGCTACGGTAAAGTGTGTTACCGCGCGGTTCTAATTCCTGAACATTGGCAAATTCAAAAACGCCGATCTGTCCGATTTGTCCGTCCTGATTGGATACAAACCCGCCGTCATCAATGCTGATTTCGGTTGATCCTTCGGGGATGGTGATGTTTGCACCACCTGCATCGGTAACGGGGTCTCCGTTGGCGGTTGTTAATGTTCCGCCCGCATCAATCTGGAAGCGGCCTGAGCGTGTATACATTTGTTCACCGTTCGGACCCTGAACACCGAAGAAGCCGGGACCGTTCAATGCGACATCTAACGGGTTACCGGTAAATTTTACGGTGCCTTGGGTTTCATTCTGGTATTGCCCGCTGTTGTATACGAATGAAAGATCGTCATCCGCTTCCTTGTCGATTGTGTCGACGTCCTGCTCGGACAGATATTCCTGAAACATCAGGTTCTGTGCGCGATATCCGGATGTGTTCGCGTTGGCAATGTTGTTGGCAATCATGTCCATATTGGTCTTGAGGGCCATTTGGCGGGACAGTGCCAGATAAATACTATTTTCCATCGTTGGTTTACCTTACTTTCGAGTCCTTACCTTTTTGTCTTTGCGCTTGCATATTCATGCTTGTTCACCGTGACGGGCAAAATTTGCGCGGTTTATCTCAGGCAAAGTCATTGCACGTGGCGTGCCAGAATCAAAAATCGATATATTTCAGGGGGTTGGGTGTCTTGTGTCTAGTGCGCATTTTGTGCCGGGCGGGGCTGGATGCGAAAATTCGCTCCGAGTTTACGGAAATTTTTGCCCTTCATTTATCCACAGACACGCGGGGACAGCATGTGCATAGAAAGGATTGGATGTTGATGGAGGTTAGACGATGCCATGTAATTGATCTATATTTGTAATGTTGAATCAAAGAATAAAAAGAGATCGTTATGGCCGATGAAACCGATATGAGTGAAGAACAGGATCAGGACCCGGATGCGACTGAAGGCATGATGGAGGATCTTGAAGAAGCCGAGGGCGGTGGCAAGTTGCCGCTGATTATCGGTGGGGTTCTCGTATTGCTTCTGGCTGTTGCCGGCGGGCTTTACTTCACGGGAATGCTCGATGGTCTTCTGGGCAAAAGTGACCATGGGGTTTCGGAAGCCGATGAATTGCATGCCATGGACGATCACGGCGATGGGCACGGTGACGGCCATGGTGGCGGGAATTTTCTGGAGATACCGACGATTACTGTGAACCTGAGTACCGAAGACGGTACACCACGTTATTTGCGTCTGACAGTCCAGCTTGAATTAAACTCTGCGGAAGACCGCGCAGCCGTAGAAGCGATTATTCCGCGTGTAATTGACCAGTTTCAAACCTATTTACGGGAATTGCGTGTTCGGGATTTGCGAGGTTCTTCAGGTATTTACCGTCTCCAGACTGAATTGTTATGGCGCGTAAATCAGGCCGCAGCCCCGACAAAGGTAAAAGACGTTCTGTTTCAGGAAATTCTCATCCAATAATGCTATACTTAAAAAACAGGTACGCTTCTTGCAAAAATAAGCGCAGACCAGATTGGAAAACGAATAAAGATAAACCATGAGTGATACGCCTACCGACGAGCTCGAACAAACGAGCGATGAAGATCAGGCCATGATGGAAGAATGGGACAACATGGCAGACGACGCCGAAGGCGGCGGCGGTGATGCTGTGCCTGCATTCGACGGCATGGATGAAGACGGCACGGGTACCCGTATCCTCAATCAGGATGAGATTGATTCACTTCTCGGCTTTGACGACGACAGCATGATGGGACCGGAAACGTCCGGTGTTATGGCGCTGGTCAATTCTGCGATGGTGAATTACGAACGCCTGCCGATGCTCGACATTGTGTTCGACCGTCTGGTGCGTCTTATGTCGACATCCTTGCGGAACCTGACATCTGATAACGTCGAAGTCTCCCTCGATCAGGTTTCGACTGTGCGTTTCGGTGATTACATGAATTCTATCCCGCTGCCCGCAATGCTCTCCGTGTTCAAGGCGGAAGAGTGGGACAATAACGGTTTGCTCGTAACGGACTCCGCGCTGATTTATTCTATCGTGGATGTATTGCTCGGTGGCCGTAAAGGGACGCCTGCAATACGTGTGGAGGGCCGCCCGTATACGACAATTGAAACCAAGCTGGTTGAGAAAATGGTGCAGGTCACACTCGGTGATCTTTCATCCGCGTTCGACCCTCTGTCTCCCGTAAGTTTTACGCTCGACCGTATGGAAACCAACCCGCGCTTTGCGACGATTACACAAAGCAACAATGCCTGTGTGCTTGCCCGCCTGCGCGTGGACATGGGTGACCGTGGCGGTCGCGTTGAGGTGCTAATCCCGTATGCGACACTCGAACCGATCCGTGAATTGCTCTTGCAGATGTTCATGGGTGAGAAGTTCGGACGTGACTCGATCTGGGAAAGCCACCTGACGCAGGAACTGCACAAAACCGATATTCAGCTGCAAGCCATTCTGGGTGAGCAAATATTGCCGCTTGGTGAAATGCTGAACTGGAAAGTGGGAACACGCATTATGTTCCAGACGCGCACCGAGGATGACCTCGAATTACGGTGCGGCCACTTCCCGATGTTTAAGGGACCCGTGGGCCAGAAACAGGAACACATCGCCGTTCGGATCGAAAATTATATCGAACCCGAAGAAGATGATGACCAATAAAGGATACACGCTATGACTGCTGAGTTACTGAGTTTGATACTTGATTTTGTGATACTGGTCGCACTGGTGGGCACGATTTACTATGCCTTTAATCTCTCGCGCAGCCTGAACAATTTCAAAAGACAGCGTGAAGAAATGAAGGCGATGATCAACGAACTGGTAAAAAACATTGATGACGCGCAGACCGCGATTGATGGTTTGAAGGCCGCAAGTCACATTGCTGCCGACAACCTTGATGATGTTTTGCATGAATCGCAAAAGATGGCCGAAGAATTGAAGATCATCAACGAAACCAGCAACAGTTTGGCCAATCGTCTTGAAAAAACAGCGTCTAACGCGCGTTCGGTACCGACGGCATCATACGACGAAGACAGATTCGATGACGATGATGATGAAGAACCGTCCGGTGGAAGCGACGTTATCGAACCGCCGTCATTCTTTATTCAGGACCGCGACTTTGAAGACGATGAAGACCTTGACGAAGATGCCGACCTCAGCCGTGCCGAGCGCGAACTGATTGAAGCTTTGCAAGGTCAGAAACAAGGTCGGGGAGGACGTTAGACCTGTGAAATTTTTATCCAAAATCCGTATTCTGTTTTTGTTAGTCGCTGTGGCGATGCTGGCGTTTACCGTCCGCCTTGTTGATTTTGCGTCCGGCGTTTCTTCCTTGAGCGGTTCGGCCTTTGCCGAAGAAGAAGCTATGCCCGACACCGGATTGCTGGACGATCCGATGCAAGAGATGGCTATGGCGGACACATCCCCCGAAGAGGAGGAGAATCCCGAGGCTGAAGACGGCGAAGCCACAGAAGAAGTTGATGTGGTTGAAGAACCTGAATTTGAAAACAATTACCAACCGGACGAGTGGCGCGACCCCGTTTATGACGGCTCAGGCTTTTCTCAAGCTACACGGGATGTTCTGGAAGACATGGCCGAACGTCGTAAAGAGCTGGATCAACGTGAACGTGAGCTGGCTACGCGTGAAGCCTTGCTGCGTGCTGCTGAACAGGAACTCGAGCGTAAATTCGAGGAAATGACAAACCTGCGCAGTGAGATTGAAGGGCTGCTGGTTCAACAATCCGAAGAGGAAGAAGCCCGTATCAAAAGTCTCGTAAAAATTTATGAAGGCATGAAGCCCAAAGAAGCGGCACGCATTTTTGACACGCTGGATCTGGATGTCTTAACCGCTGTTCTTTCACGTATGTCGGAACGTCGTCTTTCTCCTATCCTTGCTAATATGGATCCGGAACGTGCGCGAACCGTGACAATTCTCCTCGCGCAGGAAAAGCAGCTCCCCGACTTTCCGCAAAGCAATTAAACCCCCGTCATCACTGGTCGTCCCTTAAGTAACTGGAAGCCTTTGGGTTTTGAATATGCCCTGAAATCGGGCATACTATAAGGTATTGACGAAAAAAGCGGTATTTGCGCCGCAAAAACTTTGTCAAAACCGTGGTTCGGGGATTATAATGACAAATATGGCAAACCAATTCCTTGGTCTTTCGCTCTTCATAATGTTGTTGGCGTTTTTCATTATTTTAAACTCGATATCATCTTTTGAAGACACAAAATCCAGACCTGTACTCAACAGTCTTTTGGTCGCGTTCTCGAACCGCGAACCTGTCGATCTTCTTCCGCCCGGCCCGATGCTGCAGCAAACCGTGGCAATGAATGAAGGAAGCACGCTCGATCAGGTCGAGGAGTTGTTCCGATCTCAAATAACATCCGCCGAAACGCGCCAGAACCGCTTGGGCACAATCATGTATATCCGCATGCCGTTTGAAGAGTTCCGTGAAGCGATTGAGGTTTCTTTGTCGGATGTGCCACGGCCAAAGACCAATCCGCTGGATGGCGCACAAACCTACAATATGCTGCCGCTGTTGGTGTCCTTGCTGGAAACACAGGGTGGCGTTTCCTACAAAATGGATATGATCCTCAATATCGAGGAAGAGCCTGCGGTATTGGTTGCTTCGGCACCTGAAAAATTCACAGCCCACAACAATGATATCTCATCGATTGCGCGTCTGATCACGCAAGCTGGCTTGCCCACGCATCAAATCTCATCGGGTATACAGCGCGGCGAAGCGGGGGTCGTCAATCTGGTTTTTAGACGCTATCAACCATTCAATCCGCTAGAGGCCCGAACGCTGTCTCAGGTCGCTGAAGATGAAGCCCAAGAAGAGGCGCAAGAGAATTCCCAAGAGGATAATGTGGAGGATGCGGCGCCATGACTGCGAATTCACAAGCCAACAAGAATGCTAAGGCTTCCGATAATCAGGAAGACAAAATGTATATGGAGTTGCGTAAAGGACGCGTGAATCCGGCTGACGAGGCGGGCTCTTCGCTATGGTTGATTACCTTCACCGACATCATGGCGTTGATGCTGACATTCTTTGTATTGCTCTATTCCATGAGCGTGCCGACCGAAGAGGAATGGGAAGAGGTCACGGCAGGGTTTACTAAACAATTCAGTCCTACATTCGCCGAAAGATGGAATCGCGGAAAGCAGGAAACTATAAATATCGAGAAAGTCGATTTTACCAACGCTTTGCCGCTGACCTATCTGGTTAAGGTCATATCCAACAACATAGATAATGATGAGAACCTTCAAAACATTGTGCTGATCCCGCAGAAAGATCATTTGATCGTCTCCGTACCCACGGAGTTGTTGTTTGAGTCGGGGCAGGCGGAAGTATCTGATCAGGGCAAGCAGGCATTGTTTACGCTCGGCAATACCATGACCCGCATCCGTAACCGCATTGAAATTATAGGTCACACCGACCCGCGCCCCATCCGTGAATCCGGCGGCGAATTCGCATCGAACTGGGAGCTGTCACTCGCCCGGGCGGGGAGTGTCGCCGCTATTCTGCGGAATGCGGGGTATGAGCGTGATATGATTGTCCGCGGTCTGGCCAGTGCCCGTTACGAAGATTTGCCGAAAGATATGGACGAAGAAGAGCGTCTGTCTTTTGCGCGTCGCGTTGATATTGTTGTGATGCAGGATGACGGTAGCCGTCGTAACCTGCTTGATATCGAACAGCCTTAAGTCTCTGTGTAACTTACTGATTTTATACGAGGCTTATTGTCCTTTTACCGCCTCTATGGCACGGTTTATATATGCTGAAGCGTTTTAAAATCCTGTTGAGCATTTGTGTGTTGTTGGTTATGTCCGCGCAAGCCTTTGCGGAGACTGTTGCCATGCGCACAGGTAAGCATGACGACTACACGCGGCTTGTTTTCGATTGGACGCAAAGCATCGGTTACACCGTATCCAGAGAACGCGATGACACCGTGACAGTGACGTTTGAAAAAGATGCAGAATTGAACGTTCAGACATCATTGGCCGGATCGCTGGCGAATATCCGTTCCTTCGAACTTGTTTCAACCTCACCTTTGACAGTGAAGGTTGGTGTGCCGGCGGACAGCCGTATCCGTGATTTACGTGCGGGTACAAAAATCGTTGTCGATGTTTATAACCCGTCGTCGGGGCCGCAGGATTTCGGTGCTGTTGATGTTGGTGGATTTGACACATCTGCGCCTGAACCGCAAGCCCAACCAGAACCACAGCCCGAGCCCGAGCCAGAGGTAACCGAACAGGACGAAGAGCAGCAGCCCCCCACACAAGCCGAATTGACCGCACCGGAACCGGAAAAAATGCCGACAACCGAAGAGGCTGTGAACGAATTGGTTGAGAAACTGCCGAAAGAAGAGGCGGCCGTTATAGAGAACGCGCCTGTTGCGGAGGTTCAGGAGGTCAAGATCAAGGCGCGTGCGCCCGACTCGTTCATTACCATCTCATCAACGGATAATTTTGGACTGGCGGCCTTTCGCCATGCGGGGCGCATATGGATTGTGAATGACAAAACAAATTTGCTGATCCGTCCGCAAATTAACGGGCCGCTCACAAATGCATTGAAACCTGTACAGGAAATCGAGAGTGCCAAAGGCATTGCCTATGTTATGCGCGACCCTGCCGAGGATGTCGATATCAAGGGGCAGGGCGGCGGTATTCTCTGGCGCGTTGTTGTCGGGCCTGAAGTGTTGAAAACCGATCAGCCGACATCCCCGTTGCGCAAGGACGTAACCCGTACCGAAACCCGCAGCGGTAAAGTGCTTTGGCCGATGAAAGGCGCACGTAATGTTCTTGATTTCACTGATCCTGTAACGGGACAGGACATTAAGGTCGTGACGGTTGACGAGGCGGCAAACTTCGCCGGACCTGCGCGCGAGTTTGTAGATTTTTCCGTGCTTGAAACCTCTGTAGGTTTGGCGGTCATTCCCAAAGTTTCCGACTTAAAGGTCCAGCTGGTACGCGGCGGGGTCGAGATTAGCCGTAAGGACGGTTTGAGTGTTGTGGATGATGACCTTCTCAAGTCTCTTACCGATGTTTCGGATTCTGTGAATGAAGGCCAAAGAAGGCCAAGCAACGCCCAACGAGTCTTTGATTTCAAAGCGTGGCGCTTGGGCGGCGTGAATGCAACAGATGAAAACAAGCGCGTAATTCTCAGCGATTTGAAAGCCCAGGCTGAACAATCGCAAGCGGAAAGCCTGCTGACATTGGGACAGATGTATGTCGCCAATGCCATGGGCCCTGAAGCTTTGGGTGCGCTCGACTATGCGGTATCTGCACGTCCCGATCTTTGGCAAAACCCTGAATTCGCCGCTATCTATGGCGCGGCGGCGGCGCTGTCCTATCATAACGAAGATGCGTATGGGCACCTCTCCCGTGAGTTGTTACAGCCTTTTGAAGAGGTGCAGCTATGGCGGGCATATGTGCTCGCCGACGTCGGTGATTGGCAACAGGCCGCCGAGGTCATGCCCGACAATATCGGTATGATTTACGACTATCCCGCATTGCTGCAAAATCGCCT
>JAESRE010000090.1 GCA_016764775.1 Alphaproteobacteria bacterium
ATATGGGCTTTACTGTCCAGCTCGAGAAAATCTTTAAACATTTGCCCAAAAAGCGTCAGACCTTAATGTTTTCCGCAACCCTGCCGAAAAACATCCTCAAGCTTTCCGAAAAATACATGCGCGACCCGAAACGGATATCCGTCGGGGAAGTCAATGTGATTGCCAAGAATATCGAGCAAGATGTTGTCCGTATTGAACAGGACAAAAAATACCAAGAACTTATGTGCCAACTGCACGACCGCTCGGGCTCTGTCATCGTGTTTGTAAAAACCAAATACGGAGCAGATAAAATGGCTAAAAAGCTAAGACAAGATGGCTTTACGTCCGAAGCACTGCATGGGGACCTTCGTCAGAATAAACGCGATAAGGTCATGCAGAATTTCAGAAACATGAACTTCAGAGTTCTGATTGCCACAGACATCGCCGCGCGCGGTCTGGATGTGCCTCACATCGAGCATGTTGTGAACTATGACCTCCCGCAGGTTGCCGAGGATTACATCCATCGTATGGGAAGAACGGCTAGAGCGGGGTCCAAGGGATCAGCTATCAGTTTTGTTTCCAATCAAGATGGCCGCAAATGGAACGCGATTGAACGGTTGCTTAATCCTGAAGCTGCGAATGACGAACAGTTCAAAAAGCAAAAACCTAAGAAAAAGCCAAACAACCGCAGACGCTCCAATAGACGACGAAGAGCAGCCTAGAGATAAAAGAAGCGTGATAATTTATCCTAAGAAAAGCGGCGTGTTTAAGCCGCTTTTTCCTGATCTTTTGACAGCCATTCATGCAGGTCCTGCATCGCGCGGGCGGTGTAGCATTTCTTGCGGTCTTTGCCTTTGAGCTTTTTGCGCTTGCCGTTCGGCATGATCTGAAACGGGTTTTCGGGCAGGGGAAAGAGGCCGAAATTCACATTCATCGGTTGGAAGGTTTCGGAGTCCGCGCCGCCCGTGATGTGGTTGATCAATGCGCCGTGGGCGGTTGTGACGGGTGGCATTTCAAAGTTTAGGCCCAACAGCTCGCTGGCGGCCATGCGCCCCGCAATTAAGCCGACAGAGGCGCTTTCGACATAGCCTTCGCAGCCCGTGATCTGACCCGCAAATCTTAAACGCGGTTGCGCTTTCAGGCGGAGCTGGCCGTCCAGCAATTTCGGGGAATTGATAAAGGTGTTGCGGTGCAGGCCGCCGAGGCGGGCGAATTCCGCGTTCTCCAGTCCCGGTATCATGCGGAAGACGCGGGTTTGTTCACCCCATTTCATTTTGGTTTGAAAACCGACCATGTTGTAGAGCGTGCCCAGCGCGTTATCTTGGCGGAGTTGCACGACCGCATAAGGTTGTTCTTCCGCGTTTGGATTAGTGAGCCCTACAGGTTTCATGGGGCCGAAGCGCAATGTCTCGGGCCCGCGGGAGGCCATGACCTCGATCGGCATACAGCCGTCAAAGTAAGGCGTGTCTTCTTCTTGTTCCGCCAGTGATTTAGAGCCAGAGGGGAGTTCCCATTCCTTGAACAGGCCGTATTCGGCGTTCAGCAATTCGTTGATGAAGGTTTCGTACTGCTCCTTTGTCATCGGGCAGTTGATGTAGTCCTTACCGCTGCCCGCGGGGCCGGGTTTGTCGTAGCGGGACTGGAACCACGCGATGTTCATGTCGATGCTGTCTGTATGCACGATCGGTGCGATGGCATCAAAGAAGGCCAGTTCGCCTTCGCCCGTTAGTTCGGCGATGTCTTTGGCCAGCGCGTCGCTGGTCAGTGGGCCGGTCGCGATGATGACGTTTTCCCATTCTTGCGGAGGGATGCCCGCGATCTCACCCGTTTCGATGGTGATGTTCGGGTGCTCGCTCAACGCTTTGGTTACGCCTTCGGAGAAGATGTCGCGGTCCACGGCGAGTGCGCCACCCGCAGGGACAGCGGCTTTGTCGCCTTCGCTCATGATGATGGAATTCATAGCGCGCATCTCGGCATGTAGCAGGCCGACAGCGTTATATTCCGCGTCGTCGGAGCGGAAAGAGTTGGAGCAGACAAGCTCCGCCGCGTTGCCCGTGGAGTGCGCGGGGGTTTCGACTTCGGGGCGCATTTCGTGCAGCACGACTTGCACGCCCATATTGGCGGCTTGCCATGCGGCTTCCGATCCTGCGAGGCCTGCGCCTACGATGTGAATTACGTTCTTATCCATAGTGGCGCGAGATGTAACAAATTCACCTGATTTTCGCAAACAAAACATGAAGTTGCCCCTTTTATTTTAAGTGGTCTGCTAGTACACTCATGGCCAGTTACACAAAATTTCGGGGATTGCTATGAAAAGATTTTTGCTGATCAGCACAGCCATGGTTCTGGGTTTCGGTGTGTCCGCCTATGCGCAGGATGCCGAGGTCGAATTACAGGAAACTGCGCCTTCATCTTCGTGGGGCTATACAGGAGCAGGGGCTGCAGCATATTGGGGGACGCTGAATTCCTCTTATGATGCGTGTGCGAGCGGTCAGGCCCAGTCACCGATCAATATCTCCGAATATTTGCAGGAAACCAATATGGCTCCGATCGAGCCGGGGTATGTGGATTCCGGTCTGGCTGTTTACAACAACGGTAAAACGATTGAAGTGAACTTTGATGAAGGCAGCTATTTCACCAATAACGGACAGCAATATAATTTGATGAAGCTGACGTTCCACACACCGAGCGAGCATTATCTCGACGGGGCACCGTATCCGATGGAAGCGCAATTTGTGCACCAAACCGAAAGCGGTGCCGTGGGCATTGTGTCCGTTATGATGAAGTTGGGTGCGCATAACCCCGTGATTGAAGGTGTGTGGCAGAATGCACCGATTACAGCGGGCGAGACCAAAGAGGTCGATAGTGTGAAGATTAATGCGGCCGCATTGATGCCGGAGGATTTGAGCCATTACCACTACACAGGGTCATTAACGACGCCGCCATGTACAGAAGGTGTGGAGTGGTTTGTCATGAAAGACACGATGGAGCTTTCCGAGATTCAGTTGAAAGCGTTTCAGGCGTTGTTCCCCGTGAATGCACGTCCGATCCAGCCTCTAAATGATCGCGTTGTGAGCGGGAATTAAGCTTCGATATTTGGTCTGCAAGCGCATCATTTTTGCGCTTCCGATGCTCTCGTATCACTCAATACGCTGTGCTTCGGTTCTCAAAATGATGCGCTTTCGACTCAAATCTCTTTGCTTTGTTTTTTTGTGACCCCTTTTTTTGTGTCTCTGGTTAATTCCAGAACTCTTCTTCTTCCGGTACGCGGGAGAATGCGATTTTCGTACCGACATAGCCGGATATGGTTTCCGGTGTCGTCCCCACATATACGGTTTCCTTTTGATATTTGTTTTGTAATGAGTCGAGTGCGTCGGCCAAAGCCTCGCGCTTTTTCAGGCTTTCCATGTTTTCCTGAAACCGTTCATCGAGCAGGTCACCCGTAATTTCGTTTTTATGCCGCAGGCCCGTCAGCGTGACCGAAACTTTTTTGAAGGTCGGTGCGGTGTAGCCGCACATCTCGCCCATCATATCGCGCCAGAGCGTGTCCAGATGCTGCATGAAGGTGAAAGGGTCTTGCGCGGGGGTGGCGAGGTGGATTTCCCGTCGCCAGCGTTCGCCCGTTGTTGTGCGCACACCAAGGGAGAGGGTGGAGGCGTAGTATTCCTTTCGGCGCAGGCGGTATGTGGCTTTCGTTAGCAGGCGGCGTGCCATCAGCCGTGTTTTTTCGGGGGCGCGCAAGTTCGGGTCGAGGACGCGGGAGTGGCCGATCATGACATTGCGCTGTGTGTCGGGTTGTTCGAAGTCATAGCCGTGCAGCCAGTACCAGAAACGTTCACCCTGCACGCTGCCCCAGATGCGGCGGGCATGTTTGGGGGAGGTGTTCCAGAAATCTTCCACCGTATAGATGCGGGCGCGGTTCAATCGCCGCTCCATGTTGGCACCGATGCCGGGCAGGTCGGTGAGTTTGAGGTCGAGCAGGCGGCCCGGTAAGTCCTGTGGCCGCAGGATGGTCAGACCGTCGGGTTTTTGCATGTCGCCCGCGATTTTCGCGAGGAGGGAGTTCGGCGCAACGCCGATGGAGCAGTTGATCGACGGGCCGATATTGTCCCAGATTCCGCGTTTGATTTTATCCGACATCTGCATGATGTCTTCTACTGTGCGTTTGTCGGGCGGGATGCGGCAGGACCATTCATCAATAGACCAGACCTTGTTGATCGGGGCGTGTTTGATGAATTCTTCCAGAATACGATTGTGGTAACGGACATAGACGTCATGCCGTGCGGGCACGCAGATCAGGTTGGGGCACATATTGCGTGCATCGCGGATGATGGTTCCCGTTTTGACACCGTACGCTTTGGCTTCGTATGACGCGGCGATGGCGCATGTGTGCTCGGTCGGCATGGGCACGACAGCCACCGGTTTACCGCGTAAAGACGGGTTTTCGTTTTGCTCGACAGAAGCAAAGTAGCTGTTGAGATCCACAAAAAGCCATTTAAGACTCGTTTCGCGTTTCATCCCGTTTCCTTTTTTTTGAAATGATGCTTTCAGGGTATCATAAAAACGGAACAAATCAAGAACATTTTTCTTCTTTTAAAGTAAGGGCTTGCCAGAAACCCGCGAACACGCTTCAATACATGCAATGGAAGATCTTCTCGGCCAAATTGAATACCAGGCATCGCAGCCTCCCGATGAGCATATGTTTGCCTTATGGCGGGCGGTGTTCTCGCTCGCGCATGTGGACGGCGAGGTTGCCGATTCCGAGCGTGAGCTGGTTGAGGAAGTGATGAATATCTTCAGCTTCACAGACGAGCAGCGTACGGAAATTACGGATGATATGACGCGTGCGGGGAATACCCTGAATTTATTCCGTGCGATCGATTTGCCGCATCACCGCGCACAGTTTTTCAGGCTGGCCCGCATCATGATCTGGTGTGACGGGTTTTTGCATGAAAACGAGATGGCGATTATCGAAGCCATTAAAACCGATCTTGGTGACGAAGTGCATGAATATGAACGGGATTTGCGTTGGATGAACCGCAAGCCCGATTTGCCGCTGGAGGAAAAAGCAACCTCTTGCGAAGAAGAGATGATGAAACATATTATTTATCAAATGATCGCATTCTACGAAGAAGAGGAAGGGTATTCCAATGGGTAATGGAGTTTCTGAAAGTGAGTTATACATGTGGCGGACATTGTTCGCTGTGGCCCATGCCGACCATGTGGTTACGGATGAAGAGGTCCGTTTTATGGCGACGGCGTTGGCGGATATCCAGTTTTCCGACGAACAGCGCGATCAGCTTCATGAGGATGCCAAGAATCCGCAAGACATCGAAAGAATGTTCAGAAAAATCACCGAGCAGAAAGATCAGGCTGCGTTTTTTAAATTCGCGCATGAGCTGGTTCATATCGATGGTGATTACGGTGCCGAGGAGCAGGAGATTATGCTGCGCCTGAAAGAGTTGCATGTGAAAACCACAGATGTGGATTCTCTGATCGGGAGCGTTACTTTGTCACTGGATGATGGTGATATTGGTAGTGAAACAGATGGCGCGAGTGCCTTTAGCCGCGGCGTTTCCCCGAAAAGCTTTCAGGACCGGATATATTCCTTCCGCAATGCTTTTGTTCAAAAGCTCGACGATAAAAAAAGCAGTTAATTATAGAAGATCGGCTGGTAAGCTGCTCGACCGGCGTATACCGACGGTGGCAATCTTGACGGGTCGGACGGGTAATGACGCCCGTCATATTCCATAGACACATATTTGGCGCGGGACTGGCGTCCGGCTACGCGGTGGACGATGCTTTTCCAGCCGTTGCTTTCTTCGTAGCTGACGAAGAGCGGTTCACGGACAGGCTGGATGTCGTTAACGAGTGAGAAGCCGTCGTTATGGGCTTCGAAAACCAGCATGGTGCAGCCATGTGTACCACACCAATAGCCATATGGCGTTTCGAACAGGACCAGCCCTTCACGGCGGCCGTCATTGTTCAAATCCACGCGTTCGAATTCATAGCGCGATGCAACAGGGGCTTCGGTGTTTTCCAAAAAGTGTCGTACGGCAGCGACAAGAATCTCATCTTCCGGATCTGTCGGTTCGGAATGCATGGGCAGTAGAGCACTTGTTGTCGGCTCATGTTGCGATGACCCGCACGCCGAAACGGTGAGGAGTGTGCAAACCAAAAGTGTATAATTAAAGGCGTGGCGAATAGTTCCGTACATGTATTCCAGTCTACCTGAAAAGCTGTGAATTACTATTTGATCTTTGGCCTAAATGAGACATTTTGTGTGAGTAAATGACTTGCGCAAGCGTGTGTCAGGGCTTATCTTTCGAGGCTGACATAATATCCTAAAAGGAGGGTTGGTATGACCTTTGTGGTCACAGATATATGCATTAAATGCAAATATACAGATTGTGTTGAGGTGTGCCCGGTGGACTGTTTTTACGAAGGTGAAAACATGCTGGTGATCAGCCCTGATGAATGTATCGATTGCGGTGTGTGCGAGCCTGAGTGTCCGATTGACGCCATTCTGCCCGATTCTGATGCAGAGGCGGAGAAGTGGTTGGAGCTCAACCGCGAGTATTCCGAGAAATGGCCGAACATTACGGAGACACGCCCGCCGATGGCGGAAGCCGAGGAAATGAAAGACGTTCCGAATAAATTCGAAGAGCATTTCAGCGCGGAGCCCGGTGAAGGGGATTAACGTTCACGAACGGGTTCAAACAGTGTAGAGTAACGTAGATTTAATAAAGGAGATCCAAACATGAATTCAGCACCCGGACAGCCGGCCGAAAAACCCGAAGAGGAAGAAGGCAAAGCTCAGGAGACAAAGCGCGAGTTTCCGCCAATTGAAGGCGCATTGAAGGACAATCCTGAATCACGCGGTAAGGTTTATGACAGCATTCTGGACACAATCGGCAATACGCCGTTGGTTCGTATGCCGAGATACAAGGACAAGTATGGTTTGAAAGCCGATATCCTTGTGAAGCTGGAATTCTTTAACCCTGTATCGTCCGTTAAGGACCGCATTGCATACGGCATGATCGAGGCCGCCGAGCGTGCAGGCCAGATTACACCGGGTAAGACGGTGTTGATCGAGCCGACATCAGGAAATACAGGTATCGGTCTTTCCTTCATCGCAGCGTCCAAAGGTTACCGTTTGATTTTGACTATGCCCGAGAGCATGTCACTGGAGCGCCGCAAGATGTTGCGTCTGTTTGGTGCGGAACTGGTTCTGACACCTGCCGAAAACGGTATGAAAGGTGCTATCGAGCGTGCTGAAGCTTTGATGAAGGAAAACGAGCATTCCTTTATGCCAAGCCAGTTTGATAATCCTGCCAACCCGCAAATTCACAGCGAAACAACAGCCGTTGAAATCTGGAATGATACAGGCGGCAAAGTAGACTTTCTTGTCTCCGGTGTCGGTACGGGCGGTACGATCACAGGCGTGAGCCGTGTATTGAAGCAGAAGAACCCCGAGTTTAAGGCGATTGCCGTCGAGCCGCAGGAAAGCTCCGTTATTTCAGGTGGCGAGCCGGGTCCTCACAAAATTCAAGGGATTGGTGCCGGCTTTATTCCGGGCAACTTCGACAAAACACTGGTCGACGGTGTGATCACAATCGACAGCAACACCGCCTTTGAAACAGCGCGTGAAGTCTCCCGTCTGGAAGGTATTCCATGCGGCATTTCGACAGGTGCGAATATCGCGGCGGCGAAGAAGATTGCCGAAGCCGAGGAAAACGCGGGCAAAACGATCGTTACAATCGGTTGCTCCATTGCCGAACGTTATATCTCTACAGCCTTATTCGACGGGCTGGATATGTAGAAAGCAACGGCGCGTTAAGCCGCGTCGAGGGTTTCCAACCATTCTAAAGTTTGATCAACGGCTGTACGAAGTGCAGCCGTTTTTCCTGCGAAGGTGTGGGTGGCGTCTTTGGCGATTGATACGGCGGCGCGGGGGATTTGTTGTGCAGCGGCGTTTACATCATCAAGCGGGACCCATGTGTCATGCTCACCGGCGATGAGCGCGACGGGGACGTGGATTTGGCCCAAATCAATTTTCGAATTCCGACATGCCTGAAAGCTTTCCCACGACAATGTGGCTTCGATAACGCCGTCATCGGACGGTTCGACCATATAGCCTTTGGTTTGCCAGTCTTTATAGGCGTCAGGGTGGTTTCTTTTCCTTGCTTCGACTTGTCGTTCTCCGTCTGTGACAGGTGCGGCACCGAGGACGTGTAAGAGGTTTTCGTTATCACGGAATTCGTCCGCAGCCAGATCAAGGGCGGAGTATGCACCCATACTGTGTCCGGCCAGTGCAAATGCATTCGGGGTGATACCTGTCGATTGCCCCCACATAACGGCGTCGTGCATGTCGCGGACGTGACGGGGGATGGTGAAGTCTTCCAGAACGCCTGCGCTGAGGTTGTTCTGGCTGTTCGTGCTGTTGATCATAACGGTGCGGTACCCGCGATCCAGATAGGCGCTTTCGAGCACTTTGTTGTGCGGGTAATCAATGGAGCCGGAGCGGCCATGCTGTATGAAGGCGCTGCGCATGCGTCCGTTTTCCCAGCCGTGCGGGGTCGTGATGCGCAGATGCATCGGTAATCCCTTGGTATTCGGGATAAAAACGTCCTCGCTGAAGCGGCTATAATCCATAGCGCCTTTTAAGGAGGTTTTTGTTTTATGTCAAATTTAATTAGGCGGACTTCTTGTCGGTTTTGGCGTCGTTAACGTCCAGTTTTTCCTGAAGAGAGGAGCTTGAAGTCGTGTATTCAAACTTCAGCTTCGCGTCAGGGTGGATGTAACGGAAGGCCTGGCGTGACATCAGGGCTGCTTCGTGGAAGCCGCTGAGGATGAGTTTCAGCTTGCCGGGGTAGTAATTGATGTCGCCGACGGCAAAGATGCCGGGTTCGGAGGTTTCGAATTTCTCCGTATCCACGGGGATAAGGTTTTCGTGCAGGTTCAGGCCGAATTCGGCGATAGGGCCGAGTTTCATGGTTAGGCCGAAGAACGGCAGCAACGTGTCACATTCGATGTCTTTAAGGTTTTTGTCGCCGTCTTGAATAGTGATTTTATTCAGGTGACCGTTGGCACCGTGCAGTTCCTTGACCTGTCCGATCTGGAAGTCGATTTTGCCTTCGGCTTCCAAGGCTTTCATCTTGTTCACGCTGTCGACATGGGCGCGGAATTTATCGCGGCGGTGGATGAGTGTGACCTTTTTGGCAACGGGTTGCAGGTTCAGGGTCCAGTCGAGGGCTGAGTCGCCGCCGCCAACGATGACGATTTCCTTATCCTTGAATTGTGCCATTTTGCGCACGGCATAGAACACGGACATGCCTTCA
>JAESRE010000091.1 GCA_016764775.1 Alphaproteobacteria bacterium
CGGATGTTTTTGATCTTGGAGAATCCCTCATCAAGAATATCCTTCATGTGCGCATTACGGGACCTTGAACTGCGCCCGCCGAAGACAACACCGATGATGCGCTTGTCACCGCGCACGGCCGAAGCAATCAGGTTAAAGCCCGATGCATTGATATATCCTGTCTTCATGCCGTCCATACCGGGATAGGTATCCATCAAACGGTTGTGGTTTCGGTATGTCTGACCGGCATATGTGAAGTTCTTGCGGGAAAAATAACGGTAATAGGTCGGGTGCACGTTGATCACGTAGCGGGCCATCTTGGCCATGTCGCGTGCGGTTGTGACTTGTCGCGGATCATGCAGACCCGACGCGTTTCTGAATGTGGTGCGTGACATGCCGATTGCGCGTGCTTTGGCTGTCATGCGCTGGGCAAAATTACTTTCCGATCCGGCGTGATGTTCGGCCAACGCAACCGCCACATCATTGGCGGATTTGGTAACCAGTGCATAGATCGCATCCTGCACACGGATGCTGGAACCAGGCTTTAAGCCCAGTTTACTGGGAACCATGCTGGCGGCGTGATTCGAGATACGAATACGGTCTTTTAACTGCATTTGACCGCTTTCCAGCGCTTCGAAAGTCAAAAGCAGGGTCATAACCTTGGTCAGAGAGGCGGGGTGAAGGCTCTTATTGGCATAGCGCTGACGGAGAATCAGCCCCGTATCGGCGTCCATAACAATGGAGGCGTATTTCGGGTTTTCGGCGGCTTTGGCGGGTTTTGGCGCTGAAGCACCGTATGAAAACAAAACCATGACACAAAAACAGAGCGCAGATTTGATAGCGCATTGAAAAATAGAAGAAAATCGGTCTGTTGTTGTCTGTTCTGTCATGTCTCGCTATCTAAAAAAGATGTGTCCGAAGGGTCAAAAGTACAGGACCGGGATGTAAAGAAATAAGACGGCTGCTTATCACTACGATACTCCTTTCAGGATAATATTTTTTTTTGGCCCTGTCCAATAGCATTATGGCTTATGCACGGTAAAAACCTTGCAAAACTGCGGGTTATGAATTTGTGCACCGCAGCAAAAAAAGATTGACAAGAAGCCGTACGCTTGATATTGTGAGAATATATTGCAGTGCACAAATTATACATAATTTCATGATAATTCATACTGCTTTGATTTTAAGAGGATATTTTCATGGCTGATACTAAACAGACTGAAACATCAAGCGCAGCGAACAATAACGAAGCCACCAAGAAGCCGCTGCAGAAGAAAATCATCAAGCGCCCGGCGACGAAAGCCGCCGAGCCGACCACTGCGGAAAAAGCAGAACCCGCCAAGGCCGAAGCAAAAGCACCGGCCAAGAAAAAGGCGGCCAAGAAGTCTGCACCGAAGAAAACAACCGCCAAAAAATCGGTAAAGAAGAAACCGGCACCGAAAAAGACTGCGGCCAAGACAACTAAAAAGACTACCAAGACGGCAGCTAAGAAAGCCCCCGCTAAGAAGACTGCCGCTAAGAAAACTCCTGCTAAAACGGCAAAAAGAAAAGCGCCGAAGAAAACAGGAGCAACAAAAAAAGCTGCAAAAGCAGCACCAAAGTCCGCAACGAAAGCTGCGGCAACGAGTACAATTTTTAATGTTCAACCTCAAATCTTGGAGATCGTGAAAATGACTAATACACCATTCCAATTCGACCAACTGGCTCAAGACGCAGCTGACGCAGGTCGCGAAAGTTTCGAAGCATTCGTGAAATCAGGCACAATTTTTGCCAAAGGTTTCGAAGACCTGATTAAAACTGCAGCTAACCTTTCTCAAGACGCTGCTGAAAAGCAGGCTGAGTACGCCAAGCAATTGATGTCTTCCAAAACTCTGAACGAGTTCGCGGAAACACAAAACAAAATTGCACAAGCCAACTTCGACCAATTCATGGCTGGTGCGACAAAGCTTTCTGAAATGAGCGTGAAGGTTTTGAGCGAAGGAAGCGAGCCAATCAATTCACAGCTGAACAAGACAATGGAAAAAGCCAACAAAGCGATGGCTGCTTAATTCAGCGAATACATTTTTAAAGAACAAAACCCGGCGATCCCCTTGCCGGGTTTTTTCTTGCCTTTAAATTGGCGGGTATCGGCCTATTCTCAATTCAGGTTTTTATGATAAAATGAAAATATCATGACTTTGCACTACGATGAATTTTATGGCGTACAGTCGCCTGTTCTGAACGATCCCCCAGATTACAGCGATATGGGCGACGGCGCCGATGATGCTGGTGACGCAGGCAACGATTCCCAGGAAGAAGACGATACGGGCTTGATGCTCAAGACGCGGCCGAAGACGAAAAAACCGGCCATGTATAAAGTCCTGCTCCTGAATGACGATTACACGCCGATGGAATTTGTTGTGCATGTACTCGAACGTTTCTTTTCGAAAAACCGTCAGGAAGCGACCGACATCATGCTGCACGTGCACCGTCGCGGTGTCGGCATTTGTGGCGTGTTCACATACGAAATCGCCGAAACCAAGGTCGCCCAAGTCATGGATTTCGCCCGTGCCAACGAACAACCGCTCCAATGCACAATGGAGAAGGAATAGCGCCTAACATCTGGTTCTAACGCCGCAAATGAACTATATTATAAATAGGACCTAACACTGCGGATATAGAATGCTTTCACGAAATCTCGAACAAACACTTCATAAGGCGTTGGCCGTTGCCGGCCAGTACCATCACGAATACGCAACGCTGGAACACCTGCTTCATGCCCTGACCGAAGATCAGGACGCCATGGCGGTCTTGCGCTCTTGCGGCATTTCAATGCCCGATTTACGTGATCAGCTGGCGCAATATATCGAGAATGAGCTGACCTACCTCATCAATACCGAAGCCGAAGAATCCAAGCCGACTACGGCGTTTCAACGCGTTCTGCAACGTGCTGCCATTCATGTGCAATCATCCGGACGCGAAGAAGTGACGGGCGCGAATGTGCTGGTCGCCCTGTTCTCCGAACGCGAAAGCCATGCGGTTTTCTTCCTTCAGGAACAAGACATGACCCGCTTTGATGCGGTGAATTACATTTCCCACGGCATTGCCAAAGTGCCGAGCCAGAGCGATACGGGCAAGACCCCGCGCGGCACCGACGAAGATGCGGTCAAGGAAATCAAGACAGGCGATGAAGCGCTTGACGCTTACTGCGTCAACCTCAATCAAAAAGCGCTCGACGGTAAAATCGATCCGTTGATCGGACGTGACAAGGAAATCGAAAGAACGATTCAGGTCCTATGCCGCCGTTCCAAAAACAACCCGATGTATGTCGGTGACCCCGGTGTCGGTAAAACCGCTATCGCCGAAGGTCTGGCCAAACGCATCGTTGAAAAGGACGTGCCTGAAGTTCTGCATGACGCCACCATCTTCGCGCTCGATATGGGCGCATTGCTGGCCGGAACGCGGTATCGCGGGGACTTCGAAGAGCGTCTGAAAATGGTCTTGAAGGAACTGGAAGAGATTGATGGTGCAGTGCTGTTCATCGATGAAATTCACACCATCATCGGCGCGGGCGCCACAAGCGGCGGCGCGATGGATGCCTCCAATCTGCTGAAACCTGCACTTTCAAACGGCAGCCTAAAATGCATTGGATCCACGACGTATAAGGAATTCCGCAACCACTTCGAGAAGGACCGCGCGCTTGTCCGCCGCTTCCAGAAAATCGATGTCGAAGAACCGAATATCGAGGACGCGATTGCCATCCTCATGGGCCTGAAACCGTACTATGAGAAACATCACGGCGTTGAATACACCGAAGAGGCGATCAAGGCCGCTGTCGAGCTTTCATCAAAATATATCGGCGACCGCAAACTCCCCGATAAAGCGATCGACATTATCGATGAAGTCGGCGCCGCACAGATGCTGGTCCCCGCCGATCAGCGTAAAGTCCTGATTGAGCGCGATGACATCGAAGGTGTCGTTGCAGCCATCGCCCGCATCCCTGCCGCCACCATGAGCAAGGATGACCGTGAATCACTGCAGAACCTTGAGCGTGACCTGAAAACCATGGTTTACGATCAGGATAAAGCGATCGATATCCTCGTCGATTCCATCAAGATGGCGCGTGCGGGATTGCGCGAAGATGAAAAGCCGATAGGTTCTTACCTCTTTAGCGGTCCGACAGGTGTCGGTAAAACCGAAGTCGCAAGGCAACTGGCCAAGACACTCGGCATCGAGCTGACCCGTTTTGATATGTCCGAATATATGGAGCGTCATTCCGTCTCCCGCCTGATCGGTACACCGCCGGGCTATGTTGGCTTTGAACAGGGCGGCTTGCTGACCGATAAAATCGACCAACACCCGCATTGTGTGTTGCTGCTCGATGAGATTGAAAAAGCCCACCCTGATCTGTTCAACATCCTGTTGCAGGTCATGGATTACGGCAAGCTGACCGACAATAACGGCAAGACTGTCGATTTCCGCAATGTCATTCTGATCATGACAACGAACGCAGGCGCGTCCGATCTGGCCAAAACGCCGATCGGTTTCGGTCGTGAAGTCGGTGACGGTCAGGATTCATATGATGACAACGAAGCCATCACCAAAACATTCAGCCCCGAATTCAGAAACCGCCTCGATGCCATCGTGCCGTTCCAGAATCTCTCCCATAAAACGGTTGAGAAAGTGGTCGATAAATTCGTCGCGCAGCTCGAAGGGCAATTAGCGGATAAGAATATCGAGATCGTGCTGTCGAAGGCCGCGCGTAAATATCTGGCCGAGAAGGGCTATGACCCTGCCATGGGTGCGCGCCCGCTAAGCCGTATCATTCAGGAAAAGGTCAAACGTCCGCTGGCCGAGGAAATCCTCTTCGGTGATCTGGAAGGTGGCGGTACGGTCAAAGTCGACCTGAAAGACGACGAGATGACCTTCGATATCAAGAAGGGCACTAAAAAGCCCGAGGCCAAAAGCTCCAAAGAAGATGACGCCACCGAAGAAGAGCCGGTGAAATAGAACGGGCGTGTATTAAGCCAGTTCGAAAATCGCATCAATCTCGACAGCAACACCTAACGGCAATGACGGCGCTCCGACGGCGAAACGCGCATGTTTGCCTTTCGCGCCCATCACCTCGACAAACAGGTCCGAAGCCCCGTTCACCACTTTGGGATGATCGGTAAAGTCAGGCGTGCAGTTCACAAAACCGCCGAGCTTGACCAACTTTTTGATCTGCGTCCATTCACCGACCACGGCGGCATTGGCTTGCGCCAGAATGTTCAGGGCGCACGCACGGGCGGCTTCCACACCGTCATCGACGTTTAAATCTTCGCCCAGACGGCCCAGATGCATGCTTTGACCGTTCAAAAAAGGTATCTGTCCCGCAACGAACAGATGCTTGCCGCTGACCACATACGGTACATAATTCGCGGCGGGTGCTGCTGCTTGCGGTAATTCGAGGCCTAAAGCTTGTAATTTTTCGACAAGTTCCATAAGTCAGGGGTGTCCTTTTGTTGTTTTCGTGATATTAGTTTCTATCGGCTATTTGTAAAGGATAAGCATGAGCCTGTTAAAGTTTCTGGGTGTTTTGTCACCTGTTTACATGAACGTATATGGTTTGTTGTCCGGCGGTGAAAAAGTCGGCGAAGACGCATACGGAAATACATATTTTCGCGCCAAGCCCCGCCCGGGGTACAAGCGTGAGCGCCGCTGGGTCATGTACAAGAATGAGCCCGAGGCGTCAAACGTGCCGCCGGAATGGCATGGCTGGCTGCATCACCAGACAGATGCAGTGCCGAGCGAGGACGAGGAAAGTTTCCGCCGCCCTTGGCAAAAGCCGCATAAGCCGAATATGACAGGGACCAATCAGGCATACCGCCCGCCCGGCCACGTGTTGGAAGGCGGCAAGCGTGATAAGGCCTATGGGGATTACAAGGCGTGGACACCGCCTGAATAAGTTTAGCATAAGGGAAAATCTATGAAGCGTAGTGTAGTCGAAACACTTTTGGGGGCTGTGGTCATTGTGGTGGCCGCATTGTTTTTGATGTTCAGCTATCGTGTAGCGGGCGTCGGCGCAGTCAGTGACGGTTATGAAGTGGTTGCCCATTTCTCCGGTATTGGCGGTCTACAGGCCGGCGACGATGTACAAATCAGCGGCGTCAAAGTTGGCAATGTCAGCCGCGTCGAACTGGACCCCGAAACCTATCTTGCCCGTGTGTATATTACGGTCGATAAATCCGTGAAATTGCCGCTGGACACAGCCGCACTGATCAGCAGCGAAAGCTTGCTCGGCGGACGTTTTCTGGCACTAGAGCCGGGTGCGGATGAAGAGGTGCTGGAAAATGGCGGCGTAATCGAATACACGCAAGCCCCGCAAAACCTCGAACAGCTTTTGGGGCAGTTCATTTTCAGCGTATCGGATGAAGGCGGGGAAGGCGACGCCGAAGAGGGAGCGTCCCAGTAAGATGCGGAATGCAAGCTTACATCTAGGCTTACTTCTCCTCAGTGCAGTCCTCTTGTGGCCGTCATACACATCGGCACGCGCAACAATCGATTACCCGATTGTACAATTACGCTCACTCGATAAAATCACCGCCCGTACCCAAGTCTTCGAAGCCGAAGTGGGTAAAACCATCAAATTCGGTTCTGTATTCATTAAGGTACAGGCCTGCCGCAAGGCCCCCGAACTTGAACAACCTGAATCTGCGGCTTTCCTGCAAATCTGGGAAACACCGCCCGCTGAAGAAGATGCGGAAGCCAAGCCTGAATGGATTTTCAGCGGCTGGATGTTCGCATCATCGCCCGGTCTGTCGGCTATGGACCATCCGATCTACGATGTATGGGTTCTGGATTGTCTGGAACGCAAAGACGAGCAGTCAGCTTCCGAAGAAGCGGAAACAGGTGAGATCAAGGAAGGCGAAGGGGTTGTTGAAGACACTGAAGTGCCTGAAGCTTCGGAGCTTGAAGAATAGCCTAGTCTGCTAGCCCTTTGCGGGCGCTAAAATACCATTCAACGATTTCGGCCTCGTCCAATCCGTCCAGCTCAAAATTGCCTTTTGTCTTTACGGCTGTTCGCAAACGCTCGATATACGCACCGTGCGAAACTTCATACACGCCGAATTGCTTGAGGTGCTCGTTGACGAATTGTGTGTCGAGCAGGTTAAACCCGCCTTTGCACAACCGCGCGCACAAATGAACCAACGCGATCTTGCTGGCATTGCTGACGCGGCTGAACATACTCTCGCCGAAAAACGCCCCGCCAATAGCAACGCCGTATAATCCGCCGACAAGTTTCCCGTCAGCATCACGGCATTCGACACTGTGCGCGTAACCGCGTTCGTGCAAAGCGCAATAGGCTTTGATGATCGGCTCGTTAATCCATGTTTCTGGACGGTCCAGTCGCGAAGCGGCACATTCCCGCATAACCGCTTCGAAAGCCGTGTCTACGGTAATATTAAACGCAGCGTCTCGTTTTAAATTTTTACGGACAAGCTTTTTGAGGGATTTTGAAATGTGCAAATCGAAAATCGGCAACTGGCCACGCTCGTCCGGACAGATCCAATGTACGTACGGACTGTCACCGTTATAAGCCATGGGAAATAACCCTTGCTTATAAGCCTCAATCAATAACTCAGGCGTTAAAACGAGCTGCATACCCTCATTATAGGGAAAACAGGGCGAAATTGCACAATTTATGAAAGCCGCGAAATATAAAGGCTACGACAGGGTTCTAGCGGTCTTTAAGCTGGTTTTCGAGCCACTTGATCGAGTATTCACCGCTAATGAATTCGTCCTGCTGTAAAATCCAGTCATGCAAAGGCAAGGTTGTTTTTACGCCCTCGACAATGGTTTCACGAATAGCGCGGCGCAGGCGGCGAATACATTCCTCGCGGTTACGTCCATGGACAATCAGCTTGCCGATCATGGAGTCGTAATATGGAGGAATCGAATACCCCGCATAAATGGCCGAGTCAAAGCGAACACCTAACCCACCCGGTGCGTGGAATTGCGTAATTTTGCCCGGTGAAGGGATGAAAGTGTCGGGGTCTTCGGCATTGATGCGGATCTCAATCGCGTGACCGCGAAGACGCATACGGTCCTTCTTGATCGACAATTCTTCGCCTGCGGCAATACGGATTTGTTCGGCGATCAGGTCGATACCGGTAATCATTTCGGTCACAGGGTGTTCCACCTGAATCCGTGTGTTCATTTCCATGAAGTAAAAATTACCGTCTTCATAAAGGAATTCGATTGTCCCGGCACCACGGTAACCCATCTCGCGGATGGTTTTGGCGGCCAGTGAACCGATTTCATGACGAAGATCATCTGTGATGACGGGAGAAGGGGCCTCTTCGACCAGCTTCTGGTGACGGCGCTGCACAGAGCAATCACGTTCGCCCAAATGAATGGCATTACCATGTGTGTCACCGAAGACCTGAATCTCGATATGTTTCGGGTCCTTAAGGAATTTCTCGATATAGACAGTGGAATCACCAAAGTTCGCTTCGGCTTCCGTGCGGGCGCGGTTGAACAGTTCGACAAACTGGTCTTCACTTTCGACCACTTGCATCCCTTTACCGCCGCCGCCGCTGGCCGCTTTGATAATAACGGGCAGGCCCATATCCTTGGCGATTTTCAGACCCTGCTCGGCCGATTCAACACCGCCGTCCGAACCCGGAACAACAGGCAGGCCCAGCTCTTTAACAGTTTGCTTGGCCGTAACCTTGTCACCCATCTGCTCGATATGTTCGGGCGTCGGGCCGATAAAGGCAAAACCGTGCTCTTCGACCATACGGGCGAATTGCGCGTTTTCGGACAGAAAGCCGTAACCGGGGTGGATGGCATCCGCACCCGTCAAAGCAGCAGCACTGAGGATTGCAGGAATATTCAGATAGGAATCGCGGCTTTGTGCAGGCCCGATACACACCGATTCATCGGCCAAGCGAACGGCCATGGCATTGGCGTCGGCTGTGGAGTGCACGGCCACGCTTTCGATGCCCATTTCCTTACAGGCACGAATAACGCGTAAAGCAATTTCACCGCGGTTGGCTATCAGGATTTTCTTAAACATGTAATCTTACTCGACAACCATCAACACATCGCCGAATTCGACGGGTTGTCCGTTATCAACCAGAATTTGTGTCACGGTTCCGCCTTTTTCAGCCTTGATCGGGTTCATGACCTTCATGGCTTCGATAATCATAACCGTATCGCCGGCGGCCACTGTGTCACCTTTTTTCACAAATGGTGGAGCGCCCGGTTCACCTTGCAGGTATGCGGTACCCACCATCGGCGACGTAATCGCGCCTGGGTGGCTGTGTGCAACGGTG
>JAESRE010000092.1 GCA_016764775.1 Alphaproteobacteria bacterium
CTTTCTTGAGCAGGTTCTTGTTGAACGGCAGCTCTTCTGCTTCTTCCTTCTCTGTTGCCACTTCAGGCTCGTCGAAGTTGACGAAGACTTGCAACTGGTCTTGCAGGATGCGGGCCGCAAAAGCGACAGCATCTTCAGGGGCGATTACGCCGTTTGTCTGCAATGTCAGTGTCAGTTTGTCGTAGTCAGTGATCTGACCGACACGAGTATCTTCAACTTCGTATGTCACTTTACGGATTGGTGAGAACACAGAGTCGACAGGAATAAGGCCAACAGGGGCTTCTTCAGGACGGTTCTGCGCGGCAGGACGGTAGCCCTTACCTGTATCCACTGTCATTTCCATGGACAGTTTCGCACCTTTATCCAATGTACAGATAACCAGATCAGGGTTCATGATTTCGATGTCTGCACCGGCTTCGATTTGAGCGGCAGTCACTTCACATGGACCTTCTGCTGACAAGCGCATCTTCTTAGGGCCTTCGGCGTGCATGCGCACAGCCAGAGCCTTGATGTTCAGGATGATGTCAGTCACATCTTCACGAACGCCTTCGATAGAAGAGAACTCGTGCAATACACCTTCGATTTGTACGGCTGTAACGGCGGCACCCTGCAGGGAAGACAGCAGAATACGACGCAGCGCGTTACCGAGTGTCAGACCAAAACCACGCTCAAGCGGTTCGGCAACGACTTTACCGGTATTCGGCAGATCGCCGTGGGAGATGTCGAGTTTTGTTGGCTTAATCAGTTCTTGCCAGTTCTTCTGTATCATTTTTAGTTTCCTTTTTGCTTCACCCGGCTCTTAACCGGTCTCTTGCGGTTGATAAAAAGTAAAAGCACCCCCGCCTCTTCTCGAAACGGGGATGGTAAATTTGTTATACGCGACGACGCTTAGGCGGACGGCAGCCGTTGTGCGGGATCGGTGTAATGTCATTAATCTGACGAATAATGAAACCGATACTTTGCAACGCACGCAGGGCGCTCTCGCGGCCTGAACCCGGACCCTTAACGCGAACGTCAAGTTCCTTCATGCCGTGCTCCTGAGCCTTACGGCCTGCATCTTCGGCAGCAACCTGCGCCGCATATGGCGTAGATTTACGTGAGCCTTTGAAGCCCATCATGCCTGCAGATGACCAGGAAACAACGTTACCTTGGGCGTCTGAAATCGAAATCAGTGTATTGTTGAATGTGGAATTCACATGAACAATACCGGAAGAGATATTCTTCTTCTCTTTTCTTTTAGCTTTGGTCTTTGGCTTAGCCATTGTTCATGCCCTCCTTATTTCTTCTTACCGGCGATTGGTTTGGCCGGACCCTTGCGAGTACGAGCGTTTGTGCGTGTGCGCTGACCGTGAACAGGCAAACCGTTACGGTGACGCAAGCCACGGTAGCATTTCATGTCCATCAGACGTTTGATGTTCATAGACACTTCACGACGCAGATCCCCTTCGATCAGGTATTCATCTGTATCGATTTCCGCACGAATGCGGTTCAGCGTGTCTTCGTCCAATTCGCCCATGCGCTTTTGAACGTCGATGCCCAGTTTCTCACAAAGTTTGAATGCTTTTGTACGACCAATACCATGAATGTACATCAAGGCGATCGGCGTACGTTTTTTGTCGGGTACATTGACCCCGGCGATACGTGCCATAGTTTTTCCTTTCAAATTTACGGGGATTATTCCCCAGCCGAACCGTTGACAGCTCCGCGCGTTAAGCTTCCACTGCGCCGGTTCGTAAACCTAAATGTCCGATATTACGGAATCTCGGCGGAGTATAGGCATTTTTGCCCATACGTCAACACCTTTCTTCATCTTGGAAACTGTGGGGTTTAAGCCGCTTGCTGCGACGCAACAACGTTGTCGATTTCGGATGTCACCGTATCGATGCTTTGCATACCGTCAATCGAGCGTAAAAGGCCCTTTTCCTTGTAATAAGGAATAATCGGGGCTGTTTGCTCGTTATAGACGCCCAGACGCTTTTTGAGGGTTTCTTCGTTGTCATCGCTGCGCGCACCGCCTGTTTCGGCTGCACGGGTCTTAATACGCTCCAGAAGGGCATCTTCATCCACTTCGAGGACAATGACGTGGTCAATTTCCTTATTCATACCCTGGAGCATCTCGTCCAGCGCTTCGGCCTGTGCAACCGTGCGCGGGAAACCGTCCAGAATAAAGCCGTTTTCACACTCGTCGGACTGGATGCAGTTGCCGATCAATTCGATGATGATTTCGTCGGATACAAGCTGGCCTGAATCCATGATGGATTTAAGGCGTTGGCCCAGTTCGCTGCCGCTGGCAACTTCCGCGCGCAGCATGTCACCGGTGGACAGTTGTTTGATGCCGTGTTTTTCCTGCAAAATTACTGATTGTGTACCTTTTCCGGCGCCCGGCGGGCCAAACATAATAATATTCATTTAGTCTCTTCCTTTTGTTTTCGCAGGTCGTTGCTGCGCTCCTTAAGTAGGGCTTATCTACTCTTCTTATATTTTACGAACAAAACCGTGTTTGCTTCGCATGCCGCTTGCGCCTACTGCCCAAACCAAGCGGCCAACTTTCCTCGATCGGCCTATTTCATTCCACGCATCATGCCGCGACGTTTGCCCAGCTTCGCTTTCTTCATCAGCCCTTCATACTGGTGGGCGATAAGATGCGAGTGGATCTGCGCGACCGTGTCCAGTGTCACCGTCACCACAATCAGCAGGGACGTCCCGCCAAGCGAGTAGAACGGAATATTGTACTGCGCGATCATGAACTCGGGCGTCAAACAGACAAAGACCAGATAGATACCACCGATCACGGTGATGCGGGTCAAAACATAATCGAGATAATCGGCCGTGTTTTTACCCGGACGAATACCCGGCACGAAGCCGCCATATTTACGCAAGGTCTCGGCGTTTTCTTCCGGATTAAACACGATGGCCGTGTAGAAAAAGCAGAAGAACAGAATCAAACCACCGTACAGCGCCATATAGATGGGCTGTCCGTGTTGAAGATACTGCGCGATTGTCGCCGTAAAGTCACCGCCATCGGCACCGCTAAAACCGACAATAGTCAAAGGCAGCAACAGCAATGAAGATGCGAAGATCGGCGGAATAACACCGGATGTGTTCAATTTCAGCGGAATGTGGTTGGTGTCACCGCCCATCATCTGGTTGCCCTGCTGGCGTTTCGGGTATTGCACGACGACACGGCGCTGCGCTCTTTCCACGAATACGACCAGAACAATCACACCAACAACCATGGAGAAGATCACGATCATGTCGATCAGGCTCAACGCGCCTTGGCGACCCAATTCAAGGGTTCCGGCAATGGCGCTCGGCCATTCGGCGATGATCCCTGCAAAAATGATAAGAGAGATACCGTTACCGATACCGCGTTGGGTAATCTGTTCACCCAGCCACATCAGGAAGACCGTACCGCCAACGATGGTGATAACAGTAGAAATACGGAAGAACATGCCCGGGTCAATCACGGCAGACCCGCTCTCACCCTGCATTCCCTCAAGACCGACAGCCAGACCGTAAGCCTGGACAGTGGCCAGAAGCACGGTCAGATAGCGTGTGTACTGGTTGATTTTCATGCGGCCTGTCGGACCTTCTTTTTTCAAGGCCTCCAGCTGCGGCGACATCGCCGAGGCGAGCTGCATGATAATCGACGCCGAAATATACGGCATGATGTTCAATGCGAAAATCGTCATACGCGACAGCGCACCACCCGAAAACAGGTTTAGCGTGTCGAGAATACCGCCACCGCGCTGTGTGAAAATTTCATTCCAGACATGAGGGTCGATACCGGGTACGGGAATATATGTTCCCAAGCGGTAAACCAGCAACGCACCCATAACAAACAGCAAACGGCTTTTTAAGTCGGTTGCTTTGGCAAGGGCACCCCAATTGGCATTTTTAGCAAGCTGTTCAACGGCAGACGCCATATTCACTCCTCAAAGATGACGGTAAAAGATCAAATGAGAGTCATAAAGAATATTGCCCGCTTTCACAAGAGGCTAAGGCCAATTAGGTGGCTGGTTTTTCGCGATGGACGAGATTCTCAGCAGAATCGAAAGCTGGATTAGTTGGAGAGTTTTTGATCCCATTTGCGGCATTTTGAATCGACGCGCGCATATTCTCTTGGATTATCATGGGCTTTCTGGCGTTTAGCCAAAACGGGCATGATCTTTTCCTGAAGCTTTCCGAGCTCTTTGACGAATTCTTTTTGTAAATGTTCCTGCGCTCGCTGGACTGATCGGTTCGTAGCCGGAATTGGGCCAACCGCCGTATCCAAACCTTTTGCGACTTTAATCATGTGCCTTTTCACCTTGGGTGAATATTCGCGAACGAACTTACGCAAGATCCGGATATGTCCGTTTTCGTGGTTGAGCACGGCAGCGTATTCACAGGAATTACGACTGAAGTTGCTGGCGACGTGAATTTCCGGCTTGGCGTAGAATTTTACTTCTACACGTTCGAGTTTCACGCAAGCCTGTTTACCGACAGTTTCGATCGAGTATTTGGTTTCTGCACGAAAGCCAATCTCGCCGCCGCCAAGGCCGCCAATAACTGAACCACCGCCGCCACCATGAAGGTCGGTCAGGTCTTTTGCGGATTTGGTACGGACGTATTTGGTGCGGGTTGTTGCGGTTTTGACTGACAAGCTGGGGTTGGAATCGCGGCAACGCATGGTTTGCGCCTGCGCCTCTGATATCATACCAAAGCTCGCGGAAGCGCTGAAAAACAGCCCTGCACAGAGTAATAAACACCATTTTTTGATCATAAAACCGTCCCGCTTGCCTCTGCTATTATGATAGTAGGGCAAATATGAATAAAAGCTTTAAATCACTGATAAAAACGGTTTTGAGGGCGCAGGTAATAAAAAAGCGCCCTGTTACAGGCGCTTCTTACTAAACCACTGATTATGAAGACTTACTTGCTCTTTTTAGCAGATTTCGCTTTTTTAGCTTTTCTGTCTTCTTTGGTTTTTTCTTTCTTTTTACCTTTTTCAAGCGGAGCAACAATCGTTTCAACGAAATCGATCTTGCCGCCGGCTTTTTCTACGGCTTCCTGAGCGGATTTTGTCGCTTTGGCAATTTTCAGCTCAACTTTGGCTTTCAGCTCGCCTTTTGTCAGCAGCTTAACACCATCGCGCTTGCGGCTGATCACGCCTGCTTTCAGCAGAATGTCGCCATCAATCGCTTTTTTAGCGTCGATTTGTTTGGCATCAATCGCAGCCTGCAACTTACCAGTCGTCAGTTCAGCGTAGTTGCGTGTAAAGCGGGTGTTGTTGAAACCGCTTTTCGGCATACGCATGTAAATTGGCATCTGGCCGCCTTCGAAGCCGTTAATGGCTACACCGGAACGGGCTTTCTGACCTTTTTGGCCTGACCCACAGGTTTTGCCTTTACCGGAACCAATACCGCGACCAACGCGTGTACGGTCTTGTCTGGCGCCTTCGTTGTTTTTCAATTCATTCAGTTTCATTGCTCTAATCCTTAAAACTAAGCAGCGTCTTCTACTTTAACCAAGTGACGTACTTTTCTGATCATGCCGCGAACGGACGGTGTGTCTTCCAAAGTACGTGTCTTGTACATCTTGTTCAGACCCAAGCCAACCAGCGTTGCGCGCTGTTTTGCCTGACGACCGATCGGAGAACCGATCTGTGTCACTGTAATTGTGTCGCCTTTTGGCACATTCTTAACAGCTTTCTTCTTCGCGTCGCGTGATGCTTTAGCGGCATCCGTGCTGCGTGTAGAAGCTTTGCTGCTTTTGGCGCCTTTCATGGATTCCGCAACTTCATCTTCTGTTTGTTTGATTTCGTTGGTTTCTTCCACCTTGTTAACAGGCGCTTTCTTCTCAGCTTTTTTGGCCGGTGCCTTTTTAGCAGGTGCCTTCTTGGCTGTCTCCTTCTTAGGAGCAGCTTTCTTGGCAGGCGCTTTTTTCGCTGTCTCCTTTTTAGGAGCAGCCTTCTTGGCAGGTGCCTTTTTCGCTTTTGTTTCTTTTTCGTCTTTTTTATCGTCAGCCATCGTTCCGATCCTTAACTAAAAACTGTTTCTCAAGCCTTACTCTTCGCTACCGGCGACTTCTTTTTCACCACGGCCAGAGACAATGTCACTGACTTTCTGGTTACGACGTCCGGCCACGTGACGTGGGCTTTGCATTTCTTTCAACGCTGCGAATGTTGCGTTCACCATGGAATACGGGTTGTTAGAACCGATTGCCTTGGCAACAACATCCTGAACACCGAGTGCTTCGAAAACCGCACGCATCGGACCACCGGCAATAATACCGGTACCTTGTGGGGCGGAGCGCATCAACACGCGGCCTGCGCCATGACGACCTTTAATGTCGTGGTGCAGAGTGCGGCCTTCACGCAGAGGAACACGAACCATGTTACGCTTCGCTTTTTCTGTCGCTTTTTTGATCGCTTCAGGCACTTCACGGGATTTTGAATGCCCGTAGCCTACGCGGCCTTTGCCGTCACCGACAACCATAAGAGCGGCGAATGCCATGTTACGGCCACCTTTTGTAGTCTTTGCTACACGGTTAATGCCGACCAGGCGCTCAACCAGTTCCGGTTCGTCGCGTTCTGTTTCTGCAGTTTGTTGTCCTCGAGCCATATTCCTTCAAGTCCTTTTCTTAAAATTGCAGTCCGCCTTCGCGTGCACCGTCAGCCAGAGCTTTCACTCGGCCGTGATACAGGAAACGTCCGCGGTCAAATACGACCTTCTCAACGCCTGCTTTCTTTGCACGTTCGGCAACCAGCTTACCAACTTCAGCCGCAGCTTCAGCGTTTGCACCGGTTTTGAGTTTTTCTTTCAGCTCAGCTTCCAATGTAGAAGCCGCAGCCACTGTTACGCCTTTGATATCGTCAATCACTTGCGCATAAATCTGCTTACCCGAGCGGAAGATCGACAAACGGGGACGTGTTTCACGAACGCCCACGCGGTCAATATTGACGCGACGGAGTTTGTTACGTGTACGGTAGCTTCTGCGCTGTGCGGATGTTAAAGCCTTACCCATTATTTCTTCTTACCCTCCTTGCGGATAACGTATTCATCAACATAGCGGATACCTTTACCTTTATAT
Organism: Alphaproteobacteria bacterium; assembly: GCA_016764775.1. Lineage (GTDB taxonomy): Bacteria > Pseudomonadota > Alphaproteobacteria > Micavibrionales > Micavibrionaceae > TMED27. The sequence goes on from JAESRE010000092.1 coordinate 7,075, forward strand.
GGCTCAGGCGGTTTAAATCCGCGGATCTTGGCAGCCACTTGGCCAACCTGTTGCTTGTTAATACCCTTAACCTGAATGTCCGTCTGGCTCGGTTTGCCGTCAGGGCCGAGCATTGTTACTTCAACGCCCTCAGGAATGTCGTATTTCACATCGTGTGAAAAACCGACAGCCAGAACCAGTGTCTTACCCTGGATTTGACCACGGTAACCAACACCTTTGATTTCCAAATTCTTGGCATAACCTTCAGTCACACCTACGATGATGTTGTTCACCAGTGTGCGCATTGTCGGCCAAACCTGATTAGCGAAACGGCTGTTTGATTTTGGCGCCAGTGTAATGACTTTTTCAGTCTTACCGTCGTCATTGGCGACGTCTTCCATCTTGATGGAAACTTCATCATGAACGCGCAATTCCAGCTCACCAAGCTTGCCCTTGGCTTTCACTTCCTGACCGTTAACGTTGAATTCAACGCCTTCCGGTACAACAATCGCTTTATTTCCAATACGTGACATAGCTCTTCTTCCTTAGAAAATCTGACACAAAACTTCGCCGCCGACATTGGCTGCACGGGCTTTGTGATCTGTCATCAAACCTTGCGGTGTGGAGACGATCAAAACGCCGAGGCCATTGTAGAAGCGAGGCATATCTTTTGCGCCTTTATATACACGACGGCCGGGCTTTGATACGCGGGCGATCTTGCGGATAACACCGCGACCTTCTGCGTATTTCAGCTCGATCAACAAGTCTTTCTTGTTGTTGTCGCGCTCTTCAACTTTGTAGGCACGAATAAAGCCTTCATCGACCAAAACCTTACATACGTTTTCACGCAGCTTGGAAAATGGACAAAGAATTACGCTTTTATTTGCCATCTGCCCGTTACGGATGCGGGCCAACATATCACCAAGAGGATCACTCATTGCCATGGGTCAATCTCCTCCTTACCAGCTTGATTTCACAACGCCCGGCAGCTCACCACGAGAAGCCAGGTCCCGTAATGCAATACGGGAAAGGTTTAATTTACGGTAGTAACCATGTGGACGACCTGTCAGCGCACAGCGGTTACGGATGCGGGTCTTGGAAGAATTGCGTGGCAATTCGGCCAGTTCCTGCATTGCTTTAAAGCGCTCTTCACCAGGAAGGTCCTGATTGCGAATAATCGCTTTCAGTTCTGCGCGCTTCTTTGCGTATTTTTTAACCAGTCTTCTGCGTTTCTTATCACGCTCGACCATTGCAACTTTTGCCATGTTGACGTTTTCCTTTTCGTCTTTGGTTAGTTTCTAAAGGGCAACTTGAACAAGCGAAGCAGTTCTTTGGCTTCTTCGTTCGTCTTTGCCGTTGTACAAATTACGATATCCATCCCGCGGATCTGGTCGACTTTATCGTAGTCGATCTCAGGAAAGATGATGTGCTCCTTAACGCCGACCGCGTAGTTGCCGCGACCGTCAAAGCTCTTGCCGTTAATGCCGCGGAAGTCGCGAACACGTGGGATAGCGATTGAAATCAAACGCTCTAGGAATTCCCACATACGCTCGCCGCG
>JAESRE010000093.1 GCA_016764775.1 Alphaproteobacteria bacterium
AGGCGACAATCGCCGATGCGGATGCCCGCCATGAATTGATCGAAACCGTTCTTCGTCGCCGTGTGAGTGACTTGAACGAGGCGAGCGAGAAGGCGACAGCGAGTGCTGAGAACATTCGTGAAATCCTTAAAGGGCAGGCGCAGGAGATATCAACCCTGTCCGGCCAGATCGCAGGGAACGCCCGGACAATCAACGACCAGATGACACAGCAGAAAGATCAGCTGTCCAATCAGGTGCGCGAATCCATGCAAAGCGTCGACAGTGTACGCGAAGCTCTGAAATCACAGACTATTGAGCTGAAAGATGCCTCTGATAAGGCTGTTGAGCGCGTTTCACAGTTGAAAGACGAGATCACGGGGCGCTGTTCCGAGATTGATGAAACCACAACAGGCAGCATCAACCGTCTTGAAGAGCTTGATGATCGCCTCGGTGAGCAAACAATCTCCCTCAAAACACAAGCAAATACCGCTGAAACAGCAATCAGTAGCTTGAATAATAACATTAAGGTTACAGCAGAAGATATTGAACCTATTTATAAAAATGCTATTGATCAGGCGCGTGATGCCGGTGATCGCTTCTCCGAACTGAAAGATGCGATCGAAACCACCACACAAAGCAATATGAGCAATATCCAGCATGTCAGTGCTGTATTTGATGAGCGTCTTGAGAACCTCAAATCCGGCTCGGATCAGGCCGCTGAAGTCCTTAAATCTTCAAGTGACCACCTGAAAGCCCGCGTGGAGGACATCGAAAGCGCGTCCCAATCTGCGGAAATCCGTATGCGCGAGATTGCCTCATCGCTGTCGGACCAGTCTTCGGATATCCACCTGACAACAGATCAGGCCTTGCTGAAGATCGAAACCGTGCAAAAGGCGATCAACGAACAATTCCACGAATTGTCAGCGTCTGTAGGGCAAGCCATTGCACGTATTCAGGACGCAGGATCGGAATTCATCAAACAATCTTCGGAATTGCAGGCCGAAGCCGACCGCACCTCCATGCATTTTGAAGGTCTGGGATCCAAGGCCCGCGAGGAAACAGGATTGTTGCATGAAGCCAGCCAGAAAGCCGTGATTGATACGGAAGCCATGGTCCGCGCAGTAGAGGAAGAGGCGAAAGATCTTCTTGAACGGGCACAAGGCAGCTTGCTTGAACTGCAAAAGGCAGGGGACAGCTTTGCTCTGCGCTCCCGCGAGATCGCCGAGCAGATGAACAACTCCCTGACGACCTCGAAGAAATACGGCTTCGAATTGAAGTCACAAGCCAACGAAATTTCCGAAGCCTCGGCGAAAACCGTGCATGACCTCGATCAGTCCGTGAAAGCGCTGAAATCCCGTATGCATGCCATCGGCGAAGCCGCTAATGATGTTTCGGTGAAGGTGGAGAAAACGCGCGAGAGTCTGTCCGGCGAATCCGCAAGACTGGTCAGCGTTTCAACGGCCGCTCTGGAATCCGCCCGCACGGCTGCGACTACATTCAGCAAACAGTCCGATGCCCTGTTCAAAGCGTCTCAGGATGCATCCCGTTACGCAGAGAAGATGGTCGAGAAGACACAGCGCGTCCAACGCGAAGGCTTTATGAACGCGGCGAAGTTCATCGTCGAAAGCCTGCATTCATTGTCTGTCGACCTGACACGTGTCAAAGACGGCGAAATTGCCGAGAAGACATGGAAGGCATTCCAGAAGGGCGATGTAGCCGCTTTCACACGCCGTATGCAGTCGATCGCGACCGATACGGAATCCATGGACAAGGCGCGCAACAAATTCGCCAAGGACACGGAATTCCGTACCTATGTGTTGCGCTTTATCCGTCAATTCGAAGAACTCTACGCTCAAGCGCAGGAAAATGACCACGGCGCGATGCTGAGCTCAACGATTGGTTCAAGCGAGATCGGTGGCCTGTATGTCACACTGACTGAAGTCGCAGGCAAAGAATCCGTCCTCGGCGGTCGAAGCGAAAAAGCCGCCTGATCGCAGCTTTAAATCAAATTGCGTCTGATAGCCTATTGATCTGACGCAGTAAAAACACAATAATAACTAACTGTGACGAGGCGGGCTTGCTCGCCTTTTCCATCTTCATAAACTGACTCCGAAAAGGGCAGACATCATCATGGTCAGCAGCGGCAAAACCAAATTCTGTAAAGGCATTTCCGATATCTCTGACAGTTACTCGGGTTTCATTATCGATCAATGGGGCGTGCTCCATAACGGCGAAAAGCCCTATGACGGCGTTGTTGAATGCCTCAAAGAACTGAAGTCCCGCAAAAAATTCATCATTGTTTTGTCTAACTCCGGTAAGCGCGCCGAGGTTAATAAGGAACGCCTGAAGAAAATCGGCATCGGCCCGAGCCTGTATGACGTGATCCTCACATCCGGTGAGATGACATGGCAAGGTATCAGCAATCAGGATGCCGGCATTTTCAAAGACCTTGGTAAAAAAGTATATGTGATTAGCCGCGGCGGCGACCGCTCCATTGTTGATGGGCTGGATGTTGAAGTCGTTGATGATGTATCCAAAGCCGATTTCCTGATCATCAGTGGCTCTGACGCGCCTGATAAAACACTCGAAGATTACGAACCGATTTTAAAACAGGCTGTAAAACACCGTTTAACGGCACTATGCGCAAACCCCGATAGCCGCGGCGTCATGGGTAAGCAAAGCATTATGGGCCCGGGTACGCTCGCCCGCCGTTTCTCCGACTTCGGCGGCGTGGTGCATTATATCGGTAAACCGCACCAGCCGATCTTTAAGGAATGCATCAAGATTTTGCAGGAAAAAGATATCTACCCTGGACAAACAATCGTTATCGGCGACGCGCTCGCCCACGATATTCTGGGCGGCAATCTGGTCAATATCGACACCTGTCTGGTGAAGACAGGTCTGCATGCGGCTTCGTTCCAGAACGCCAAAACAGCTGCCAGCACGGAAAAGGCGCTGATGTTACTGGCGAACCAGTTCAACAGCGTACGTCCCAAGTTTTTGGTAGATCGTTTGAAGTGGGGTGATCCGCTTCCCGACAGAAAGCACAAGAAACGCGCCAGCCGCGGTTAAGGCTTTTTCTGATATTCAGGCGGTAACAAAACCTGCATCGCATCTTTGATTTTGGGCAAAGCCCGAACAGCGGCTTCCTCACCGCGCGCAATCAATTCTTCTGCTCTTTCAAATTCCAACATCCCGATATCACCGATTTTCGGTTTGATATGAATATCCGGCGGATCACCGGCCAAACGTGACCGCGTAATGCGGTCCTGTACGATATTCAACGCGGAAACCATCACACCGAACAGGCTGGGGGCGTCGACCTGACGCCCGAAAATACGTTTGGTCATGCCGGATACAAAACGCTGACGAATAGACGGCGGTACGTCGTTATCATCAAACAGGTCGAACCCGGCAACGGTTTGATAGTTGTTCCCCGGTTTAACGGCTTTACCGATAATGTCTGCGTTCAAATCGACCGCAATTGTCATTCGCGCACCCATGGCCAGCGCAGGAGCAACGGGCACGGGGTTCACAAGCGCACCATCAATCAGCAATCTGTGATTACGTTCTACGGGTGGAAACACACCGGGCAGAGCGTAAGACGCCGTAATGGCATCAACAATATTCCCTTTGCGCATCCACACTTCATGACCGGTCGACAGGTCGGCCGCGATAGCCAGAAACGGGCAGGGCAGATCTTCAATCTGCATATCTTTAAAATTGGCTTCCAGAACACGGCGAAGCTTTCTACCGCCGATCATGCTGGCGCTGCGGGTATGGAAGTCGAGATACGAAAGAATCCGCATACGGTTAAGAGAACACGCCCAGTCCTCAAAGGTTCTGAGCTTTCCGGCGAGGTAACAGGCACCGACAATCGCGCCGATGGATGTCCCTGTAATGATGGAGGGTTTAATCCCGTGGCGATCCAGCACGTTTAATACGCCTATATGGGCAAATCCCCGTGCGACGCCGCCGCCTAATGCTAGGCCTATGCCGCTTGAATATGTTTGTTGCGGCTTTTCGCTTTGATCTCTGTTAATGTCCTCTTTGTCGCCTTCTACATCCGTCATGAAACATCTTTTCTTGAAGTTTTTCTGATATTTATTATAACACAAGGCTCATGCCGATCGATAACACAGAACACATTGCACCGCCGCAAAACTCGACGACTTTTCTGATGAAAAGAGCGGTCCGCGATTACGTGAAAAATTACACGGGTCAAATACTGCTCGCGATGTTTTTCATGATGGTGGCCGCCGCTATGACTGCGGGTGTCGCACAACTCATGCAGCCGATTCTGGATGATGTTCTGGGCGGGCAGAGAAAAGAGCTGATCTTCCCTGTGGCCGCGTCTGTGTTTGTGGTCTTCCTGTTGCGGGGGACATCGACATATATGCATATGATCATTATGAACAAGGTCAGCCAGTCGATTGTGGCGGATATCCAAAAAGACCTGTTCTCGCGTTTTATGACGCTCGATCTTGCGTTTTTTCACAGCAACCCGAGCGGCCAACTGATTTCCAACGTTATTAATGATGTAAATGTCATGCGTAATGCCGTCTCTGACACATTAATGGGAATCGGAAAAAGCGTCCTGACATTGATCTTCCTGAGTGGGGTGATGATCTATCAGGACTGGAAGCTTTCAATCGCGGCATTCCTGATCTTCCCGTTTATTGCTTTCTTTGTTGCGAAGCTGGGGCGTCGCCTCCGCAAAGTGTCCCGCAATATCCAGAAGGAAATGGGCGGTTTATCCGATCGCCTGTCTCAAATCTTTCAAGGCATCCGTCAGGTGCAGGCCTACGGCATGGAAAACTTTGAACGTGAGCGGGCAGGAACAGCGATCACCAAGGTTAAGAAGCTGAACATCCAATCTGTGCGTATCGGCAACCTCTCCACACCTGTAAACGAGATACTCGTCGGGACTGTGTTCTTCGCGATCATCCTGTATGGCGGGTATGAAGCCGCAGAAGGCAATATTACTGCGGGGCAGCTCGGTGCCTTTCTGACGGCGTTTACTCTGGCTTACGAGCCGATGAAAAAGCTGGCAAAGCTGAACAACACATTGCAACTCGGTCTCGGCGCAGCAGAGCGGGTGTTCGATCTGATCGACCGTCAGCCGGAGATTGAAAATACCCCTGATGCAAAAACATTCGAAAGCAAAGACCCTGCCATTATTTTCGATGATGTGCAGTTCCAGTACGAAGCGGGTAAAGACAAAGCTCTGAAAGGCATAAGTTTCACGGCCGAACCGGGCAAGGTGACTGCTCTCGTCGGACCATCGGGTGGTGGTAAAAGTACGGTCATGAATTTGATTCCGCGCTTTTATGACGCGCAAAGCGGGCAAGTCAGCATTGGCGGTGACGACATCCGCAAACTTGATCTCGTGTCTTTACGTTCTCACATCGCCTTGGTGTCTCAAGACATCACTATATTCGACGATACGATCGGGGCGAATATCGGCTATGGCCGTGCAGGCGCCACACAGGGCGAAATTATAGAAGCCGCCAAAGCCGCTGCCGCACATGAATTTATTGAAAGTTTCCCCGAAGGATACGACACCACAGTCGGCGAAGACGGCGTAAAGCTGTCAGGCGGCCAGCGTCAACGTCTGTCCATCGCCCGCGCAATATTACGCGACGCGCCGATACTCTTACTCGACGAGGCAACATCCGCACTCGATAACGAATCCGAAAAGCTGGTCCAGCAGGCTCTGGAAAAGCTGGAGAAGGGCCGTACGACTCTTGTGATTGCCCACCGCTTGTCGACGGTTCAAAACGCCGACCAAATTCTGGTCCTGAATGAAGGGCAGATCATTGAGCGCGGCACCCACGATGAACTGATGGAACTAAACGGTCTCTATGCCAAAATGTATGTGACAGGATTGAAACACTAAAACTCTTCCTTATTTAATGGGAATAAGGATTTGCTCAATCTCGCCATGCCATTGCATATTCTGGATTTTTTGAGCACAATACAGACAATTAAAGAATAAAAGGTATTGCCCATGCCCTGTCACGCAGCCATTGCCCAGAAATCAGTCACCTTCACACCCGACATGGAAGTCGAAGAGGCGCTGAAAGAACTCAAAAAGAAAAACGTCGATGAAGCCGCCGTCGTAGATAAAGACGGTAAGGTTGTCGGATTGTTTTCTCTGATGATTGTTATGAAGAACCTGTTGCCGGTCTCTGTACCGATGAGCGACGGCATCGTGCTCGATGTCAAAGTGCGTGCAGCACCGGGTATCGCTAAGCGTTTAAAGAAAGTGAACCCGCTTAAGGTCGCAGATTTGATGGAACGCAAGATAGCGACCGTTTATCCCGACACTCCGATTTGGGAAGCAGTCAGTCATCTGGTCAACGGTCATCCGTGTCTCATTGTCGTGGAAGCGGAGACCCGCAAGTATCTCGGCATGTTGAATCCTGCATCCGCCATGGAAGAGTTGAAACGCCTGCAAGAAAGCGAAGGGCTGTGAGCGTACTTCTTCGCGCCATCCTTCCTGTTTTTTTCTGTGCGTTTTTTCTGATCTCGCAAAGCTGCGCCCAAGATACGCAAGAGCCTCTCGTTATTCCGCCGCCGATCAAGGCGCAACAACCTCAGTCCAGCGTGTTCTACACCAAGAAGGTTGTTCAACAGCAATTTGAAACCGATGAAATCGTTGTTCAGAAATCCGACGGCGAGGAGCTGTCTTTTAACGTAGAGATGGCCCTGACACCAACCCAGCAGGCACAGGGGCTGATGTACCGCACCGAAATGGATGATCAGGCGGGCATGTTGTTCGTCTTCAATGATGTCGCGATGCGCAGCTTCTGGATGAAAAATACGCTCATCCCTCTGGATATGCTGTTCATCGATGCCGACGGCACAATCCTTCACATTCATGACAGTGCACAGCCGCAGGATTTAACAAGCGTAAAGTCCAAATATCCTGCGAAAGCGGTTTTGGAGTTGAATGGCGGAGCGGCTGATAAAATGGGAATCGAAGAAGGGGACACTGTTGTGCATCCTTATTTCAGGCCCGGCGTCGGAGCACAATAAAATCCGCCACTTTTTAACTTGCTCATCCCGATCCGATTGTGTAAAACATGGCCTTCGGAACCAAGGGTTCCGCTTCAAAAAGTATTTTAAGCGTCGGAGTGTAGCGCAGCCTGGTAGCGCAACTGCTTTGGGAGCAGTGGGTCGCGGGTTCAAATCCTGCCACTCCGACCACTTTTTCAAAAGGGATACATCCCGTATGAAACATCTCCTCTATATATGCGTTTTGTTTGTTCTTGCTGTCTGCGCACCCGCACAGGCCGATTCATTACCCGAACCACAAAAGGGCCAGCTTTATCCCGACATGGAACTGATCGACCAAACGGGGCATCGTTTCAAGCTCTCGGATCTAAAGGGCAAAATCATCGTCGTTGAACCCGTCGGAATGAATTGCCCCGCCTCACAAGCTTTTTCAGGAGCCCATGACGTGGGGTCTTACCAGAACAATGCCGTACAAAACGACCTTCAATCCGTACCGAAACTCATTCCCGAATATGCTCAAGGCATGCCGTTTCCCAACAGGGAAGTGGTGTTCGTGCAAATCTTGTTTTACGACATGAATTTAGGACAGGCGCAGCCTGAGGATGCAAGAAAATGGGCCGAACACTTCAAGCTGGAAAAAGCGAAGAATGAAATCGTGGCCGTGCCCGCAGAGGATATGCGAAGCACAACAACCTATAAGCAAATCCCCGGTCTGCAACTTATCGATCAGAATTTTGTTCTCCGCTCCGATTCCAGCGGCCATCATCCGAAGGATAATATGTACGACACCCTCATTCCGATGATCCCGAAATTGGTACGATAACGGCTTTTTGTTGCCTTAATATGTGCGAAAGCTAAGATAGCTGCATGAAGAAACCCTCGAACTCTAACTATAAACCTTCACAAGAGGATCTGTGGACTGAGAATGCCATTCTGGCGCAGTCGGGGGACAAGGTCGCTTACAACGAGCTGCTGCGGGATATCGCGCCGTTTATCCGCAACTATATATTCAAAAGTCTGGCAAACCCCGAATGGGCGGATGATATAACGCAGGAAGTCTTGCTGTCTGTTCACCGCTCATTGAATACATACAGTCCGGACCGTCCGTTCAGGCCGTGGTTGATGGCGATCATCAATTTCCGCCGTACCGACTTCTTGCGCAAGCATTACAACGCACGCGAGCACAAACAAACGACACTGGAGAGTACGGATTTTCTGAAAAGCCATGTAACGGAACCTAACCATGCAGGCGAATATAAGGATATAGAAAAAGCCCTCGAAACATTGCCTGAACAGCAGCGCAAGGTTTTCGAGATGATCAAAATTCAAGGATACAGTGCCAAAGAGGTCGCAAACGAAATGAAAATGAGTGTAAGCGCCGTGAAGGTTTCTGCGCACAGGAC
>JAESRE010000094.1 GCA_016764775.1 Alphaproteobacteria bacterium
CAGCCCTATAGCCACCCCGACTTGAATAGCCTGTCCTTGAATAAAATAAAGCATGCCGATTAGAGGTATCAGAAAAAAGGCTCTTTTGAGGGTCGCTCCCGCAGGATGAAGCAAAAATGCACAAGCAGCGATAACAGCGATAACAATTGAGGCCTTATTGTAGACAGCCGTACTGTATAGCGGTGTTTCCAGCTCACCTCGTGTTAGCCTGTAAAAGAAGCCGTCATTGAGGATATCTGCGGTGAGCAGTAAAGCTGCAAAAGAACACGCGATCAACGCGGCATCCATCAAGCCTGATATGGGGATTTGGTCCCTGCCAGCTCTGGCTGTGCCTATAAACAGTAATGAAAAGACAATTAGGACCACCAGCTTGATAACACGCTCGGTCGCTTCGTCCGGATAAAAAGCCCATAAGATACTGGCCGCGGCCAACGCAAGCACGGCCCCCGCATAAGTCATCAATCCTTTTGGTAAGTCCGGTATTCGTTTAAAGCCAGCGAACAAGACTAGCGCCCCAATAAGGCCACAGGCTGGCATTATGTAGGCCAAGCTTTTTGAAAAATGCACGGATAGGACCGGTGCTGCCGCGAACGGCAGGATCATGAAAAAAGCGAAAACTTTAGTAATAAAAGGGCTCGCGCCAGAACTCTCTAAAGCTGCGTTCGGCTCCCCCATAGCGCACAAACCTCGAATCTACGTGTCGAGGAAGCTGCGCAGTTTGCGCGAACGGCTTGGGTGCTTGAGTTTACGCAGAGCTTTGGCTTCGATCTGACGAATACGCTCACGTGTCACGTTGAATTGCTGCCCGACTTCTTCCAGCGTGTGGTCGGTGTTCATACCGATACCAAAACGCATACGCAGCACTCGCTCTTCACGCGGGGTCAAGGACGCCAGCACGCGGGTTGTCGTTTCACGCAAATTAGAATGGATCGCGCTGTCGATTGGTGCAACAGCGTTCTTGTCCTCGATGAAGTCACCTAGTGAGGAGTCTTCCTCGTCACCGATCGGTGTCTCAAGCGAAACGGGTTCTTTGGCGATTTTCAACACCTTACGGACCTTATCTAAAGGCATATGTAAGCGCTCAGACAGTTCTTCCGGTGTCGGTTCGCGACCGATTTCGTGCATCATCTGACGAGATGTACGGACCAGCTTGTTAATCGTTTCGATCATGTGAACCGGAATACGGATCGTACGGGCCTGGTCGGCGATCGAACGTGTAATCGCCTGACGGATCCACCATGTTGCGTATGTGGAGAATTTGTAACCGCGGCGGTATTCGAATTTATCAACCGCTTTCATCAGGCCGATATTCCCTTCCTGAATCAAATCAAGGAATTGCAGGCCACGGTTAGTGTATTTCTTGGCGATGGAAATCACGAGACGCAGGTTGGCTTCGACCATTTCCTTCTTGGCACGTGCGGCTTCGCGCTCGCCTTTTTGAACAGTACCGATAATGCGGCGCCATTCAGAGATTGGCAGCATCGCTTCTTCGGAGATCAGAGCCACCTGCTCACGCATTTTCGTGACCTGCTCTTCATGTTTATCAAGGAATTTGTCCCAGCCTTTGCCTTTGAACTTCTTGGCCTGCTTCAACCATGTCGGGTCAAGCTCGGAGCCATAGTAGTTCTCAAGGAAGTCTTCGCGTTTGACTTTGGAGTCAACGGCCATACGCATCATCTTACCTTCGATGCTGACCAACTCGCGGTTCATACCGTATAAACGGTCCAGAAGCTGTTCGATACGAGCATTGTTGAGCTGAACTTCGTTCATGTGCTCAACCATCTCTTCTTTCAGCTTGGTGTATTTTTTATTGGCAGCCTCGGGCGGTTCTTTACCTTTTTGCAATGCGTCCAGACGCTCCTGCTGAACCTTTTGCATTTTCTTGTAGGTTTTCTGGATATTGCCGAACTTCTCAAAGACCTGCGGCAACAGCTCTTCTTCCATGGCGGCCAGAGAGAGGTTTACCTCGTCATCGGCGTCATCACCATTATCATCGCTGCTTTCTTCATCATCGCCGTCACTGTCTTCGTCCGCATCGTCATCATCGTCGTCGTTATCAGCGGTGGCGTCTTCGGGGTCGTCGTTGTACGTCGCATCCAAATCGATGACTTCACGTAACAAGATGTCGCCGTCCTGTAGCGCTTTATACCATGCGATAATGGATTCAATGGCGAGCGGGGATTCGCAAATCCCGCCAATCATCAATTCACGGCCGGCCTCGATACGTTTTGCAATGGCAATCTCGCCTTCACGAGACAGCAATTCAACAGCGCCCATTTCACGCAAGTACATGCGAACAGGGTCATCCGTACGTCCGGTATCGTCATCGGCAATGTTACCGCCGGATTTGTAATCTTCCTTGTCTTTGTCCGAATCATCATCGTCAGACACGTCGTCTTCGCTCTCGACCAATTGCAGGCCGATATCGTTAAAGGTCGCCATAGCGTCGTCGATTTGCTCGGATGAGAAATCGCCGGCCGGAATCGCCTTATTAATCTGATCATACGTCAGAAAGCCCTTTTCCTTACCGGCTTTAACCAGCTTTTTGACAATGGATTCCAATGATCCTTTGCCTTTGGCATTTTCTGATGATGTTTCTTCGTCTTGTTTTTTATTAACAGCCAACTGTTCAAGTCCTTTTGCAGCCATCGTTGTAACCCGATTCGCTCATTAAATCGTAAAAGTTATGATGTTTAAAGTGTTTGGGTGAAATGTTTACCAAGTTATGCTCGTTACTTTCGTGTCATTCTGAGCTTTTGATTTTGATCAAATCTCTCAAACGGTCCTCTTGCGTTTCATTTGATTGCTCTAGCGCGGACTTCCAACCGCTGAGCACTTCTTCCTGCGCACTCTGCCCGCTCAAACTTTCGTAAACAGACATCCATTGTCCGCGCTTATCAACGTTTTCAGTATCGTCTTCGGGCGCTTTACGCGCAAATGCAGCGTGAACATAGACAGATTCGTTCAAAATGTCATCCATTTCTTGCGAAAATCCGTATGTTTTCAAATTGGTACATAATGTTTCAAAGTCAACATCAACGTCTTCATGGAAAATTTCGATCATTTTGTGACGTAATGCATCAAGGCGCGGATCGGATATACCGAACAAGCCGAATTGTTCCTCGACATCGCCGAATAAAAGCGGGTTATTCAACACACTGGCAATCAGGATTTTTTGCGCCATCGCGTTTTTGCGGTTTGCCACAGGCTGTACGCGTAAAGACGGTCCTTTGGGCAGACGCCCGCCAGCCTTACCTTTCGGCGTGTACTGCTTGAAGAACGTATCCGAGATTCTGGTCCGGATAAGCTCCCGATAATGACGTTGTATGTCTGCGTCATTGATGTTGTTAACCAGATTTTGCAATGTCTTGCTTAACCCTACACGGGCTTCGGGTGTTTCAAAATTTCTACCCGCTGTATGTGTCGCCCACAAAAAGTCGAACAGCGACAGAGAGCCTTCGAGAACCTTTTTAAAGCCTTTTGCGCCCGCTGCCCTTAAAATGCTGTCCGGGTCTTCACCATCGGGCAAAAACGCAAAACGTACGGTTTTATTCGGCTGTAACAGCGGCATAATGCGTTCACAGGCTCTGGATGCCGCGTTACGTCCTGCATTATCGCCATCAAAGCACAGTACGGGTTGTTTGGTTTCATCAACCATCATCGACCACAGGCTCGTGATCTGTTCCTCGGTCAAGGCTGTACCCATCGGTGCAACGGCCCCTTTGAACCCTGCACTGTGGCAAGCGATAACATCCATGTACCCTTCGGTAACAATAAGCGTATGCCCTTCCCGGGCGGCTTGGCGCGCCTTTGACTCGCCGTACAGCATGCGCCCCTTATCAAACAGAGGCGTGTCAGAAGAGTTTATGTATTTGGGTGGTTTGAAATTCGGGTCGGCCTGCGGCGGACGAAGATGTTCAGGCAATATACGGCCACCGAAGGCGACAATACGTCCGCGACGATCCGCTACCGGAAACATGACACGGTCACGGAAAAACACGTAAGGCTCTCCGCCTCTCGTAGATTTCTTAAGCACGCCCGCTTCCAGCATTTGTGCATCGCTAAAGCCCTGCCCCGCCAGATATTTGCGCATGGCTTGCCCGTCGGCGGGTGCAAAACCGATGCGGAATTGCGCGCGAATATCCTCTGTCAGGCCGCGACTGGTCACATATTCAAGGATGTTATTGTTTTTCGGGTCTTCCAATTGAGCTTCCATCCAGCTTGTGGCTTCATCCATAAGCTCGTGCAGCCCTTTGGCCCGCTCCGCTTTCTTGATGGCTTCAGGGTCGGGCTTCGGCATTTCCAGCCCGGCTTCCGCAGACAGCATCTCCACGGCGTCAATAAAGGAGAGGTTGTCATGCTGCATAACAAAGCCGATGACATCGCCATGCGCCCCGCAGCCAAAGCAATGATAAAATTGCTTATCATCGTTAATGGTAAATGACGGTGTCTTTTCCTTGTGAAACGGACAGCAGGCTTTGAACTCCCGCCCTGCGCGCTGAACGGTCGTGCGCCGCCCGATAATTTCGGACAGCGTCAAGCGGTTACGAATCTCGTCTAAAAAACGCGGGGGAATCGACATCTCTTATATCTAAACCATTTCCGGCATTCTGACAAAGCGACAAAGCAGTATTTTCATATAATTAAACACCCGTCCGAAAAGCGCAGTGAGCGCAGATATCTATAAAAAAGTACTTTTTGTGCATAAAATGAACTTTTTTGCTTGCGAGGTGTTAGCATAATATGTACACATTAAGTCATAAGTTGAGTACTTATTAAATTTGAACGGACAAATAAGCGGTAAAGAGAAGCCATGCCAGAGGTTTTTGAAAAAGGTTGTGAAATTAACGTCATTCAATACGGCGAAGGTTCGACCTGTATTTCGTTCAAAGACATTCTGACAGCCGGCCAGTCGCTGTTCACAAAAGTCTTTTCCCGATAGAATTCCCCACTTTTTTGCGGCTTCGCACAACAACTTTAACTAAAATTTAACAAATAAATCATAATTTTAGACATTAAATTTGTAATGTGCTGAAAAACTATGTATATTTCTTATTAGTAATATACTGCTTCAACAGGGAATATGTAAATGCCGGAGATATTTTCCAAAGACAAGTTGACATTAATTGAATACGGATCTCAGCAGCACGGGCTAGAAAACGTCGCTGAAATCAAAGACAAAATAGTCGACTTTCTTAGTAACATAGTAAAATAAAAAACAGGCCGCTTCTCAGCGGCCTTTTTTATTCCTTAATTATTTTGGGGTTACCTACCCCAATTTAGACTTCACCATGCCGCCAGCTTTCCCCATGTCGACCTGGCCTGCGTACTGAGACTTGAGTGCGCCCATGACCTTCCCCATATCCTTGATATCCGATGCGCCTGTATCAGCGATCACCTTATCTATGGCGGCGTCAATTTCTTCGTCACTCATTTGCTTGGGTAAGAAACCCTGAAGCACCTCGATCTCGGCTTCTTCACGTTCGGCCAATTCTTCGCGGCCGGCATCGCAATAAGTTTTCGCCGATTCCTGACGTTGTTTGATCATGGATTGCAGCATGGACAGAATTTCCGTCTCATCAATACCATCTGCTTTGCCTTGAGAGCGCGCGGCAATGTCACGATCTTTGAGTGCCGCAAGTATGAGGCGTATGGTCGCCATTGCGGTTCGATCTTTGTTTTTGAGCGCATCTTTTAAGGCTGCATTGAATTCTTCTCGTTTATTCACCAGAAAATGTCCTTTTTCTCTTTATTTTTCCAATAAAAGTGGTTATTAACATCGTTTCTAGCAACCCCTTGCTAGAGAGTTAATCTTTTATGTTCGACATTACTAATGCAAAACAGCCCTCAGATGCAACGGCTGTAATTGTTTTTGCCGACGGAACTGCCTTTTTCGGAAAAGGATTCGGAGCCCAAACCAAAGCTGTTGGCGAGATCTGCTTCAATACCGGCATGACCGGATATCAAGAAACTTTAACTGACCCCTCTTACGCGGGCCAGATTATCAACTTCACATTCCCGCACATCGGTAACGTCGGGACGAATGAAGAAGATCTGGAGACAACCAATCCGGCCGCACGCGGTTTGATTGTCCGCGAAGATGTGACCGAGCCGTCAAACTGGCGCGCGACCCGTCACCTTAATGAATGGTTGGAAAGTTATAACCTGCCCGGCATCAGCGGCATCGATACACGCGCCCTGACCCGCTACATTCGTGACAAAGGCGCACCGAACGGTGTTCTGGTCTACGATGAAAGCGGCGAGTTCGACCTTGAGGCCCTGCATAAAGAAGCGCAGGACTGGCCCGGTCTGGAAGGTATGGATCTGGCGAAAGAAGTTTCTACGACCCAGACCTATCACTGGAAAGAAAAATGCTGGTCGCTGAACGAAGGCTACACAGAGCAGAACAACCCCGAATTCAAAGTGGTCGCCGTTGATTACGGTGCGAAACGCAATATCCTGCGCTGCCTTGCCAATGCAGGCTTTGATGTGACGGTTGTTCCCGCACAGAGCACGGCGGAAGAGATCATGGCGCATAACCCTGACGGTGTGTTCCTGTCCAACGGTCCTGGTGATCCGGCAGCGACAGCGGAATACTCCACGCCAATGATCAAAACCCTGCTTGAGAAAAACATTCCGATCTTCGGTATCTGTCTGGGTCACCAATTGGTTGGCCTCGCGCTCGGCGCCAAAACAGGGAAAATGCATCTCGGTCACCGCGGTGCGAACCAGCCGGTAAAAGATTTGAAAACCGGCAAGGTTGAAATCACAAGTCAGAATCACGGATTTGAAGTCATCACAGACTCCTTCCCTGACAATATCGAACAAACCCATATCAGTCTGTTCGATGGTTCAAACGAAGGTTTAAGAGCGAAAGACAAGCCTGTGTTTTCGGTGCAATATCACCCCGAGGCTTCACCCGGTCCGAATGACAGCTATTATCTTTTCGAACGGTTCAAAGATCTTATCAAGGAGGTCAAGGCGGCTTAGTTATGAGTAATAAACTGCTTGAAGGTTTTGAGAAGTTTGTCACTGAAGAATACGAAGGTAATGATTCAGTGATGCAGAAATT
Source organism: Alphaproteobacteria bacterium (assembly GCA_016764775.1). Taxonomy (GTDB): domain Bacteria; phylum Pseudomonadota; class Alphaproteobacteria; order Micavibrionales; family Micavibrionaceae; genus TMED27. Next base: position 7,073 of record JAESRE010000094.1, read on the forward strand.
GGTCGAAGAAGGCCAAAGCCCTGAGTATTTCATCATTTCATGTATCGACTCCCGCGCAAACCCCGGAACGATTTTCAAACCCAAACCCGGAACGTTTTTTGCCTTTAAGGCCATGGGCGCGATCGTGCGACCATACAAGCAAGGCACAGCGCTGGCCGCGAGTTTGCAATTCGCCCTTGAATATATGAAGGTGCCAAAACTGATTCTGATCGGTCACACGCAATGCGGCGCTATCAAGGCTTTGGCAGACGGGAATGACGATCCGGAGATCGCGAGCTTCATTGACGTCGCACAGCTCGGTCTGAAACGCGCAAAAGAACGAATGACCGATAAAGGAGCGGATGTCAGTGATGATTTGCTCCGCGAAGCCGAAAAACAGATCGTCTTGCAAAGCATGGAGAATTTGAAAAGCTATCCTCCTGTAGCGAAAGCGTTAGAAGAAAACAGGCTGGAAATTCGAGGATGGGTTTTCGATATGAGTGCGGGCGCTATTTTGGAATATGCGCAAGCGACAGATAAATTTGAACCGATAACAACTTTAAAACCAACACAACAAGGGAAATGCTGTGCCTAAAAGAACGGATATAAAATCAATCGCCATCATCGGCGCGGGGCCGATCATCATCGGACAGGCTTGCGAATTTGATTATTCGGGTGCTCAGGCTTGTAAAGCCCTGAAAGAAGAAGGCTACCGCATCATCCTGATCAACTCCAATCCGGCGACGATCATGACGGACCCTGAAATGGCGGATGCGACGTA
>JAESRE010000095.1 GCA_016764775.1 Alphaproteobacteria bacterium
GCTCGAGCCTTGTCGAAGACAGGGTTGAGTATCGGCTTGCTGGATGCGGATATTTACGGACCAAGCCAGCCGAAATTGATGGGGCTGGAGGGACAAAAGCCGGAGATGTCGGAAGACAACAAGCTTATCCCGCCGCAGGCTGACGGGATCAAGACGATGTCGATCGGTTACATGGTTGATGCGGATAAAGCGCTGGTGTGGCGCGGGCCGATGGTGCAAAGCGCGATATATCAGATGTTCCGAGATGTAGAGTGGGCATCGGGCGATGCGTTGCTGGATGTTTTGATTGTCGACATGCCGCCGGGGACCGGGGATGCGCAACTGACGCTGGCGCAGAAGATACCTGTTACGGGTGCGATTATCGTGTCCACACCTCAGGATCTGGCATTGGCCGATGCACGCAAAGCGATAGAAATGTTCGGCGCCGTGGATGTTCCCGTGCTCGGTTTGATTGAAAATATGAGCACACATATTTGTTCCAATTGCGGACATGAAGAACATATCTTCGGGCATGGTGGCGCAAAGGCGGAAGCGGCGCGATTGGGGATTCCGTTTTTAGGGGAGGTTCCGTTGTCCGCAGATATCCGTACTCAAAGTGATGCGGGGCAGGGTTATGATTTATCTGCGGAATTGATCGAAGCTGTTCAGGCGGCCTTGCGGTCGAGTGTGTAGAACGTAAAGGACGGATAGTCTTTTTCAGGCTCGGCGTCGTTTTTGATTTCCTCGACAATATTCCATTCATCCCAATCAAATTTCGGAAAGAACACATCGGCGTCGTATTCACGGTCGAGGATGGTGAGGTACAGGCGTTCTGTGTAGGGCAGGGTTTCCTTGTAAATCTGTCCGCCGCCTGTGATGAAAATTTCGTCTTCACCCATTTTGTTGGCCATCTCTTTTGCGGCTTCTATGGCATCAGCCAGATTGCTGTACAGAAACGGGCCTTCGGGAACGTTTTCAGGGACGGCCGCGACTTTAATGGATGCTTTGCCGGAGACATCAATGGCGCTTTCCATGTCGTTGAACAGGTCGGATGGCTGCATGTCGGGAATTTTGTCGAAGGTACGGCTCACGACGAGGTTGGGGCGTTTTGGTAAAGGTTTGCCCAGAGATTCATACGACTTGCGTCCCATGATGATCGGTTTGCCCAGAGTTTTGCTTTTGAAATGTTTTAAATCCTTCGGTAAGTGCCATATCAGGGCATTGTCTTTTCCGAGGGCATAGTTTTGGGCAATGGCGGCAATGGATGAAAGCTTGATCTCGTTCATACTTTCTATATAAGACATGCCATGAAAAATAACAGCCTCGTTCGCATAATTATCAAGGATATGATCATCAATGTCCGTATCGGTCTGCATGATCATGAGAAGGAAAACGACCGTTCACAGCGGATTATCGTGAATGCGGAGCTGTTTGCGGACACGCAAGGGTATCTGGATAACCCGACGCGCGATACGATCATCGATTACGATGATATCTATCAGGAGATCAAGAAGTGGGCGAATAACGGTCACACGGAGTTGATCGAGACGTACTTAAAAGGTTTGCTTGGCGTGTGCTTCAAAAACGAAAAAGTTCAGGAAGCGCGCGTATCGATTGCCAAGCCCGATATTTTCGAAGAGGCGGAACGTGTGGGCGTTGAAGTTCACATGACACGACAGGAATTCAAAGACAGCTATGCTTGAAAAAGCCCTGAAAGATTTACCATCCGGCGCAGCCATACTTGATTTTGGCTGTTTTGGATGGAATTTTTATACCCGCGCCAAAGCCATCCGGGATGATCTGAAACATTTTGCATGCGATGCGTACAAGCCGCATGAAGTCCCCGAAGATGTCACGTTTTACGATGTAGAAACCACAAGCCGTAAAGTGCAATGCGATGATGACCAGTTCGATCTGGTTGTGGCTTCGCATGTGCTGGAGCATATCAAGGACCCGCTGGAGGCGTTCAAGGAACTGGCGCGTATTTGTAAGCCCGGTGGGAAGATTTATATCGAGACACCGTCCGACCGTTCGGTGCTGGTGAAGAGCGATTCAAAAGTGGAATCACATACTTTCTTTTCATTCTGGGATGACCCGACACATATCCGTCCGTGGAGCCCCGCGGCGCTTTATCGTCTGGGCATTTCATATGGCTTCAAACCGTTGGAATGCCTCTATATCGGCTCTTGTTGGCACAAGCTGACATTGCCATTTTATTATCTGCAATCTGTATTTACGGGCAGTCGCCAGGAATTATCGGAAGCTGTGTGGCGCGCAAATAAATGGGCGTGCGGAGCCGTATTTGAAAAACCGAAAGATATGGAGGGCACGCCCGAATATGTGTATCTGTCATTGCGCGATGTGCCCAACGGTGTTGACGCTGCGATGAAGTTCAGAAACGAGCGTCTTTAAACGGCTACTTAAACCGCTACGGGCGCTTTGATGTGCGGATGGCATTCGTAGCCGACCAGTTCGAAATCTTCAAATTTGAAATCGAAGATATCCGTAACATGCGGGTTTAAATGCATTTCCGGCAGCTTGTACGGCGTGCGGGAAAGCTGTTCCTTGGTTTGCTCGATATGGTTCGAGTACAGATGCGCATCACCAAGCGTATGGACAAACTCACCGGGTTTTAGGCCCGTCACTTGCGCCATCATCATGGTCAGCAACGCATAAGACGCGATGTTGAACGGCACGCCGAGAAAGATATCAGCCGAGCGTTGATAGAGTTGGCAGGACAGCTTGCCGTCCGCGACATAGAACTGGAAAAAAGCATGGCATGGCGGCAGGGCCATCTGATCAACAACGCCCGGATTGTAAGCCACGACCAGGAGTCTGCGGCTGTCAGGGTTGTTTTTAATTTGCTCGACGATGTTTGAAATCTGGTCGACTGTACGCCCGTCGGCTGTTTGCCAACTGCGCCATTGTGCGCCGTAAACGGGACCCAGATCACCGTTTTCATCCGCCCATTCGTCCCAGATACGTACACCGTTATCTTTCAGGTATTTGATGTTGGTATCGCCCGCTAAGAACCACAGCAGCTCGTGAATGATTGAGCGCAGGTGGCATTTCTTGGTCGTTACGAGTGGGAAACCTTTTTGTAAATCGAACCGCATTTGACGGCCAAATACGCTGTAAGTACCTGTTCCTGTGCGGTCTTCCTTCTTTGTGCCGTTTTCGAGCACGTCTTTCATTAATGCTAAATACTGATCCATATATCCAATATGGGTGATTCTGCCACGGATATGAAGGTTTTCGGAACACTCACCCCCAACGTTTTAATTGACATAACTTTGCATAATCGCTATTGTCCCGAAGTTTTTAAATGAAGGACAGAAACATGAACGAACTCGCTTTAAAAATATGTAAGCAATATATCGACGGTCTGGTTACCGCTATGGAAGCTACCGCCGACATGCGCGAACGCTTCAAAGTCGCATCCAAGCCCGGTTTCTTGTCCGATATCAATGACACGCTGGACATGCATTATGATCATGGTGGCAGTCAAAAACGTTTGCTGGATGTCTTTTTGGCGGATGTTGTGGAAGCCGGTGGCCATGTTGAGTTGTATTCAGGTTTGCCTGATCAGGATATGCGCTCTTTCGAGTTGCAAAAAGCATTCGACCGCAAAGGCGAAGCGCTGAAAATTACACCGAAGCCGCTTACAGACTGGAAACAAATTCCGCCGATTATTTTTGAAGATCAGGAAGATCTTTTGAAGGTTGCGGAATTGCGCGGTTTTGTTGCTGTTGACCCATGGGATGAAGGACTTGAGGAGTTTCTGGGTAGCTGGCAAACCCTAAAAGAAAGCGTTTCCGACGACGCATGGCCGCAACAGCGCGATCAGCTTTTGGCGCCTTTTGTCGGCCATTAAGGCCGTAAATCGTAGTTTTTTGCAGCCTTTTCTTCACTTTTAATACTAAAAATCCTATAATCATTGTGTCGGGTTTTCCCGACTATGACGCTACACGCGGTTGCGGAATAAGCGTTCGTGGACCCGGGGGCAGTACCCGGCAGCTCCACCAGTATTTGCTTTTTAAACGAGGGGTAAATGCCGGCGGGGCTGAAACAGGATCGACACGCGTAGTAAAGGCTTCATGCGGCGTTCGGCTTTCCGCCGTTACCGGATACTCGTTATAAATGCAAACGATAATCATGCATTTGTAGCAGCCAACGACAACTCTGTTGTTGCTGGTGAAGCGATTGCCGCTTAATTGCGAAAATCGTGCGCTACGCACATAATTCCTAAGACTTAATGCGTTTTAGGTGGGGCCCGGCGGTGCCTAGTAACAGAAACCGCCACTTTTCTTCCTAACTTATTGACCTGTTTGCAAAAGTGTTCATCATGTTTTTATGAAGGCTGCTGTTTTGTGTAATCTGAAGAGACAATTCTCGCCGTTATCCGCGGCGTTCATTAACCGGGTGAATGGATATGGATGAGTTCCAGTTTGTACCGCCGTTGTTTGTATTGTTGTTCTTCGGTCTGGGGGCGACAATGTTCGTCAGTCCCTATTTCTGGCTTTATCAGTACGGTAAAGGACAAACGGAGGCCAGCTTATCGTCCGATACGATGATGAATGCGGCCCGCATGTTGTTTGTCATTAGTCTGGGGTCGGCGATTTATAATGTGACTGATCCGGAGGCCAGTATTCTGGGCGAGATTATGATCATGGTGGCGCTAATCGTGTATTTGAGCGTCTATAATCTGGCCCGCAAGAACAAGCTTCTCCATGTCTTTGCGTCTGAATGTGCCAATACAGCTTTTACGCTGATTGTGACGTGTTTGTTCATGCTGATGACGTTTGTGTTCAGCATTATGTTGATCAAGGCCATGGTGGTGGTGAACATTATGGTGACGCCGATATTCGGTGACCCGATTCAGTTCACTGTTTTGATCACCGGCGTTGTTTGGATTTCTTCTTTGTACATGTTGTCTCGTTTTGCCTCTAAAAAACACGAGGAGGAGGTTAAAACGGTCCAATTCCACAATGTGTTGTGGCCGCTGGCGATAGGATTGTTGCTCGTGTTGACACCTCTGGTGGTGGAGCAGATGTCACGCGACGGGAAATTCGAGCCCGAGCCGCCACGTACGATTTTGCGCAAAGCCTGACTTTCGCAAAACCTTGTCCACAGGCAAGATTAGCATATTCTTCTTTACGGCTAGTATGTTTCGCATGTTTCGTGCGATTCATAATATTCGAGCTATCCTCTTGATTTGCTCTTGATTTACACGCCATGACCTGCATTGATACCTAGTATATGACTGATGAAGACGACATATTGCGTTACGACAAAATGGTAGAATCCGCCTTGCGCGGAGTCGTTCGCAAATCCATTGAAGAAGTGATTGAGCAGCACGGAGATACTGGTGGTATGCCTGGCGAGCATCATTTCTACATCACTTTCCTGACAGATTTTCCGGGTGTGAAAATACCCGATTACCTGCGTGACCGTTATCCCGGCGAGATGACAATAGTATTGCAGTATCAATTCTCCGATCTGTATGTCGACCGCGATAAAATGTCCGTCACTTTGTCATTCAACAACGTGCCCGAGCGTTTGGAAATTCCGTTGGCGGCGATCAGCATATTTGCAGATCCGTCCGTGAATTTTGCTCTGCAATTCCAGCCTTTGGGCGAGGCAATCGAAGAGGCCGATCTGGCGCTTTTGGATGAGCTGGACGATGACGATCCCGACGGCGACGGCAGTGGTCCGGGTAAGAAGTCGAAAGGGGACGATGACACCGGACAGGTGATCTCCCTTGACCAATTCCGTAAGAAATAACACATCTATTCCCGTGTATAGCTCTGAACCAGGACCCTATAAAGTCGTTATGAAACGCGGCGAATTTGTCGACAGCAGCCGTGACCGCGCTGTGCCGTACAAAGCCTATGTGCCTGTTGATCATGATCTGGATCGCGTTCCTGTTGTATTGTGGAGCCACGGTTTTGGCGGAAACCGCGATGGTGCGGCTTTTATTTCCCGTTATCTGGCCTCTTACGGCTATTTGCTCTTTCATATGACCCATGACGGTACGGATTCCAGCCTTTGGGAAGGAAAGCCCGAGCATCCGTGGGATATATTGCGCAAAGTCAAAATCGCCCGTGAGACGACGTTAGCACGTTTTGAGGATGTACCGTTCGTGATGGATCAGTTGCCGCAATGGGTGGCTGAGAATGACGATCTCAAAAATGTGGCTGACCTCTCGCAGTTTGGCATGTCTGGGCATTCATTCGGCGCGATGACAACGCAGGTTATGGCGGGGCAGATGTTCCCCAATGTGAATGACGAGCTGATTTCCATGCGGGATGAGCGCATTTCGTGCGGTGTTTTGTATTCGCCAGTGCCCGCCGGGCATTTAAAGACGGGTAAGCCGCCCGAGGAGCTGTACGGGCCGATTGATATCCCTTTGCTACATATGACGGGGACGGATGATTCTTCGCCGCTTGAAGATTTTGGGTATGAGCACAGGCTGGTCATTCATAAACATGCGCAAAACGAAGAGCAGTATGTGCAGGTTTTGGAAGGTGGCGATCACATGGTCTACAACGGTACGCGCGGCAAGTTGACGCAGAATCCGTTACGTGAACAGCATGAGGATGAAATCAAAATAGCCGCTCTGGCGTTCTGGAATGCGTATTTAAAGGATGATGACCGTGCGATGGCATGGGTAAAGAAAAACCTTTAAGCTTCCGCCGTTAATTGTTCGGCGTATGCATCACCTTCCACAAGTTCAAAATTTCTTAAATGTGATACGCGTTTCTCATAGCGCCCGACAGCGCGCTCGTGGTCTTTTGTGCCTAATTTTACGCGGATTGTGTATTCGCCTGCTTGCATGTCTTCCTCAAAATAGGGGTGGGCGTAAACCTTGCCTTCTCTGTTTGCTGCAATCGATTTGACGATCGCGTCGCCGTACATGGCGCGGGTTTCTGCTGAAACGACGTCATCTGTGATTGAAAGGTCAACCTTGTGATCGCGAATATAGAAAGAAATCGAGGCGATGCCGTATCCGGCTCTGCCTTTGAAGTTGACTTTCAAGTCGCTGACCCATTTACCGCCGCGGCTGCGTATGTCATCGGCAATACCGTTAATAACCTGTTTTCTGTGGCTTTGTTCGCCAAGTTCCGTACCTGCTGCGGTGTCCATGATGTTGACGTGAATGTCGCGGTCTCTGGAGCTCGCTTCAGGATCCCCGCCTTTCTGGCGAGCATATTCCGCAGTGAGGTCCCCACCGACCAGAGCGGCATGTTGAGAGCCGATCCATGCGCAAACATTTTGTAAAACAGCAAGGCTTAGCTCGCTGGGTTTAAAGTCCTGTAAAAGCACGGATGACAGGTCGTTGTCTAAATATTCGCGTTCACTTTGTAGAACGATTTGAGAAGGTGAAACTCTCGGCATTGTTTCCTCATTTATGTCGAAGCTGCAGTTTTTTATACGGAAAATAAAAATATGTCAAATAACAAAAGCGTATATTCGCTATGGACTTTTTGGCCGAAGGCGTTAATTCATGGGTATGACAAAGGAATCCCCGCAATACGCGATCGACATTCAGAACCTGCACAAAACTTACAAATCCGGTGGGAAAGAACCGGATAAAAAGGCTCTGGATGATGTTTCATTGAAAGTACCAAGAGGCTCTATTTTCGGACTTTTGGGGCCGAACGGTGCCGGAAAATCGACCATAATCAACATTATGGCGGGTTTGGTGACCAAAAGTGAAGGTACGGTCAAGATTTGGGACATCG
>JAESRE010000096.1 GCA_016764775.1 Alphaproteobacteria bacterium
GTTTCTGCGCACAGGACGATGAACAAATTAAAGGATATACTGGAGTAGATTTTGACAAAGGGAAATGACATAGACGATCTGATTGGAAAATTGTCCGAGGAGCTGAAGCCGGTCAAGCCGATGGCGCATCCGCTGATTCAGGCGATTCCCTATGTTCTGATCTCTTTCGCCTATATGGCGGTTGTCGTTTTCTACGTCGGTATTCGCGGCGACTGGGAAGAAAAGCTGGGCGACGCACCGTTTATGCTCGAAATTTTTATGATGGGCTTTCTGGCGGTCTCGGCCATGATTACGGCCATTTACCTGACTATTCCGGATATGCGCGGTGATAAATGGATTCTGGCTATACCCTTTACGTTACTGGCCTCCTTCTTTGTGATGGTCTTTATCCGTTCCTTCACCGAAGGCGTGACTATGCCGAAAATCCATTACGATCATTGTATGGGCGAGGGCGGCTATATGACCATTATCCCTCTGGCTGTGCTGTTGTTCCTGACGAAGCGCGGAGCCACCACCCGCCCGTATCTCAGCGCCCTTATGACGATTTTCGCAATTGCCGGGCTGGGGTATGTAGGGCTACGCTTTACCTGCAGCATGGACACGATCGGTCACGCGGTTATCTCACACATGATTCCATACATTGTGATTGGCTCTCTGCTCGGTATCGGCGCCAAGAAAATCTACAAATGGTAGCCATCCGGTAAGCGATGATGAAAACGTCTAAATACAACGCCCCCAAAATTTTACTGCTCCTGATCTTACCCGTTCTGTTTGCAACGGTCAGCCCATCCCACGCACAGGATACGGGCTTAACGGAAGATAATATCAGGGACTTCTACAATCAGGTGGTGGTCATGAACACGACCTTGAAAGAGGGAGAAGAGGACCTTCCTGTCTTTCTGGAGTATATGGACAAGAGCCTCACGGACGATTTCATTCATATTTTAAAGCTGCACGGATTATGTTCCCCTCCACCGGCTGAAGGCGAGGTGGCGACTAAAGAGGACCTTTTAAAGGCCTATAAAAAAGCCGGGATAGAGAATGTGGATGTGTACGAACTGAACCTGAAAACAATAGATATCGCCGAAGACAGACAAACGGCAAGAGCCACCTATACGCTGCATGTCGAGGATTCATACACGACGACATGTCAGGCTAAAGCCGTTTTGGTATGGAACGCTGCGCTCGGTTCGCCACAAATGAAAGAGCAAGAATGCGTGCAGACAATTGATTTCGGTATAAAAAAGGCCTGCGAAAAAGCAGAATAGGGATGACGGTCGCGCCAAAAAATTCTATACATGGTACGTCTTTAAACTCTAAACAGCTGACAAACGATGATTAAAGCCCGCATATACAACCCTTCCAAAAACGCCATGCAGTCAGGGCGTGCCAAGACCAAAGAGTGGATTCTTGAGTATGAAAGCAACGCGGACAGAAGCCCTGAGCCGTTGATGGGCTGGAGTCAGGGTAAGGATACGATGACTCAGGTTCGACTGAAATTCCGTACCTTGGAGCAAGCCGAACGCTATGCCGAAGAAAAGGGGCTGTATTATCAGGTTTTGACCCAGCATGAGCGCAAACCGAAACCGCGTAACTACGGCGATAACTTCAAATATATTCCCCCCGAAGACAGCGAAAGCGCTTGATCAGCCTTTGTTCCATGGGTTACTTTACTTACGGATGGTCCCGTAGCTCAACCGGATAGAGCAACTGCCTTCTAAGCAGTAGGTTGCAGGTTCGAGTCCTGCCGGGATCGCCATACATCTATCCTCCCCAAATTTTAATGCACTAATGCCGAGGCCGCAGTCGTGCGCGCCCGGTTAGGCGTGTGCATGATTTGGAATAAGAAGGGGTATATGGGCTGGCGTTTAGCCAAAAAAAAGTCCGGAGACTTTTTGAAGCTTCCGGACAAACGGCGGTAATAGAGGGTGTGTAATTGTTAGTATACGCATAATCGAAACGATTGCAAGAAAAAAATGATAAATTTGTCTAAAATTTTATCAAAACCGAAACTATCTCAAATTTAGAAGGTGTTTACTGTAATCATAATAATTTATTCAAGTAAATAAACTGTATTTGTATTGCACGAATAAAGTAAATGTTTTTATTTTACTTAAATTACTCGATAGGATTACTGTAATGATGTGATTTTTGGGTGGTTTTATTTAGGCAAAAAAAGGTCCGGAGACCTTTTTAATGGATCGTCCGGACAAACGGCGGTAATAGAGGGTGTGTAATTGTTAGTATACGCATAATCGAAACGATTGCAAGCAAAAAACACGAAATTTGTCTAAAATTTTATCAAAACCGAAACTATCTCGTAATTACAAAAGTAAGCGCAGTAAAAATACGCCTTGTTTATTAATATTTAAAAATAGATATAGATAAAAACTGAATTGGATTACTATTTTTTCAATGTAAATAGCATTTTATTAGCTTTTTAATACTTGTGTACTGCGTTTTTTGCTAATTTTTTTGTTTTTTACTTTCGAATACTCAGTGTGATTCTCTGATTTATCGAGCGTTTGAACTTTATACGCACAATTATCCGAATGCAATACTGAAAAAAGATGTCGAGAAGGGGAACTTTTAAGCGAAAGGTGTCGCCATTTCGAGAGTTCTTGGTCTGCTGACAGCCAAATCATTATGTCGAAATACCGGAAACGCGATGGCGCCGGTCGCCTCTGCAGGGTTCAGGCAGTCATAACTTTTTTTCGGCACGTCTTCGAAACCAATACATGTTGAGTTATCGGTCGCCATGGCAATCAACGGGGCATTTGCTTCCCGAATGGCTTCTTTCCATGTGTGTCCCAGTTTTAATAACGGGCTGGTGCCACCGACTTCCGGATCGGAAACATTGTCGACATCCTTATTGACCCATGAATAGATAAGGCAATCAGCTGTCGGGACGTCGCGAATGAAGTCATCGCCATATTCAAGATTGCAGACACGCATCTGCACATCTTCGGAGAATCGAACGCCGTGATCGACGAGCAACCCCGCAAGGTGAACAATTTTTATGCTGTCGCTGAATGACAGGCTGCCCTCAGCGTTGGAAAGGCGGCCGCCCACGATGATGATACTGGCAACCTCAAAGCAGGGGTTGCTCGGCGGGGGTGCGCCTGCCTGGCCCCAATCTATAAGGCCTCTTACCTGTTCGGCATAAATGTCTTTCATGGTGTGCTAATGTACACATCCGTGAAGTTATGTCAATAAAACCGATGGCGAGGCAAGAAACCCTACAGCGGGGATAGCAATTTTAGGCTGCTTCGCGGATGTCTTCCATGGCTTCGCCGCAACATGCTTTGTTTTCACATGCGGCAGACAAATCACCGAAAGACACAATACCGACCAGATTTTTGTCCTTATCAACAACGGGCATGCGTTTTACCGCTTGTTCGCCCATATTCTCAAGGACATCTTCAACCTTGTCTGTATCAAAGCAGTATAGAATGCCTTCAGACATGCATTCACCGGCAGTCATGGTAAGGGGGTCGTGTTCCTGTGCTATACAGCGCAGAACAATATCGCGGTCCGTAACCATACCGACCAGCTTGTCGTTCTCACCGACAGGGATGGACCCGCAATCGTGTTCTTCCATCAGCTTCGCCACTTGCACGATAGACGTGGTTTTGTTGGCGTACTGAACATCCTGAGATAGTGCATCTTTGATCTGCATAATCCTTCTCCTTCTGTGTTGTGGTGGTCTGGTTGATAACCAACGAGAAGCAGGGGAACAAGTTCCTGCAAAACCGGAACTTTATAAGCGCGTCGGCGTTTGCCCGTGAAAGCTAACTTCAGGAGGACATTATGCCTTACCAATCACTGAATGACCTGCCGGATAGTGTGAAAGACAATCTGCCTAAGCACGCACAGGAAATATACAAGGAAGCCTACAACAGCGCATGGGACCAATATAAAGACCCCGACGACCGCCAAGACGGCAGGGATCGCGAAGAAACCTCGCACGCGGTTGCATGGTCTGCGGTAAAAGAAGAATACAAAAAGGAAGAGGGGACCTGGAAAAAGAAAGCCGCTTAACGGCGTTTTTAAAAAGTGGCTCCCCGGGCCGGATTCGAACCGCGAAGCAATGCAACGCATTGTTCGCTAACGATAACAAGCTGGTTCACAACTTCATCGCGCAGGCGGATAATATTGACCGAGATAATAATTTTGGAAAAAGTGGCTCCCCGGGCCGGATTCGAACCAGCGACCAAGTGATTAACAGTCACCTGCTCTACCACTGAGCTACCGGGGAACACTTGAGAAAATGTTTATGCTTGAGCCCACCGAGTTTGTCAAATGGAAAACTCAGGATTTTTGCTTACTCGTGGTCGGCCTGTGCACCATCATAATGCGCATCGATGCCTTGCTCTTCTGCCAGCTTCTTCAATATGCCCGGCCACGCGGCATGCGCGCGATTCGGAACACTCGGGTCAACGGAGTGCACAACATGTAACGGGCTTTCGTCCACGTTGTATTCCAAAGCAACCATTTTGAACAAGTCACGGTTACTCAAAGACGGAATTTCACGCGCGTTGAAGTCTACCTCGTCGTTCCCGCCAAGAACCTGAAGGCTGTGCAGACTGCTCCACAATGCTTCGTTATAGGCGAGGGGGCCGATATCGTTGATGTTGGTAACAACACGTGCACCTTTAAGTTCCCACGCTTCGAATATATCCAGCTCTTCACGTTGAGATTTCCACGCACCGTGCAAAGCCTGCACGATAGCTGTTTGTTCAAAGTCATTGGTTGCACCGGCTTCGGACGTGCGCGTATCGACCGCTTCTGAAAGAACTTTGCCATCGGGTGAGATAACCGCAGCATAAGGCGTGCCATTGGCTGTGTGTTCGGCGATAGCATCGACCACGTTTTGTGGAAGGCTATCCTCTTTGGCGTATACGACCGGAGTTCTTACAATCTTGCCTTTGCTGATCAGGTCTTGCGCAACGGTGGATTGGTCAAAAACATCATTCATAATGAACAAACCGTTCTTGTCATCCAGCACTTTCAGGTTAAACAAAGCCCGCAAGCCTGTGTCATATGGTTCGTCATTAAAGTTGGCGTCCAGACCTGTGCGCTCGTATGTAGCTTTAAACACGACGTGGAATTGTCCTGCTTCGATCAGGCCTTCATTCATCAACTCCTGTGCAAACAGCATTTGTTTGGAGCGGCATGAAGGACAGCTTTCGCCACTGGAAACCTGAACAACTTCCCAACCCTGTCCTTTATTCTCACGAAGGAAGTCCAGAACTTCCTGACGTTTTTCAACGGACAGGTTTTCGGCTTCGGCGTGCGCGCTTGCTTGTCCTTTGGAAACAACGGCGTTGGAGTCGTTGTAATCTTTCTCTCCGCCGTAAACAGGTTTGTATTCGGTTTTGCCTTCAATTGTACGGGCCAGCCATAACTGCGCACCGAAAGGGCCGCCTTTACCGGCGCTCGCTGTTTCGAGTGCAAAATCATCGCTGTCTTCGGCATGCTGCGCCCAGACATCGAATTCACCAGGCAGCAGCTCTACGCGTGCGCTGTCGCCTCTGGCTTGCAGGTAACGTGGTTTGGAAAAAACTGCTTCTGACATATGTAAACCCCTTTGCAATTTCGGGTGTTATAGAAAATAAGGGCGGCCATGTCAAAGGTTTTAGCAATAGGTGATTCTTGGAGGCACGGGCCCTCGAAGCAAATACTTGTATTTGTTCGTCTATTATAAAAGACGCCGCATTAAAAAACGTCTGGTTTTCAGGGTGTGTAGTGGAGGCACGGACCGGAGTCGAACCGGTGTACACGGATTTGCAATCCGCTGCATAGCCACTCTGCCACCGCGCCTCATGAATTGCGTATCAGATGTGTAGTGTAAAACACTGTAATAAGTCAATAAGAGTGTGTGAAAACGGCTGGTAATCTCAAACACTTTGGCGTAAAACGTGGCCTATGATGAATTTTGAACAAGCCCGCAAGAACATGGTTGATTGTCAGATTCACACCAATGGGGTGATCGACAAGCGCATCCTGAACGCTTTTGAAACAGTGCCGCGCGAAAAATTCGTGCCTTCACGGCTTCAAAATACAGCCTTCAATGACGAAGATTTGCGCGTTGCGGAGGGGCGATACCTTCTGGAACCCTCCGTCCACGCACGTTTGATTCAGGCTCTGGACCTGAAGCCGGAAAGCGTTGTGCTCGATATCGGCGGCGGCACGGGCTATAGCGCGGCAATCCTGTCTTCCATCGCGTCGACTGTTGTCGTTGTAGAATCGGAACAGTCCTATCTGGACCGTTTGGCCGAAACTCTGGATGAACTGGATATTCGTAACGTTGCGACATTCACTGCTGATCTGCATGAGGGCAGCCCTGATCACGCACCATATGATTCGATCATCATTAACGGGGCCGTCGCGGAAGTACCGCAGACCATTCTGGACCAGCTGGCACCGGAAGGCCGCCTTGTTTGTGTTGTAAAACAGGCCGGAAAGCCTATCGGAGCGGGCACTCTTTACCAAAAGGCCGAAAACGGCTCTGTCTCCTCATATCCGTTATTTGATGCTGCTACACCCTACCTTGAAGGCTTCGAACCAAGAGCAACCTTCAATTTTTAGCATTAAAACTACAGATTTTGTGGATATGCTGGGGGCAACTCGACTCATCCTCTTTGACAACGACGTCAGTATGTAAGACACTGGTAAAGTTAAAAGTCTGCAATTCAGCGCAATTTCATGTCCAACCAAGATACCGAACAAGAACCATCGATCGAAGAAATCCTGACGTCTATACGCCAGATCATTTCTGATGACGATGACGAAGCTCCCGAGGAAGAGGCGGCCCCTGAGCCTGAGCCTGAGCCTGAGCCAGAACCCGAACCTGAGGAAGAGGTTATTGAATTGACCGAAAAGGTCGAGGAAGCAGCCCCTGAGCCAGAGCCGGAACCCGAACCGGAGCCGGAACCTCAGCCCGAGCCAGAACCCGAACCGGAGCCTGAAGTTGAAAAAGAACCGATTGAGGTAGAGATGCAGGATCCGCGTCCCACATATGAAAGCGATAGCGATCTTCTGACTGATCAGGCAGAGAACGCCGCCTTCGATGCTTTCACTGAACTAGCCAAGAAAACCGCTGTTGAACACGGCGGCATCACCCTCGAAGAAATCGTGCGTTCCGAACTCAAGCCATTGCTCCGCAGTTGGTTGGATCGTAATCTGCCGAAGATTATCGAGCGTCTTGTTCAGGAAGAGCTGGACCGTGTGGCCAAGCGGGCCCTCGAAGACTAGTCACACCTTTATTATCCCCCCAAAAACCTTGATTTACATCGTAAATCCCTTATGATCGCGCTCGATTAAAAGGATAGATTCATGCTCGAGAAAACATTCGACCCGCAAGCAATTGAAGAGAAATTGTACAAGCGTTGGGAAAAGTCAGGCGCATTTGCCTGTAATCCCGATGGCGATGCCGTCCCTTATACAATTATGATGCCGCCGCCGAACGTGACAGGTTCACTGCACATGGGGCACGCGCTGACAATGGGTCTACAGGATGTTTTGACACGCTATGCCCGCATGAACGGTCGTGACACCCTCTGGCAGCCTGGTACGGACCACGCCGGCATCGCGACACAAATGGTTGTCGAACGCATGCTGGATGAGGAGGGCACATCACGCCACGATCTGGGCCGTGACAAATTCCTCGACCGCG
>JAESRE010000097.1 GCA_016764775.1 Alphaproteobacteria bacterium
CAATCAAGCGGGTGATTGATCAACAACATTTCCATGACGCCCTTACGCGCCTTCTTCACCATGTCGGAATCGGTTTTGACCACCATACCGTCGCCACACGCCATAGCGCAGGATGCAACGGGCTTTGGCGGTCCGCCTTCCACCTCGACCAGACACATGCGGCAGTTCGCAGGTACGGTCAAACGTTCGTGATAACAGAAATGCGGAACCTCGACACCGAGTTGCTGGGCAGCCTGCAAAATGCTCGTGCCGCGTTCGACTTCGATTTCCATGTCA
Source organism: Alphaproteobacteria bacterium (assembly GCA_016764775.1). Classification (GTDB taxonomy): domain Bacteria; phylum Pseudomonadota; class Alphaproteobacteria; order Micavibrionales; family Micavibrionaceae; genus TMED27. The sequence goes on from JAESRE010000097.1 coordinate 277, forward strand.
TTGATTGTGAGTTTTACTGTGGCCATATCTTGAATTCTTTTTGCAATACCTGTTTAATCCGCTTTGAGTTTGAGATCAACCGCTTAAGATACATATATGGCCACCCGCATCGAAGTTTTAGCCCCCCCAGAGGACGGCAGAGGAAAAACCCTCGAAAAAGCCCTTAAAAAACAAGGCAAAGACGTGAAAATCCGCGTCGTTGACGTGTATTCCAGTGAACACGCGATGGCCAATGACGAGAAGTTTGTAACGTCTCTGGTTAATCCCGTCACGCAAAAAGCGAACGATCTTCCCAAAGATTTTGACTGGGCGCTGGAAATCGGCTTCCTGCCTGGTGTTACAGATAACATCGGCCACACCACATCGGAGCTATTGGCCCTTGCAGGCGCGGATAATGACAACGAATGTTACTCCTCCCGCTTATATCTTATTAAAGGCGACCTGAGCCAAAGCGACATAGAACGATTGTCGGAAAGCCTGTCCAACACACTAATTCAACGTGTCTCCATTAAAACCGCCGGCGAATTTAACGCCGATGGCGGCATGGAAACCGTGATCCCGAAAGTGCACCTCGATAATAAAGGTGTCGTCGCGGACGATGTTGACCTCAATGTTTCCGATGAAGAATTGGAAATTATAGGGAATCAGGGCATCGCCGATTCTGACGGTTCACGTCGCGGACCTTTGGGCATGTCACTTCTATATATGCAGGCTGTGCGCGATTACTTCGCCAAGGAAGCCCGTCCAGCCAAAGACATAGAGCTGGAAACAATCGCCCAGACATGGTCCGAGCACTGTAAGCACACAATCTTCGCCTCACCGATCGATGATGTAAAAGACGGCCTTTATAAAGGCTACATCAAGCGTGCCACTAAGGAAATTCGCGAAGCCAAAGGCGAAAATGATATCTGCGTTTCAGTATTCTCCGATAACGCAGGCGGAATTATCTTCGATGATGAATATCTGATCACGGACAAGGTCGAGACACACAACTCCCCGTCAGCTCTCGACCCGTTCGGCGGCGCGATTACCGGGATTGTCGGCGTAAACCGCGACTGTATCGGCTTCGGACAAGGCGCGAAACCAGTCATCAACCGATACGGTTTCTGTCTGGCAGACCCGCGCACATCACCTGAATACTATCGCGACAGCGCGAAAACGACGCCTGTCCTGCCCCCCGAAACCATCATGAAAGGTGTTGTTGAAGGCGTGGAAGCAGGCGGAAACCAATCCGGCATCCCTACCCCGCAAGGATTCGTAACATTCGATGACCGTTTTGTCGGCAAGCCTCTGGTCTTTGTGGGGACGATCGGCCTGATCCCGAGAACAATCAACGGTAAGCCGGGGCACGAGAAAAAAGCCAACGCAGGCGACAAGATTGTCGTGGCCGGCGGTCGAGTCGGTCGTGACGGTATTCACGGCGCAACATTCTCCTCTGTAGCTTTGGACGAAGGCTCCCCCGCAACAGCCGTGCAAATCGGCGACCCGATCACGCAAAAGAAAATGTCCGATGCCATCATCAAGGAAATCCGTGATCTCGGCCTGTACACCGCGATCACCGATAACGGCGCGGGCGGCATGTCATCCTCCATCGGTGAAATGGCCGAACAGAGCGGCGGCTTCCATGTCGAGCTTGAAAAAGTGCCATTGAAATATCCGGGCATGGCTCCGTGGGAAATCTGGATTTCGGAAAGCCAGGAACGCATGACCATGGCCGTTCCACCCGAAAACACTGACGAATTAATAGCGCTACTCGCCAAACGCGGGGTAGAAGCAACTGTTGTCGGCACTTACACCGATGACGAACGTGCAAAAATCACATATCACGGTGAAATCATCATGGATATGGAGATGGACTTCCTCCATGACGGTAATCCTGAAACGCCGCTAACAACCACATTCACACGTGGCGGCGAAAAAGAGCCGAATCTCCCTGCTCCTACAGATCATGAGCAAACATTGCACGACATGCTGGGACGGTTGAATATCTGTTCAAAAGAATTCATCTCCACGCAATACGACCATAATGTGCAAGGCTCCGCTGTACTCGGCCCGCTACAAGGCCCCGGTCGTGTATACGCCGAAAGCTCTATCACCAAACCCGTCCTGACATCCGAAAAAGGCGTTGTGCTGTCCCAAGGGCTTTTCCCGCTTTACAGCGATATCGATACGGGTGCCATGGCCGCCGCGGGTGTTGACCTTTCTGTTCGTAATGCCGTTGCAGCAGGTGTCGATTTGAACCAACTCGCTCTGCTCGATAACTTCTGCTGGTGTTCATCCGATGAACCGGAACGTTTAGGGCAGCTCAAGCGCGCTGTTGAAGCGATATATGAAATCGCCGTGAAATACGAAACACCGTTCATTTCCGGTAAGGACAGCATGTTCAACGACTTTAAAGGCTTCGATAAAGACGGCAAGCAAGTCAAAATCTCGGCACCGCCGACATTGCTGGCCTCCAGCATCGGCGTCATCCCGAATGTTGACCGTGCCATTTCTCTTGCGCCAAAAGCCGTGGGCGACCTCGTCTACCTTTTGGGTGAAACCAAGGACGAACTGGGTGCATCCGAATATTACGACCTTCACGGCAAGCTCGGCAACAACGTCCCTGAAACGGACAGTCACCAGAACTTGCGCCTGTACAAACTCTATGGACGTGCATCCCGCGACAAACTGATCGCATCTGCATATGCCCTCAACTTCGGCGGGCTGGGCGTTGCCTTAGCTAAGAAGGCAATCGCAGGACAAATGGGCATGGATATCGACCTCTCTGCCATCGACCTGCCACATGAAAAGGCACTCTATTCCGAAAGCACAGGCCGTATCCTTGTAACGGTTGCACCACAAAACAAAGCCAAGTTCGAAAAGAACTTCAAAGGGTTTGAGCACTGCACCCACATCGGACATATTGCTTACGGCAATAGACTCAATATTCAGAATGTACTGAAAGCCGATATTGAGAAACTGGATGAAGCTTACAAGAAACCTTTACGGGAATATTGATGACTGACGGAAAACAAATCTCGTCCGGCATGACATACTTCTTTAAAAACATATTTCCCAAAATATGGTTCGGCTTTCTGGGCGTGATCGCGGTTCTGGCTATCCTTGCGATGATTTTTAACGGCGTCGATAACAGCTTCAGCTTTATGGCCCTGTTCGTATTTCCGTTTATGGCGATTATGGGTCACCTGCTGTTCAAGCAATTCTGTTATTGCCTGACTGATGAAGTCTATGACCATGGCGACTATTTGCGCATAGTAAATGACGGGCTGGAAGACAAGATCGATATGACCAATATCATTAATGTCAGCTCCAACATGTTCCAAAGCCCGAATATTGTGAAATTGCTGCTGAAAACCCCGTCCCGCTTCGGCGCAGAGATTTCATTTGTGCCGAAAATGCGCATAATGGCGTTGTTTGATGACACAATCGCCAAAGACCTGATACATAGAAGCTATAAAGCCCGAGAAAACACCAAAGAAGATAAAGAATGACAGCTAACGCACTCGTACTCGCCGGATATGGACTGAATTGTGAAGAGGAAACCCTTCATGCATTTGAATATGCAGGACTGAAGGGCTCCATCCGCCATATCAACGATGTGATCGAAAACCCGAAAGAACTCGATAACGCGCAAATCTTGGCGATCCCCGGCGGCTTTTCCTACGGCGACGATACGGGCGCAGGCAACGCCTACGCACAGAAAATCAAACTGGCCCTGTGGGACAAGCTGCAAGACTTCATCGCCCGTGACACGCTCACCATCGGCATTTGTAATGGTTGCCAGATCACGGCCAATCTCGGCCTTGTTCCCGCATTCGACAAAAACTACGGCGAACGCCTTGTCGCAGTAACGCACAACCTGACAGCACGTTACCAATGCCGTTGGATTGATTTGAAGATTACAAATAATTCTCCATGGCTCGACGGCGTGGAAACAATGCACATTCCGGTCGCTCACGGCGAAGGCCGCTTCATGATGAGCGACGACACGCTCGAAAAACTGAAAAAAGACGGACATATTGCCGCCGTCTATACCAAAGACGGTGAGCCTGCGAACGGCGAATTCCCCTACAACCCCAACGGCTCGGTTGCCGACATCGCTGCGATCACGGATAAGACGGGTCGCATATTAACCCTTATGCCCCACCCCGAGCGCGGCATGTTCACATGGCAACGCGACGATTACATGGAAGCCAAAGACAAAGCCCAACGCGAAGGCAAAACGCTTCCTGAAACGGCAGACGGCATCCTGTTATTCCAGAATGCCGCCCGTTATTTCGAAGTGGCCCAAAAGAAGACCGCTTAAAATTCGATTATATCAATTACTCTGAAGATTGATGTGTTTCGATGTTTCTGGCTTTGCGCCCTTCATCGATTCCATCTTCCTCACCATCATCGTCATCACCGATAGTGCCGTCTTCTTCAGCGGCCCGTCTAACAAACGGATTCTCGCCGAAACGGTTGAAGTGCGGCTCTGATGGCTGCACGGCAAAGTAAATAAAGATCGCTTGTCCCAACAACGGAATAAAGTTGATGAGCACCCACCAGCCGGTGCGGCCAATGTCGTGCATCCGACGAACTGAAACAGCAAGGCCGGGTAATAGCAAACCAAGACTGACAATAGAAGAAGCCAGACCGGAACCGCCGGAAAGCAAGCTTCCATCAGCCAGCCCCGCAACCAGATTCACAAGGAATGAAAATAAGGTCCAATACCAGAATTCGTATCGAGCAGAACGCTCCTTAAAGTTGACGTACCAAGTAAACCCCTTGGTTATCGCATATGCAAAATCATCCATAAAACTTTCCCCCAAATTTGAAATTAAGCAGCAGCTTTACGGTATTCTACAATACGATGCTCCATTTCTGAACGGAAATGTTTGATTAATCCCTGAACGGGCCAAGCCGCAGCGTCACCAAGAGCGCAGATTGTGTGCCCTTCAATTTCTTTGGTCACTTCGTACAACATATCGATCTCGTCGATTGTCGCATTACCCGCAACCATGCGCTTCATCACACGCCACAACCACCCTGCACCTTCACGACACGGTGTACACTGACCACAGCTTTCATGCATGTAGAATTGTGAAAGACGGCAAATCGCCTGAATCACATCCGTATCCTGATCCATAACAATCACACCGGCTGTACCAAGACCCGTACCAACCTCTTTTAGGCTGTCAAAGTCCATGTGAATGTGGTCGCATACATCTTTCGGCATGAGCGGTGTGGAAGAACCACCCGGAATAACAGCTTTCAGGTTTTCCCATCCGCCACGTACACCGCCGCAGTGCTTTTCGATCAGCTCTTTAAGCGGAATACCCATCTCTTCTTCGACGTTACAGGGCTGGTTCACGTGACCGGAAATACAGAACAGCTTTGTGCCCGCATTCCTCTCATTCAGGCCCAAGGCGGAGAACCAGCTCCCACCACGGCGCAAAATTGTCGGCACAACGGCAATCGTTTCAACGTTATTCACGGTTGTCGGGCATGAATACAAACCCGCCATAGCAGGAAACGGCGGCTTGTTACGCGGCTGCCCCTTCTTGCCTTCAATGGATTCGATCAATGCGGTTTCTTCACCACAAATATACGCGCCCGCACCGCGATGCATAATCACATCGAAATCCCAGCCCGTGCCTGCGGCATTTTTACCAAGCAAACCTTTGTCGTAAGCTTCTTCAATCGCCTTCCACATGGCGGAGTTTTCATTGTAGTACTCACCGCGAACATAGATATACGCCGTGTGGGCCCCCATAGCGAAACCTGCAATCAAACACCCTTCAAGTAATTTATGAGGTTCGTTACGCAAGATATCGCGGTCTTTACATGTTCCGGGCTCTGACTCATCCGCGTTCACAACCAGATAATGCGGTCGGCCATCGGATTCTTTCGGCATAAAGGACCACTTCATCCCTGTCGGGAAACCGGCACCACCGCGCCCACGCAAACCCGAGGATTTCATCTCCTCGATGATCCACTCTTTACCCTTTTTGAGGATGTCCTTGGTCTTGTCCCAATCACCACGCTTTTGTGCCGCCTTAAGGTCAGGACCTTCAAAGCCGTAGATATTGGTAAAAATTCTGTCGCTGTCACTCAGCATTTACACAACCCCTGCTTTCTTGGCTTCTTTTTCCAAACTTGTTGGCCCTGTAATCGCCATAGAGGACTTACGTCCCTTTTGTGACCCGATCTTCGGCTTCAAACCTTCAGCCAGAACATCCAGCAATTCTTTCATGGAATCGGCAGTCAGGTCCTCATAGTAATCGTCGTTGATCTGCACCATAGGCGCATTCACACACGCGCCTAGGCATTCAACTTCCATCAATGTGAACAAACCGTCTTTGGTCGTTTCGTTCATGCCAATACCAAGATGGTCGGTGCAGGCCTTTACGATATCATCGGAACCGCAGAGCCAGCATGGCGTTGTCGTGCACAACTGCACCAGATATTTCCCGACAGGCGCCATGTTGTACATGGAATAGAAACTGGCGACCTCATACACCTTGATTTCCGGCATATCGAGAATTTCCGCAATGTGATCCATCGCCGCGCGCGGAATCCAGCCGCCGTAAGGAGGAGACGCTTTTGCGCCCTCTTCCGCAACCTGACGCTGCGCCAGATCCAACAAAGGCATAACCGCTGACTGTTGCTTACCCTTGGGGTATAACGCAACCAGCTTCTCGACCTGTTTCTTGCCTGCTTTGTTGAATTCAAAGCTTTCAGGCTGATAATCAGCGTGTAGTTCGAATGGCTTTTTCATTTATCTGTCAATCTCTCCGAAAACAATGTCGAGCGAACCGATAATGGAAACAGTATCGGCCAACTGGTGTCCTTTGCTCATGAAGTCCAATGCCTGCAAGTGCGGGAAACCCGGAGCACGAATGCGGCATCGATATGGCTTGTTCGTACCGTCGGAAACGAGGAACACGCCAAACTCGCCTTTCGGCGCCTCAACGGCCGTGTAGGTCTCACCTTTGGGCACGTGATACCCTTCGGTATAGAGCTTGATGAAGCCGTCGAACACAACAACCTGCCGTGGGCACCCAAAAAGAAACGCGTAGTAGTAAAAGGGCTCGAGAAACTGCAAAACATTCTGGAGGCCGGAATAAGAAACGAAGCCAAATGGCCCAACCGGACCAAGGACAAGGCGGAATTTGAAAAAACCCGCATCAAAGCGGCCAATACGATTCAAAGGATCAAAAAGATCCCGCAGGATCTTTGAGAGATTCATCACCATCACCGCCATCAT
>JAESRE010000098.1 GCA_016764775.1 Alphaproteobacteria bacterium
ATCACGGTTGGCAAGCGCATCGGGGGCAAAAGCCCATACACCGTAGGCCATAACCAATTCCGTTAATAAAACCGCACCGATCGCCAAACCAATCGGTACATACTGCATTGCGCCCTTTCTGAGGTCGGAAAAGCTGATATCCAGCATCATCACCACGAACAGGAACAATACCGCAACAGCGCCGACATAGACGATCACCATGATCATCGCGACAAATTCTGCGCCAAGCAGTATGAACAGCCCCGCCGAGTTGAAAAACGCGAGGATGAGGAAAAGCACGGAATGCACGGGATTACGCGCAGAAATCACCATTAATGCGCTAAGTACCAGAATGCCGGCGAAAAGATAAAAGGCAAGGGCCTGTATGACCATTAGATATCCCTTATTTTTATGTATGTTCTAGTCGTTTAGTAAAACGGGTGCAAGAGCGCGATGCAAAAAAATACCGGTTAATTTTTTATTGATTTTTGAATTGCTTATAGCATTATAAAGGGGTAGTACATTTTCTTAATTTCTTAAATTTTCAACTTACACTAGAGCTTTTGATTATGAGAAAAACGTTATTCGCCTTAACGACGGCTGCCTTGCTTACATCTACAACCGCTTTGGCGCAGAATACAACACTTCCTCCGGGTATGCTGCAATTCTCCGTTGGATACTTTGACGCCTTTGGCGATGACGAGGCCCTCGACTTACGCGTTGAATATCGCCCCGACAGCGTCGTTTTCATTGAAAACCTGAAACCTTTTGTCGGCGCGGAAATAACAAGTGACGCATCCATTTGGGTTGGCGGCGGCCTTTTATATGACTGGAACGTCGCAAACAGCTGGTACATCACACCAAGCTTGGGTGCTGGCCTGTACGCACAAGGCAGCAGCGACCTCGACCTTGACCACGTCATTGAATTCAGATCCCAGCTCGAAGTTTCGTACGAATTTCAGGACCAAACCCGTGTCGGCCTGAGCATTAGCCACCTTTCCAACGCAGATCTTGGTAGTCACAACCCGGGAACAGAAGTTGTGAGCCTGAGCTACAGCGTACCCTTTTAATACCGAGCAATCATGAATGCAGGACAAATAGCGTTAGGATTATTTACTTACACCGTTTTGGTTTTAAGTGCCCTGACAGCGCTGCTCCTGTACCTTGTTGAAGCCGTGAGCGAAGATTTCCTCTCTGTTGCCGAGGAAGCCCCCGCCACCGTCACCCATATCGAAGAACAAAACTACGGCGATCACGATGTTATGGTTACGGTTACATATTTCGATCAGAACCGTCGCCGTGTATCTGCGACTTTGAACGACGGAAGCTCGACCGATTACTCGGTTAACCAGCAAATTCGTATTTTGTACAACCCCGAAGATACGGGTGAGATCAAATCTCTGAATGACCGTAAATATACAAAGCTGATGGGTGAAATTAAATTCGGAGCCCTTATCGTGTTCTTACTGACACTCGGTGGCGTGTTTTACTCTACACGGCAAAAAACCAGCTCCGAAGAAAGAATAAAAACCAATTAGGGTTTAGCGGTAAGGTGCATCCGCCGCAAGGTTAGAAGCAATCTGCGCTTCCCATCGATCCCCGTTCGCCAACAACTTGTCTTTGTTGTAGTAAAGCTCCTCACGGGTTTCTGTAGAGAACTCGAAGTTAGGCCCTTCTACGATGGCGTCCACAGGACACGCTTCTTCACACAAACCGCAGTAAATGCACTTTGTCATGTCGATGTCATAGCGGGTCGTACGACGGGAACCGTCTTCACGTGGCTCGGCTTCGATGGTAATCGCCAAAGCCGGACAAATCGCTTCACACAATTTACAGGCAATACAGCGTTCTTCCCCGTTCGGGTAGCGGCGCAAAGCATGCTCACCGCGAAAACGCGGGCTTAACGGGCCTTTTTCGTAAGGGTAGTTAATCGTCACGCGCGGAACGAAGAACATGTATTTGAGCGTCAAAGCAAAACCTTTGACGATCTCTGTAAGCAAAAATGAGCGGGCCAATCTGTCCATGTTTAACCTAACTTATAAAGTAATATACCAGCCATCCAAGTACCCCCAGGATACAAAACAGGATGGTCCGGCCTATGACATTTCCTTCTACCTTGCGTGCCATTCACACATTTATTGACAAAAACGACGGAAGCTATCGCTTAAAGAAATCTTCTCGCAGCCTATATTTCTGATGAAGTCGATTTCAGTTGCATCCATTTCGGTAAAAGGAATAACGCTAAAAACCTGATCTTCTTTATTCTGTGACAGCTTCACATAAACCTGCTTGGTTGAAAAGTCGTAAACCTTTAAAGGCCCATGATCATCATCCAACAAATATTCGATTACGGAGCTATCATTCACTACATATTTTGAATCCACAGACTCCACAGCCATCATGGATTTGACTTGCGCATAACCTGTCATCGGTATGGCCAATACAGCTAGCGTTGCTAAAGTTTTAGTTGTCCAGTTCATTTTGTCCCTCGATCAGTTCCAGTTCTGAAGCTACAGGTTCATCAGCTACTACAGGTGCGGCTTGAACCTCCTTACTATTAGGTAACGCATCAAAACTCATTAAGATCCCTGCCGTCAAAACAACCCAGACAAGTGTGAGCGGCAAAAAGACTTTCCAACCCAGACGCATCAACTGGTCATAACGAAAGCGTGGCAACGTTGCCCGCGTCCAGAGGAAGAAGAACATCACCAACGCGGTTTTCAAGGCAAACCAGATAATACCGGGAACAAATGCCAGAAACTCCATACCGAACGGTGGCAACCAACCACCAAGGAACAGGATCGTCGTCATCGCACTCATCAGGATCATTGCCGAATATTCACCAAGGAAGAACAAGGCGAACGCCATGGCTGAATACTCAACCATAAAACCGCCCGTAATCTCGGATTCCCCTTCCGGCAAGTCAAACGGTGCACGGTTGGTTTCAGCTAAGATAGAGATCAGAAAGACGATAAACATCGGGAATAGCAAGACCTGCATCCATACAGGACGCGGCGCTTCAACGATCTCCATCAAATTCAGTGATCCCGTACAAAGCAGGACACAAACAATAATCAACCCCATAGAGACTTCATAAGACACCATCTGAGATGCCGAACGCAGCCCGCCGAGGAAAGCATAACGAGAGTTTGACGCCCATCCCGCCATGATAACGCCGTATACGGTCATGGAGGAAACAGCGAAGAGATAAAGAATACCGACATTGATGTTGGCCAGAACCCAGCCTTTATCAAACGGAATGACCGCCCACGCGATCAAAGACAACGCAAACAGCATCATCGGGGCCAGCAAAAACACAACGCGGTTCGCGCCGCTCGGAATAATCGTCTCTTTGGAAAACAGCTTCAAGCCGTCCGCAAGCGGCTGCAACAAACCGAACGGACCAACCGTAATCGGTCCCTGTCTGCGTTGCATCCCGCCCATAACCTTACGCTCTGCATAAGTGTAATAAGCAACAGCAATCAAAACACCGACGATAATCATCAATGTGTAAAGTAATGTCCATCCTGTCCAGATCAGATATTCCATCAGACTGCAGCCTCACCTAAAGCTTTTTCAATTATATATTCATCAAGCGCATTCACATCGACTTTGGCTTCCTGCAAAGCCCAGCCTGATTTTGTACGCTTGGCAATTCCAACAATGCGGTGCTGGCCCGGAATGTCATCCAGACTAACCGTCAAAAACGAATGCAATGTCTGCGCGTTATTAAAGGCACACTCACCGTTCTTTACATTCTCGAACTTGATTTTGTTATTCGCGGAAACAACAAACGCCAGTCCGTGAATATCATCATCGAGCCTTGAGAAATCCACGCGAATTTCTTCATCTTCGAAATCAGCACCACCGCTCAGATTGTCACCGGCGTGAAAAATTTTGTCTTTATACGCATCACGCATCGGATTGTCAGGCGTGATCAAATCTTTAACCTGCATACTCTCCGTCAGAACAGCACATGACAAATCAAGATTATGAACTTTGATATTGGTGTCCAGATTGCCCCATTTCTCTTCATTGGGGTCCCACGCCAGACCGACCATCATTTTGATCGGCTTACCGTCTACGGTATTTAATGATAGTTCTTCACTCATCATACGGCCTTATCGTTGTTCTACAATTTTACGCTGTAACATCTCAGAAATCGCTGGGATAATACATACTATATAATAAGTACCTGTCCACCTTATTTCGGACAAGCATCAATTTTCTTACCATCCGCGGCATACGACTCGGGACTATCAATCTCTTTATTGATTTTATCCGCGGCAGGAAAAACATATTCCTGAATATATAACTCTACAGCTTCCTTGATTGAACCCTGCATCACCTTGAACCGCTGCTTTACATCCTTGGGGTTCACTGCCGACCGTTCGTAGTACATGGCCATCTGCGGCAGGTCTTTCTTGAGCTGTAACATGTACTTCTTGAAACTGTCCCTGTTGGCTTTGTCATGGCGAAGCTCGTGTTCCAAAATAACATTGTAAACACAACTCCCCTTCGGAAACTCCTTGGGTATGCGAATAAGCGTGCGGTAAATGATGTTGACCTCGATTTTACGGTAATAAGGGCAATAATAAGCCCCATAACCGCCCGACAACGCATATGCGGACGTAATAAAATTCGACGCCATCCCTCCCGATGCATAGCCGAGGGTATCCAGGCTTTTCGTCGTCCACACCTCTTCCAGCCCGTTGTCTTCAATCCATTTTTTGCGTGAATCTTCGGACTCATCATTAATTTGCTGAAACGAGTGATCCTGCAGAATGTAAGGATCCGCAATCTCTACATTCATCGTAATCTCAATAGGATGCCGCCGCCTTTCGGGAGAACACGCAAACGCCGCCTGTACGGCAGCAACATTAAGAATAAGGAAGAGCGCAAAGTGACAAATTAAACGTAAGCCGTTCATTTGTTTATTATAAACGAAAACCTGCGATTAAGCAGCCTTGTCTTTATCGGCAATAAACTGTGCGATATCGGGCTTGAAATAATTCGGGCCCTTAAGGATTTTACCGTCTTCAGGGCGAACAATCGGCTTACCGTCTTCACCCAGTTTGGACATGTTGGAGCGCTGCACTTCCTCGAAAGCAGCCGTTTTCACATGCTGTAAACCGAATGACAGATACGCGCCATCCAGCACATATTGAATGTCGGTCAACGCATCCAGAACCTCGACCAAATCACCTGCTTCCAAAGCTTCCTGAAGCTCCTCAACTTCTTCGGCCAGCAAGTTCACACGCAGCTTATTGGTTTTCGGATCGCTGATATCAGGAGAATCCTTAACGGGCAAACCGTATGTTTCGTGAAATTCCTGAACCTGTTCAAGTGTTGTTTTGCTCATTATTCGGTACCCCCTTCAGGCGGATAGATTGTAAAACTAGCTGTGAAACTAATGTTAGCTACTGTTTCACCTGTTGATTTTAATTCATAAACTAAATCGTTTTCGGACTCTTCCAAAGTACCTTCAAAAGGAATTGAAAACATATCTTTTGTATCTGACCTCTCAAAATAAAGAGTGTTCTCTGCCATTGCTTTGATCGGACCATGCATCTGAACTTGCTCTTGAACAGTGCCATTTTCATTTAAGTATGTTAGTCCCACCAAAATATTTTTATTCAGATACTTATCAACCACTACTATTCGGCGGCCTCCAGATACTCTTTGTCTTGCTGTGTGAACTCCCGTGAGCACGCCTGCATCGTCGTAGACGAGCGGCAAATTGCATTGGTCAGATAATAATTCTTGATCGGGTTGGTAAACGCGTCTTTACCTGCGCTCCCCTTTGAACCGAACTTCGCCCATGGTGCCGGTGTGACCATATCGGCCATACCGAACTGCTTATGCTTTTCATAGATATGATTGCGCAGTTGCATTTGTGTGTCATACGGCAATGTCTGACCCAGTTTTTCGGACAACGCCCGCAAAATCTTCCAATCTTCACGTGCGTCACCCGGCGCGCTAGATGCCTTTTTCGCAAACTGTACGCGCCCTTCGGTATTCACGTAGATACCGTCTTTTTCGGTATAGGCTGAACCCGGCAAAATCACATCAGCGCGGATTGCACCGTGATCACCATGATGCCCCTGATAAACCACAAAAGTCTGATGACCGATTTCTCCGCGTGCATCGAACTCATCGGCACCAACCATGTACAAAGCCTTGATCGAGCCGTCTCTGGTTCCTTTCAAAATATCCTGGAAATCCTTACCTCCGGCCTGCGGAATAAACCCGGCATCCAGAGCACCAACACGGCTCGCCGCACGGTGCAGGATATTAAAGCCGTTCCAGCCGTCTTTAATAACTTTCAACTTCTCGGCAGCCGCATGTAACGCATGGTGAATGGCTTCGCCATCTTCACGTTCGAATACACCCGACCCGACAATAATCATAGGCTTCTCGGCATCCTTGAACAGCTTCGCAAAACCTGAACGTGCTTTTACAAATTTTTCAAGATCAGCAGCACTGTCGCCCAGATGCTCATACTTATATGCAAGATCAGCAGCTTCACCAATCACACCGACTTTAACGCGGCGTTCGAATTGGGCACGGCGAATACGGGCATTGACCAGTGTCGCTTCATGACGCGGGTTTGTACCGATCAGCAAAATAGCATCTGCTTCATCAATACCTGCGATAGTGGAATTGAACAAATATCCCGAACGCTCTGACGGATCGAAGCGTGCACCATCGGTACGGCAATCCATATGCGGTGAACCGAAGCTCTCCAGCAATTCTTTCAGCGCAACAACAGATTCAACCTCAACCAGATCACCGACGAGACCCGCAATCTGTTCGCCTTTCAAGCCATCCAGCTTCTCCGCTATTCTTGCAAAAGCCTGATCCCATGTCGCTTCAACCAGCTTACCGCTATCTTCATCGCGTACATAAGGACGGTCCAGACGGTTTTCATTCAAACCGTCATAGGCAAAACGTGTACGGTCGGAAATCCATTCCTCGTTTACATCTTCATGCAGTCTCGGCAGGACACGTAAAACTTCACGCCCCTTCACATCCACACGAATGTTTGAACCAATCGCGTCATGCACATCAATGCTTTCCGTCTTGGTCAGCTCCCACGGACGCGCCTTGAACGCATATGGTTTATTCGTCAATGCGCCGACCGGACAGATGTCAATCAGGTTCCCTGACAGTTCAGTTTGAACCAACTGATCAATGAAAGTGCCGATTTCCGCATCTTCACCACGGTTCAACTGACCCAGAACGGGTGTACCCGCGACTTCCTCTGCGAAACGCACACAACGGGTGCAGTTAATGCAGCGGGTCATAATGGTTTTAATCAACGGACCCAATTCTTTGTTCGTGACCGCGCGTTTATTCTCATGAAAGCGGGAACGGTCAAAACCGTAACCCATAGCCTGATCCTGCAAATCGCATTCACCACCCTGATCGCAAATCGGACAATCAAGCGGGTG
>JAESRE010000099.1 GCA_016764775.1 Alphaproteobacteria bacterium
GGGCTTTTTGGCAAACATGGACATCGGGTTTCCACCTGCACCGGCGCCTGCACCTGATTGTTCAGAAGGGGGCTGCTGCGGTGGCGGGCTCTGTGGCGGCGGCGTTGTTGGTTGTGCCGGCGGTTGTGTTTCCGCAGGGGGAGGTGTCGCGGGTGGCGCAGCGGGAGGCGGCGTTGCGGGGGCTGCTGCGGCTTGTTCTTGTGGTGGCGCTGTGCTTGGCCCTCCGCCGGATGCGGCAGCGGACTGGGAACCTGCTCCGGCAGGCACCATTTTTGCGGCCAGCGCTTCCATCATGGCGGTGCGCAGGTCAAATGCCTTCCACACGGCGTCAATGCTGACCGATGTCGCGGCGTCCTGATCCATGCCCGTGGCTTTTTCGGTTTCCGCCTTGTGGCAGGAGCAATACAACTCGCCCAATGCGCGGACAAACCCGAGCTCGACCAGTTTCTGTACGCCTTCATCATCAACATTCGGCAGCAGCGTTTCACGCAATTCGACCGACTTGTTAATAATGCGGTTGCTGACATCCATAATCAGTTTGGCTTCGGCCTGACCGAACGGAAATTGTGCAATGGCCTCCACGACGGGAATGAACGCCTGCATATATTGTATCTGTGTCTGGTATGTGTCCGACGCCTGCCCCTTTGCTTCCAGATTTTGCAACCGCTCCACCGTCTGCGGTGTCGGTGTGAAATTGTCCGAAAAGGTCAGCACGGCTTGTAAGGCGCTGGTGATTTTCTTGATTTCGGGGCTTTCGGGTACGCGCTTTCTATGGGCGTATTCGCCCGCAACCAACGGTCCGGCCAATCCGGCCAGCGCAACGCGCAAAGTATCGTCCTGTGCCTGTGCGGGATCAATCTGCATCATCTGGCCGAGATCGATACTGGCCTCGACGGTTTTACCGAGCAAGGCGGCCATTGTCTGCGCTTCGTTTTGGGGGTTGTCCTCTCCCGGCGGTGCGGCATCGGTAATCGCGGTCATCAACGGTGCCCCGATCGTCTCCAGAATACGCAGGAGATAGTCTGCTTTTTTATCTGTTGAGGGATCCATGAACTATAAGGGCTCCGGCTGACAAAGTTATTTTCGTGCTAAGACATACGAAATCTTACTACACCCACATAAGTATACGGTGGATTAGAGGGGCGGGACAAGGGCCGTCATCAACGGCCCTCATTTTCATGCTCAACTAAAAAAGCTTAACCTGCATTGCCGATATCGGCAATTACGCTGGCCGCGCTTTGCGGCTTACCGCGTACCAGCTTCACGCTGCCGTCTTTACCGCGGTAAACGATCATCGGCGTCACGTTGAATTTCCATGACTGCATAATAGCCAGGTTTCTTTGTACGCCTTGCTGGTTGATTTCGGATTTTGCAGGCAAGGCCGTCTCGTCGCCTTCCATATGCTTGAACCAGCGCTCTTCGGGGTTGGGCGTCGCAATCAGATATGCGGCCTGTGCGCGGGTTTCTTCACGGAACCCGACAGGAATCATACGAAGCTGAAGTTGGCCGCTGTCAAAATAACCGCTGCTTTGCAACTCTTCGATAAAGTTGTGGCAATGCGGGCACTGTGGATCGATAAAGCTGTACATCACAGGTGCGCCCGGCTTACCCAGAGCAACCCAGTTACTGCTTTCAATATCGGCGAACATTTTTTCAGCCGGTGTTTTGAACTCGAACGGCTTTTCCGTTTCGCTTGCTTGCGGTGTCGGGAATTCCGTCAGTGTGTCCAACAGCGTGTCGCCTTGTGCGCGCAAACGCTGTACTTGCTGAACAGTGACCAGCTTGCCGTCTGCATCGAACATCACGCCCATAACGAAGGCGCTCTGATCGGGTAAAACGTAGAAATACTGCTCGACGCCGTTTTTAATCGTCAGCCATGCATCCATGCCGTTATCTTTACCCAGATAGCGGATTTGCGCCCCTTCATTGACCAGATTTTCAATCGGTGCAGGCAAGTTGGGAAGCGGGTCTGCGGGCT
The DNA here is from genome assembly GCA_016764775.1 of Alphaproteobacteria bacterium. Taxonomy (GTDB): domain Bacteria; phylum Pseudomonadota; class Alphaproteobacteria; order Micavibrionales; family Micavibrionaceae; genus TMED27. The sequence goes on from JAESRE010000099.1 coordinate 1,979, forward strand.
GTGAATTTGCCGGTGTGTAGGCAAAAGCGAGAATAAGGCTGAATACGCCCAGACATGAAAAGAGGTGAAAACGGCTCATTAAGTGGTCCTTTCTTAAAACGTACAAGCAGCGTACATAGATAGTCTTAACCGTATACGCCTATAAAATCTACAGCTTCCCATTATAAAAATAGTGTCAGGATGCCTGTATATCCATACAAACGGGCCTTGTTAATTTCCCCGCCTGCATAAAACCCGGTTAAGGGAACGTCCCCGATAATTTCGTTGATCAGCTGCATTTCGTTTTTGCTGCCGTCTTCGAATTCATTAAAGGCCCGCGCGGCGCAGGATATATAGATTGCGCCTTTGGGCTCGAAGGTTCCCGTTTCATTTTGAACACGTTCCCGCAATTCCAGCAGCTGTGCGCTTAAATCCTCATAAACACTGTCATGGTCGCGATACACAAACATCACGCGGTCGCCGTTGGACACGTGTTGCGAAATCACCACGGCGTTGTCGTCATTATTGATGCCGATAATATTGCGCACCAGAAAATCATTCTGGTCGGATTCCGAAACAGGCAGGGCCGCATGGACCTCGCCCTTGATCAGGCTGTGAAAATCTTCGGGCAACTCCTTGGGGTCGGTCAGCGCCGCTTCATCAACCTGTATCGTGTCGGGGTCGCGGTCTATCTTTTTGATAACCATGGACCGCAAGTCATCTTCGAACACTTCCAGCGCGTCGCGGTCATCCAGTGTGTGAATTTCATGCCCGTCACATTTTGTAATCGTATGGGCGGTCCCGATAGGTGTGCAGCCTTGTGACAATGTGCTGGCGACCTTCACGGATTGCGAAAATACTGCACCGCATAGCCCGCCGTTATATAATCCGCCTGCAAACTGCGCGTGATTTTTGCGGGAGGACGTTAACCCGCCGACCATAAAGCCGCTGCATTGGGCTTCCAGCATCCGCAGGGTCTGGGCGGGGTCTTCTTCCGACATCGGGTCCCCCGTGGTCAGCACCAGCATGGGGTCGTTGTCTTCCAGCCATTTTTCCAGACATTCCGCCGCTTTTTCGGGGTCCTGATTGATAGGGGGAAACAGACAGAAATCTGTGTCTTCGAACGTGCCGACCATGGCGGAGATTGCTGGCTTGTCGATGAAGCTTTTTCCGTTTGCACAAATACCGATACCGATGCCGCCGACCCAGTTGTCGATGTTCAACACCGATTTAAACAGGTTCAGGATGCTCTCCGCATCTTCGGCCAGCATGTCCGAAATGTACAAAAACCCGAAGTTAAAGCTGTTTTCGTCGGTTTTGGCATCGCTCAAATCTTCCAGCACTGTTTTGGCCACCTCGCGCCAGTCGTTACCTGTCGCCGCAGAGGATGCAAATTGGGAAGAACTGAAATAGGACATAGAATTACGCACCTTAAGCAATACTTGAAACTAAGTATATGCTGTATGGCACTTAAAGAAAGGGGGTTTCTTAAAAACAGCATTCCCCCCGAACGAATACAGGAAAGATCATGCTTTCAGACAGTTACCGATTCTCGCCGAAAACCTTTGAAATGTGGTATAATAAGGCCTATATAAACTGTACATCGTTTATTGATAAGGAGTTATAAAACAATGAACACAGACCGTTTTCAAACCACACAAGTCCGCACCCGCGAGATTGACGAAGGTTTGCGGCAACACATGAACAACATCTACGCCAAAATGGCGGCAGGTGTTTTGGTAACAGCTCTGACTGCCTACGTCGTAGGGAGTTCTGAATTTCTTTTACATCTCTTTCTGGGCGGGCCACAGCGCTATATCGTGATTTTTGCCCCGTTGGCGATTGTATGGTTCGGTTTCCACCCTGACCGCATGAAGGCCTCGACATTGATGATGGCGTTCTTCGGTATTGCGGTGCTCTACGGGATAAGCTTCTCCGCGATTGCGGTGTTGGCTTCTGCAGATCCGACATTCGGCGTAGCTGTCGCTAAAGCCTTCTTTGTGGCGACATCCATGTTTGCAGGCTTGAGCATCTTTGGCTACACAACGAAAAAAGACCTTACCCCTATTCGTACATTTGCAACGATGGGTATTATCGGTCTGATCGCAGCCAGCGTGCTGAACATCTTCTTCCAGAGTGACATGATGGCGAACGTGATTGCCGGTGTCGGTATTGTCCTGTTCTCAGGTATTACCGTATGGCAAACACAGGCTATGCGTCAGATGTATAGCCCTTCTGCACCGCAGGAATTCGCTCAGCGTATGGCATGGGCAGCGGCCTTGAACCTGTATATCAGTTTCATCGCTCTGTTCCAGTATGTGCTGCATTTCATGAGCCAGCGCTAAAACGCGATATCATAATTTATAGAAACGCCGGGGCTTCCCCGGCGTTTTTTATGCGGGGTGCAATACGACTGTATTGGAAACTCCAAAGTGCTTCCCGCCTCACACGCGTTCGATTTATAATCGAGGTATGAGTACATTAAATGAAGATTTATATGTCGCCGCGGGCCTCGAAACCGAGGAAGAGGCAATAAAGCCCCTGAAAACGCTCGAGCAGTTCGAACGCGATTACATCGAAATGGTCGTCTTTATATGTCACGGCAATATCCCGAAAGCCGCCAGAATTCTGGACATTTCCCCCTCTACGCTCTACCGCAAATTTGCAGACTGGAACAAACCTGTTAAAGAAAAGAAGCGTACACCCGCATAAACGCGCTCACAGCGCTATTGACTAAAATATCCGTTTTCTCTATTCCAGCTAAAGCACAATTTTTTGGAGAGAAAACAATATGATCAATGAATTTAAAGAGTTTATTGCCCGCGGCAATGTTATGGACATGGCTGTCGGTATTATTATGGGTGCTGCGTTTACCGCAATTGTGACATCTATGGTTGGTGACTTGTTGATGCCGTTTATCGGTGTCTTTACCGCTGGTATCGATTTTGCCGACCTGTATATCTCATTGGACGGTGAAAGCTATGCCAACCTCGCAGCTGCCGAAGCTGCGGGTGCCGCCATCGTGAAATACGGTGCTTTCATCAACGCGGTGATCAACTTCCTGATCGTGGCCTTTGTGGTCTTCATGCTGATCAAGGGCGTGAACAACCTCAAGCGCAAGCAAGAAGAAGCCCCACCCGAAGACAAGCCTGCTCCGCCACCTGCGGATATTGCTCTGTTGACGGAAATCCGCGACTTGCTGGCTAAAGACACCAAAAAAGCCGCATAAGCAGCGATAAAATGACGAAATCGAAAAGCGGGGCTGTGTGCCCCGTTTTTTATGCTTGAAAACAGCGCCAGAAAACTTTAAACCTACCAATTCCTAATCAAGGGCCCTTAGCTCAGCTGGGAGAGCGCTTCGCTGGCAGCGAAGAGGTCAGCGGTTCGATCCCGCTAGGGTCCACCAATCTTCCCCTCTCAATTTCCTCCGCATGTGATATAAGAAAACAATGCCTTCATTCACCGGAGAAAGAATACTCAATTACCCGATCGATCGTGTTTTCGATGTCGCACTAGATATCGAGCGCTATCCGGATGTGCTGGCCTATGTGATAGAAGCCAGGGCGAAAGATGCGGACGATCAGTCACTTGTCGCGGCCCTAACGGTCGGGGCACGGAATGTGAAAATTGCCTATGCCTGCAAGGTGTTTTTCGAAAAGAACAAATCCATTCGCGTAATCGGTGAAGACAAACCGTTCAAACACCTGAATGCACATTGCACATTTACCGAACTCGGCCCCGCGACGACAAAGATCGAATATGAACTGGATTGTGAACTGATAAAGCCCGCACATGAAATGCTGGCAAAACTGTTGCTGCCCTTTAATACCAAATTGACGATTTCCGCGTTTGAGAAACATTTGGGTAAAAACACGCCTGAAAACGCGTAATCAGCGGGTGACAGCCAAACGAAGACACGTGCAGCAGCCTGATTTTGGCCATATGGTGTTTATCTTAAATGCCACACTGTGCGCTCTTACGGACAGATTTGAAATAAATCCTTGCGAACACAACAAAATTTTGCACAATTATGCTTTGAATATACGCGGATGAGGATTTCCTTTTATGTATCATGATCAAAATTGGAATGCTGTTCAGGGAGACGAGCTTGCGGGCTTTCTCGAGCAGATCAACCCGATTGACGGTAAGTACCACGTCAATGCCCAAAGCACGCAAGTGCACTGGCGCATGCTGCCGTTCTATGATCAGGTCGCCCTTATCCAGGTGAAAGATCCGAACTGGACTAACCCGAAGTTGAATATCTACTACCTGACCGATCAGGGTAATCTGTTCCGCCTTAACGGTACATCTCCCCCGATTCACGAGGTAAACGCCAAAGCCCCGATTAAAGTCACTGAAGAAAACGTGCTGGATTACCTGCGCTTCTTCTGTTTCTTCGTTCGCGGTGAAGAAGGTCCGTTCTACATTGCCGAAAGCATGCAGGACCCAAACATGCCGACCGAAATGGATGAAACCACACGCTCCGTTATCGAGGGCACTGTGCGTCCCGCTACGTTCGACGGTATGAACGAACAAGGCCACTTCCTGTGTGATGCGGTTGTGTTCTACTCCAATGCGCTGTTTATCGCGAATTTCGCCGTACAGCCGACCGGCATGATCGAAATGCTGGATGATGACCCGATTGCCGCTGACTTGCCTGTGCGGGTCGAAAAACCTGTTTCTTAAAACAGCCAGACATTCAAAAAGACAAAGCGCCCGATGAGGCGCTTTTTTATTGTCCGGTTTTCACAAAGAAAGCCGCATTAAATTTAGGCACGCCACAAGGAGCAAACGATGCTTAATAGTGGGCCTATTAAACCAAGTGTAGCGACGATGGCTGCGTGTGAAATTTAAAAGGCTCTTAACCTGCTCTGCGGATTTCAAAGTCTGGATATGCCTCCAGACCCACTTCCGCCATATCGAGGCCATAACGCTCTTCACGTTCGTCAACACGGATACCGACAGTGTATTTCAGGACAAGCCAGACAATCGCACTGACGACGGTGACAAACAAACCAACGGCGCCGATACCTGCAAGCTGTGCCGCATAATTACCGGTAGAGAAGATCGCAACGGCCAATGTCCCCCAGATACCCGCAACAAGGTGTACGGACAGGGCACCGACAACATCATCGATTTTCATTTTATTCAGCGCGATAGTTGCGCCAATCATGACGCCAGCACCCACGGCACCGATGCCCATTGCCATAAGTTT
>JAESRE010000100.1 GCA_016764775.1 Alphaproteobacteria bacterium
CCTCCCACGTTCTTGTTGTTGTTCTCGATAGCGGAAAAAAGATCGTCGTAACTCAATCCGTAGCTTTGCAAAGCTTGGGGAGAGAGCACGATCTGATACTCTTTTTCCAGCCCCCCAAAAGAGTTGACTTCCGTCACTCCGTCGATTCCCAAAAGTTGACGCTTCACGAACCAATCTTGCAGTGTCCGCAAAGACATCGCATCCCAACTCTCGTCTCCCACCAATTCATATTGGTAGATCTCCGACAATCCGGTCGCAATCGGACCCATAGCGGGTGAACCAACTGAAGCGGGCAATTCTTCCCCAATGCTCGCAAGGCGCTCTCCGACCAATTGTCGGGCGAAATAAAGATCGGTTCCTTCTCTGAAAACCACAGTAACCTGCGAGAGTCCATACTTGGAAAGAGAGCGAACCTCTTCCACTTTTGGGAGGCCAAGTAGCACGCCTTCCACGGGGATAGTGACTAGAGACTCCACTTCGGGAGGCGACAGCCCGGGAGCCTCCGTATTCACGACGACCTGAATATTCGTCACATCCGGCACCGCGTCGATCGGTAGTCGAGTCAGGCTCGATACTCCCGCGAAAATCCAGATGATTGTCAGGAAAATGACGATGGGGCGATTGGCCAGCGACCAGGAAATTACACGTTCCATTAGTGACTGTGTCCCCCAATCTTGTCCGATAGGTCCAGAGATTTGAGCTGCTCAACGCCGTTGACGACGACCTGGCTTCCCGCTTTCACACCGTTGGCAATAACCTGACCGTTCCCAACCGGAGCCCCCAAGATCACGGAAGTCCTTCGATAACCCTCGCCTTCGCGCACATAAACCACCGTCTGACCTTCCACAAACTGCACGGATTGCTCGGGAACGGCCGGTGCGGTCGCTCCAGAGCCGTTAGTAACACGCGCATTCACGAAGCTTCCCAGATGAAAACCCTCGGGAGGGTTGTCCAGGACCACTCGAGCCTTCAAAGTTTGGGTCTCCTGGTCGAGTTGTGGGGAGATGTAGTCAACATATCCCCCGGCAGTCCGTTCGGATTGTTCCACCAAGCTCAATTCTATCGGATCGCCCCTATCGATGACGTCCAGATCAGAGCGTTGAAGATCGACCCAAACCCAAACTCTGGAGGAATCCACGACCACCGCTACAGGCTCTCCCGGCGTCACCAATTCTCCTCGGGAAGCCGACCTCTCTACTACGGTTCCAGAAATCGGACTTGATAGGAGAACGTTACCATTATGAGCTTCAGGACTCGCCCCTATCTGGCTGAGCCTTTCCTTGGCATGCCTCATCTGCTCCTCGGCTCGGGCCAAGCGTGCTTCGGCGGGGAAAGTGTCTGCCTTCACGTTTAGCTGAGACTTCGTGACACGCTTCTCTCGCTCTAGATGCGATTGCGCGATATCGAGTTCCGCTTCCGTTTGACGCAACGCCGCCTCAAGTGCTTTTCGTTCGGCTCTCGACTCCTCAACCTGCTGTTTCGATGCGATCCCCTCCGCGAGAAGAGTCTCCAGGCGCTCGTTCTTCAACACGGCGCTCTGAAGATTGGCAGAGGCCGTGTCTCTCTGCGCCTTGGCCTCGGTAAATTCTAAACGAGCTGTTTCCAGCGGTCTATTAATTTCGTCTCCGACTCGAAAAAGCTCATTCTTATTGGCAAGCTCCTTGCGGGCTAACTCCGCTTCGACTTCAGCTTCGTGATAGTCGGTTTGAAGCGATGTCACTTCGGGGCTCGTCACAATTGCTATGGATGTCCCGGCTCCGATACTCGCCCCTACCTGCACATAAATATTCTGGAGAGTTCCTGAGACCTGGCTTGAGATTATGACTCGTCGATCCGGGTCGGCCTCGACCCGCCCGGGTCTAAGCCCGGTACTTTGTCCTGAGGCCGCGACAACTGCGGTTGTTGTGAGCTTGAGTTCTTTCTTTTGAGCCTCGGTTAGAGTTAGAAACCCCTCTTCTTCATCTCCGTGCTCGTCGTGAGTACCGTGCTCATCCCCGTGTCCTTCGGGTTCGCTCTTATCTTCAGTGTGATTTTGATTCTCATCGTCGTGATGCTCATGCTCTTCATTAGTAGGATGAGGGGAGAGTCCGGGCTCAGGCTCTTTTTGGCATCCCAGACAAAGAAAAATGAGGAGAAAAACTATTATAAATCTCATAGGGCCTCCTTGAGATGTTCGGTAGGAAAGCTCAGACCGGTGTTTTCCAAGATCTGGATCTCAAACTCCAGGACCTGTGCCCTGGCCTCCAGCAACTCAACTCCGGCCTGCCGGTAGGATTGTTCGGTTTGAAGAACATCGGTAAGACTCCACAGCCCCATGTCATAGGCCACTCGAGCCTCTCGAGCCAGTTCTTCATATCGCTCGGCTTGGCGAGCAATGATCGTGCGGTTGGTTCTGGCTGCTTGTAGTCGCTCCCAGACCTTTGCCAAGGACTGGCGTGTTTGAAGAAGAGATTCTTCGATCTCCGCAGCGAAAGCACGGGATTGAGCCATCTGACTTTCCGCTCGATGCCGGATACTTCCCCAGTCGAAGATCGGCCAACTCAGAGAAACCTGGAATCCTTGCTGTTGTCCTTGAGTACGAATGAGGCTCGAACGATACAAGGACAAACCCAAGGTGGGGGCTCTTTCTTTCCTGATAAGCTCGGCTCCAAGTTCCAGAGCAGTTAGCTGTAGATACTTACCTCGAATTTCCGGATGCTCGTTCACCGACACCATAACCGTATCAAGATCCAGAGTGTCCGGCAGAAGAGAACCCATCTCGGTAGGGTTGGGCATGTAGTCGTCAAGTGCTACTCCCAGAAGAATCGCCGCGGAATTACGCGCGCCGTTAAACTCCGCTATTGCTTCTACCAGATTTGTTTCGGCTTGAGTTGAGGCGAGTTCCACTCGGAGAGCTTCGTTTTCAGCGATCTCACCAACTTCAAAACGACGCTTCGCCACTCGAACCATCTCCTTTAGAAGATAGTCTCTGATCTGTGCCATCTCCATAAGTCGGTGCGCGCGCCAAAGCTCAAGCCAGTTGCGATATGCATTACCGGCAACCTGTTTATGAATGGCATCGCGTTGGTTTTTCGCTGCCTCAAGGTTGAGACCGGCTATGTTGCGGCGAAGGGCCGGTTGTCCTGAGATCTCTAGCATCTGAGTTAGAGAGTTAGAGTCTTCGCCGGGGTCACCGGCGGTAGCGGCGAGTGTTAAGTTTGGATTAGGCTGTAATCCGGCGGCTTTGATATTGAATTCAGCCGCCTGAACAAGCTCATCCGCTTTTTGGATAGAGGGATGTCGACTAAGGATAGCTTCCACAAAAGTTTCGGGGTCCGAAAACTGTTGAGCCTGAACAAAACTCGACAGTAGACCAAGGAACAAGAAAAGCCATACCAACAGCCGACGCTTGGATAGTCGGGTCTGTGACATAATTCCTCACTGATTCACGTATATGCTGCATCGATGGCTGACTGAGCAAACCCATTTGAGCGGGTTTATGAACGTAAATAAGAAACGTCAACACCGGCAGACGAAGAGACTAGATAACTAGGATACGCAAACAAGGGGAGGCGCTCGAAGCCTCGTGGGAAAATCGATACCCGGACCTGAAGGCGGCGGTTCTCGCAAAACAGGAGAAAGCCATATTGGGCTCTCGATAAGGTAAGCCTCGAACACAGAAGGTCGAACTGGTATCGCCACCACGTAATGTGAACCGTAAGAGGGGTCCGCGCAAACATCCGCAGCAGCCTCCTGGCATATCTGTTGGCAAGCGGTGCCGTCCACAAACATGCATTCCACGTCTAAGTTGTAGGACATCAAGAGTCCTAGCAGGAGCATCGTCAGATACATGTTCAGTCGAAACTTCACACGAACTTATTCTTATTTTTTCCCGCTTCCCCTTGAAATATGGGGAGGTCAGAGCCTCGCCCAATCCTAGGACCTTTTGTGGCCTTTCCCCATCTCTCTATCCACAAGGAGTTGATCATTCTTCAATCAAACATGACCCCTATCGGCAAGGCCGAACAAAACGGAAAAACCCCCATCTGCTACAACGGGGGTTCCACCTGGGGACCGCGAGAGTCACCGACAATAACTAGTTAGTCGATGTCTTCTCACGCCCTGGCCTAGTTCCCTTTTGCCGAAATAAAATTCTAGGGATTTTTTTTCAGTGAAGACATCATCAAGACCCAAGATTAAGTTCTTGCAGCTACCCCTTTCCGTACTTTCCTATCTACGGACCCTCACCAGCAAAGCCGCCTCCGACCTGCTCGTCTATCTGTGCCAGCGCACTATCGGTTTCGGAGAAAGCTCCGTCACCCTTACCTACAACAAAATCGCCGAAGTACTCGAAGTCGATTCACGCACCGTGGCCCGGGTCGCCAAGCTTCTAGAGGACAAAGGCTTCATCTCCAGAGAGCAAACCGCCCACCGCGTCTATCGCTGGAGAGTCGTGCTCCAAAAAGACGACATCATCGCCGACCCCGACAAGACCCTGACGACCACCCCGACCAATCAGGTCATGACATCAATGTCAGGACCAACCGGACACCAATGTCATGACCATGACGACATCAATGTCATGACCCAACCCGCTCTCACCGAACACCCCAAAGCCTGTCAAGACGAATCTCCAGTAGCCCCAGTCGAACAAAACGAACGCTCCCTAAAGAGACTTAACAAAGATAAGGATCTAAAGAAACAACATCAGAACGTGAAGCACCCGGAGAAGCTCAAAACCCCAATGGGGCACCAACCCCAACCCGCTGCACGCAGTGCTGTTGATGAACCCCTTCATAAACTTTGTTTGCGAGAGCTTATCAAGCTTGGTGTCAGTCAGCGGGTGGCCCGTGAGCTCTGCCGCGAAAACGACCACCAGCTCATCGTGGAAGTCCTCAAGACAGCTCCCCACCGCCCGCGCGTCAAAAACCTACCCGCCTACATCGTTTCCGAGATCAAAGACGGAGGCTACCGCCAGGAGAGAGTTGAGACAAACGCCAAACCGCAACCGCAAACCCGTCAGCTTCGCGAAGCAGGCTCACAGGATGCTCCTGTCACCTACCGCACCCCCGAACAAACCCAGCAAGAACACCAAAGCCTCGAAAAAGAGCGCGTCCAAAAAGAACAGTCCTACCGGGAACAAGGGCGCGTCTTGGCCTCCCGTTTCCTCAACCTCGCCAACGATGTTCAACTACGCCTCAAGCTATTAGCCTCCATCCAACTCACCAAAGAACTCCCCCAGACCGGTAACAGAGAACAGATGCTCAAAGACAGAACCTTCCAACGACTGGCCAACAGAACAGTCTTGGAACGTTTCTTTGATTGGCTTGATAAAGGCCTCGATACCGGACAGGCGTTGAAACGACTCGAAAGCTCTTTTGCTTAATCCCGCAACCCTTCAGAGAGAGCCCTCCTCGGGGGATACGTCCCCCGAAACCCCGTTGGACTTCAGACGAGCTGAAGCCCTCAGAGAAGTTGCACAAACGAGCGTTTGTGCAACGCTAATCCACTTTACGCCATCAAAGGAGTTGCGACTTGCAAAAACGTATTGCAAAACTCAAGTGAATTGCAACAGGTTTCCGCAACAATGCTCATAGGTTACGCCCGGGTTTCAACCCAAGATCAAGACTCTGCTGCCCAGATCGCCGCTCTCGAAAGCGCGGGGTGCGAGATCATCTTTCAGGAGAGGGCATCCGGAAGTCGTTGGGACCGGCCTGAACTACAGCGGCTTATGGAGCAGCTTCGGCCGAACCACGTGGTAGTCGTATGGAAGCTGGATCGATTGTCTCGCTCTCTCAAAGACCTGCTGATTCTCATGGAGCGGATCGACCAGGCCGGCGCCGGCTTTCGAAGTTTGACCGAGGCGATTGACACGACTACTCCGGCGGGACGGATGATGATGCAGATCATTGGTAGTTTCGCCGAGTTTGAGCGGGAGATGCTGCGTGAGCGCACCCGTAGCGGTCTCGATGCTGCGCGCAAACAGGGCCGCATTGGTGGCCGTAGGCCCAAACTCAGTCCGGAACAGCAAAAAGAAATCGTTCATTTGGTCACTTCGGGAAGAAAGACTGCCGCCCAAGCTGCCAGGCTCTTTGACGTCCACCCATCCACTGTCTCCCGCTGCTTGAATAGAAACAAGCGACGTTCTTAATGGTGGATTCAGGCAGTCAAAGAGGTCTTCTGACAACCCTTTCAAACCTGCACCACAATGGTGTATAATCGAAATGTCTGAGAAGAGAAAGCCGACTCACTGTCTCGACAGTTTTAAGGAAGAATTTTCGGACGAGAATAACCTTAATTTCACTAGGACGGCTATTCTTTCTGCTTTCGCTCTAGGATTCGGCCGCTCTGAGATTGTCGAGGTTATCCAGACCATGCAAAAGGAGCATTTCTATAAGTCGATGACATCACACGCCAATCACAAGATTTGGCAAGACGTGTATCACGTACCTTCGGAGCAGGGTGTTCTCTATATAAAGTTCACTTCCGACACCGTGACAGAATTCAACTTTCTAATGCTCTCGTTCAAGGAGAAGGACAATGGATAAACCTCGCTGTCCCATAGATGGTGCTCCGATGCACCGCGACGAACGTCCGGTCACCTTAAGCTATCGCGGACTAGAAGAAACGGTCATCCTTCCGGGCTGGTACTGTTCGGAGTGTGGCGAAAGTGTTCACAATGGCGAAGAAATGAAGATCAGCGATCGGGCGCTCAGGAATCTCAAAGCGAAGGATTCGGGAGTATTTCTTCCGGAGACAATACGAGCCATTAGGACACACCTAAAACTCAGCCAGGTACGGGCAAGCGAACTTATTGGCGGTGGACCTCGATCGTTTCAAAAGTACGAGTCGGGAGAGATCGCACCCAGCCAGGCTATCTGCCGGATGCTCTATCTGTTGGCAAAGCATCCGGAAATGATCCAGGAACTTCAAGCTCTGCACAGTTTCTCCGACATCTCGGACGAAGAACTCTTTGCTGCAGGCTAATCTCAGCGCGACGTGTCACGTTTAGGGTCCCCCTTGTGAGAATTAAATCGTACCATCTATATGAGACAGCTCGAAG
>JAESRE010000101.1 GCA_016764775.1 Alphaproteobacteria bacterium
CTCAACTCGCCGGCCAACTCGCACCGGGCAAAAGTGTAAAAGTCCGCTTTGCTTCGGCGGAATCCTCTTCCAAGGCGGGAATTGCAACCTCATATCCCACCGAAGGCATTGCGCAACCATCGGTGTCGGCTTTCTTCGAAGTGAGCTACAACCGAAACAAGTTGGCGCTCGTGACACCACTCGCCGATGGGATTGTTCGCGCCGTTCATGCGGACGTGGGGCAATCTGTCCGCAAGGGAGATGTGCTCGTCGAGATCAGTTCCGACGAAGTAGCCTCGGCAAAGGCGGAATTCCTCACCCGCCGGGTAGAGGAGCGTATTGCGGAAACTGCTTATCAGCGGGAGAAAAAGCTGAAAGAAGAAAAGATCTCGGCAACCCGTGACTTCCTGGAAGCGGAGGCGGCTGATGAAGTGGCACACTTAAAGAGCAAAATGGCGCGGCAAAAGCTTCTGAACCTCGGGTTTACGGCTGAGGAAATTGCACAAATCGCCAAAGAGCAGGACAGCAGCTCCATTATCCGACTGCGTGCGCCGTTTGCGGGAACGCTCGTCGCTCGTGAGGCCGTTGTGGGGGAAGCCGTATCCGAAGGCAAAGCGCTGTTCAAGGTAACTGACTTATCGACCCTTTGGCTGGATTTATCAGTCAGCCCGGAGCATGCCGATTCCGTGCAAGTCGGTCAGATCGTGACAGCGCGTTTCGACGGTGGACCTGAAGGTGTTGAATATACCGGAGTGGTCACCTGGGTGGATGCCGCCATTGATACGCGAAACCGTATGCTTAAAGCCCGCGCCGAGATAAAGAATCCGCAAGGCACCATACGGCAAGGCATGTTTGGGCATGCCGAGTTGGCGCTCACGAGTTCGGGTAACGCCGTTTTGCTGCCAAGTGATGCGATTCAGCATCACGAAGGCCGACCCTATGTTTTCGTGAAAGAAGCGGCTGATCTTTATTCATTACGACACGTAAGGCTCGGACAATCAGGAGGGAATACTGTTGCCATTATGGAAGGTCTCAGCCCGGACGAGTTAGTTGTGATCGAGGGGGCTTTTATCGCCATGTCGGAGTTTCTCAAGTCTCGCCTAGGTGCAGGCTGCGTCGACGATTAATTCGCTTGCGATTCAAACTTCATGGAATCCATTTCAAAGCTCTCACTGCAGAACCGATTGCTGGTGCTGTTGCTTTTGGCACTCTTTATCGGTGTCGGTTCGTGGAAATTGTTTCAGCTGCCTGTCGATGCATTTCCCGATACGACCCCCGTTCAGGTGCAAATCAATACGGTCGCCCCCGCGCTCAATCCTGAGGAGATCGAGCAACAGATCACCCTGCCGGTTGAGCTGGCGATGGGCGGGTTGCCCGGGCTGGAAAGCGTCCGCTCGGTTTCCAAGTTCGGTTTTTCCCAAGTCGTCGCGACCTTTTCGGACAATACCGAGATTTCCGAGGCGAGGCAATATATCTCCGAACGGCTCTCCACGGTCGAACTGCCCGAGGATATCGAACGGCCACAGCTGGGCCCCATTTCGACCGGACTCGGCGAAATCTTTCACTACACTCTCAGCTCCACCGATCCCGAGCACTCCTTGGAGGAGCTGAGGACACTGCATGACTGGGTGATCAAACCAGAGCTGCGGAAAGTCTCCGGGGTCGCCGAAGTCAACTCGTGGGGCGGCTACGAAAAGCAATATCACGTCATTGTCTCGCCCCGGAACTTGGTCAAATTCGGGCTGACCCTCGACGAGGTAGCCGAAGCGCTACAGGCGAACAACAGCAACGCCGGTGGCGGCATCCTCACACGCGGCGGGCAGTCGCTGCTGATCCACGGCCTCGGGCGCGTGGAGTCGATCAAAGAGATCGAGGACATCGTGATCGCCTCCTACGCGGGCAGCCCGCTGCGCATCCGCGATGTGGCCGACGAGGTGAAGATCGGCTACGAAATCCGCCGGGGCGCTGTCACCGCACAGGGGCAAGGCGAGATTGTGCTCGGCCTGGCCTTCATGCTGATGGGGGAAAACGGCATGGTCGTGACCGAAGAACTCAAGACACGCCTGGATCGCCTCCGCCGGTCACTGCCGGAAGACGTCGTCGTGAACGTCGTCTATGATCGCACCGAACTCACCAGCCAGGTCATCGGCACGGTTCAACATAACTTAGCGGCGGGTGCCATCCTCGTCGTGGCGATCCTTTTCGTGCTGCTGGGAAATCTCCGGGCAGGCCTGTTGGTCGCTTCGGTCATTCCGATCTCCATGCTCTTTTCGGCCTTCGGCATGAGCTACTTCGGCATCGCGGCCAGTTTGCTCAGTCTAGGCGCGGTTGACTTTGGCATGATCGTGGACGGCTCCGTAGTGATGACCGAGTCGAACATGCGCAAGCTGGGGCAGCGACGCGTCGAGTTGGGGCGGGAACTGACCAAGGCGGAGCGCCTTGAGATCGTCATCAGCTCGGCCAAGGAAGTCGCCCGCCCCGTCGTTTTCGGAATGGGCATCACAATTGTAGTGTTTTTCCCGATACTGACGCTGGAAGGCACCGAGGGTAAAATGTTTCGCCCGATGGCGCTGACCTTCATCTTCGCCCTCGCAGGCGCACTGATCTACGCGCTGACCGTCACGCCCGTGCTCAACTATTATTTCATCAAGCCCAGTGCGAAAGAAGAGGCGGGCTGGTTTGCGGGGACATTGACCAAGGCCTACGCGGCCTGTTTGCGCTTCGCCATGCGCGCCCGCGTGTTTGTTTTGACGGCGGTGGCCGTTGTCTTCGCGCTGACACTATGGGCTGGTGCGAAAATGGGCGGCGAATTCGTGCCTCGACTGAGTGAAGGCGCGGTCACGATCAATACGATCCGACTTGCCGGAATTTCGATTCCCGAATCCGTCAAATACAACACGCGCATCGAGCAGCTCTTACTGGAAAACTACCCGGATGAAATCCGCCACGTCTGGAGCCGCATCGGCTCGGCCGAGGTCGCCACCGATCCGATGGGGACGGAACTGACCGATATTTTCATCTCTCTGAATCCGCGTGAAGAATGGACGAAAGCCAAAACCCAGACGGAGTTGGTCGCCGCCATGCAAGCGACCGTGGCCGAACTGCCCGGACTCAACATGGCCTTCACCCAGCCCATCGAAATGCGGCTCAACGAAATGGAGTCCGGCATCCGCTCCGACGTGGGAATCAAGATCTACGGCGACGAGTTTGACGAACTTGTGCGACTGAGTGACGACGTGCAGCGGATTCTGCTCGATGTCGAAGGTAGCGGCGACATTTCCGTCGACCAACTGACCGGGCAGCCGACCCTCAAGATCGACATACGGCAGGATGTCATCGCACAGCACGGCATTTCCGCTCGCCATGTCATGAGCATTGTCGAATCCGTGGGGGGGACACGGGCCGGGCAAGTATTTGAGGGGCAACGCAACTTCCCCCTCGTGCTGCGCCTGCCGGACGCTTTGCGCACGGATATCGACGCCTTGCGTAACACGATCATTCCGACTGCCGAAGGCCAGCAGCTGCCCCTGCATCGGCTGGCTGACATTCGGATCGAAGATGGCTCCGCCACGATCAACCGTGAATGGGGCCGCCGCTTGATCCGTATTCAGGTCAACGTGGACGACCGTGACGTTTCATCATTCGTCGCCGAAGCTAAGGCCAAGATCAATGAATCACTGGAACTGCCCGAGGGCTACGTGCTCGATTGGGGCGGTCAGTTTGAGAACCTCGAACGCGCTCAGACACGCCTCGCCATTGTGGTGCCAGTTACATTAGCGGCTGTTTTCTTCCTGCTCTACTTCAGCTTGAAGAACATGCGCGATGTTTTGCTCATTTACAGTGGCATCCCACTCGCCCTCATTGGCGGTATCCTCACCCTCTGGTTTAGAGGTATCCCTTTCAGTGTGAGTGCCGCCGTCGGCTTTATCGCTTTAAGTGGCATCGCCGTTCTCAACGGGCAGATCTTGATTTCGGCCATTCGTTCCTACCGCGAGCGCACCGCCAACCTGCGGGAAGCCGTCACACAGGCCGCCTGCCAACGCCTCCGCCCCGTGTTGGCGACGGCACTGACCTCGGCTGCGGGATTTTTACCCATGGCCTTATCCACTGGTGTCGGTTCGGAAATTCAGCGGCCACTGGCTTCCGTCGTGGTCGGTGGCATCCTGACTTCGACTTTGTTGACTCTGCTTGTTCTGCCGCTTCTCTATGAACTGTTCGGTAGTCGCGGTGATCCCCAACGCGAAGACACTGATGCATGACAAACCCTCTAAATCGAATTTCATCCCATGATTGATCCAACATCCGCTTCCGCAATCTTCAAATCTTTGTCCGACCTGACGAGACTGCGAATCGTCCGGCTACTCGTCGTCAATCAAACAGAAATGTGTGTCTGTGAGTTAGTCGATGCCCTCAATGAGAAACAATACAACGTCTCCAAACAAGTAAAGATTCTGGAGTCGGCAGGCATTCTCGAAAGCAACAAAGAAGGCCGCTGGATTTACTATGGGCTCAAACAAAATAAGAAAGGCCTTCTAGATTCTATCTATACCGGCGTCGCGATGATCGAAGATAAAGCGGACCTATTCACGAGCGACCAAAAGCGGGTCGAAGCACGCATGAAGTTACGCGATAACGGGCGCTGTAAAATTGGTTTGGTCCAGACAGAGAATGGAGGGACAGCGAGTAGTAATTTACCACAGGTTTCTCACGGCCACTAAAATGCCGCTGTTCAAATCGACATACCGCATTGAACAAATGGACTGCCCCTCGGAGGAGCAGATGATTCGACTCAAAATTGAACCGTTTGAGAGCGTTCTTGGTCTGTCATTTGATATTCCTCAACGAACAGTGCATGTCATTCATCAGGGCAATTCGGAGGTAATCACTCAGGCGCTCTCAGACTTGAGACTGGGCTCAAGTTTTCAGTCTTCTGAAAATGTAGAAGAATACGCCAGCGAAGAGCAGATCACTCAGAAACAGATTTTGTGGTGGGTGCTCGGTATCAATGCATCGTTCTTCGTTATCGAGATGGGATTTGGCGTGTTATCGAACTCTATGGGGCTGATTGCAGACTCTCTCGACATGCTTGCAGATACCATCGTCTACGGGCTCAGCCTGATGGCTGTAGGCACAGCAGTGACGACCAAGAAAAGAGTCGCGAAAATCAGCGGGCTTTTCCAGATGCTGTTGGCGTTTATCGGCTTTTCGGAAGTTGTTCGACGGTTCTTCTTTTCAGAGGCGATGCCGGACTTCAGGACGATGATCGCCGTGGCCTCTCTTGCCATGGTCGCCAATGTGATTTGCCTTTGGTTGATTCAAAAAGCCCGGTCGGAGGAGGCACACATGCAAGCCTCTTCAATTTTCACATCAAACGACATCATCGTAAACGGCGGCGTGATCGTCGCCGGTTTACTCGTATACTCGCTCGATAGCTCCTGGCCCGACCTCATCGTCGGCGGTATTGTTTTCGGATTCGTCATGCAGGGAGCGATGCGTATCTTAAAATTATCGAAATAAACTTTCCAAATGAGTGTGTTATTTGACCTAGTCTAATCTATGACCCATCATCGAAATATACAACTTATAGCCACAATCAGCTTAGCATTGCTGATCGCCTTAAGCTCTGTTTTGGGTGCGGTCAATGGGGTCGTGATTTGCTTTTATCCTGAGGGAGATAAGCAGCCACCTGTAGAACTTCTGAGCCATGATGCTTTTGAAGCTGGTGTGGAATGCGTGGTTCCGAAAATGCCAATCTTCGGATCGAAATATCCGTCTTGCACAGACTTAGTGTTGAAATCGGCGGACTGGTTATTGGTACGTCCCGTAACGCTAAAGTCGGGAGATGTGCTATTCACGAAGATTACTCCCGCAAGGTATATAACTCCAGTAGCGAGCTTTCTTCCTGAAATGCCGGGGTTATGGGGTCTTGTTCTTAGACTAAATCATGTGGAGCCCACCGCTGAATTGGTCAGCCGCATTATAGTGCTGCGGCTTTGAGCAGATGAATTTGCCAAGCTGGGCAGCGGTTCAGTCGAACCGTTGCCATGTTTCACCGGGTACCATGCCCGCTGATTTGCTAATTCTCTTTTCTCTTAAAACAAACCACAGAATATTTATGAACAAATTATACGATTCGATTACGGCAACCATCGGTAACACGCCGCTCGTCAAAATTAACCGCACAACAGAGGGCATAGATGCAAGCATCTACCTCAAGTGCGAATTTTTCAACCCGCTCGCCAGTGTAAAAGATCGCATCGGAAGGGCAATGATTGAGACTGCTGAACGCGACGGAAAACTCAAGCCGGACAGCATTGTCATTGAGCCGACTTCGGGGAACACTGGCATCGCTCTTGCCTTCGTTTGCGCGGCCAAGGGATACAGACTCATTCTCGCTATGCCGGAGACAATGTCGTTCGAACGCCGTGTGCTCCTACGTATGCTCGGCGCGGAAATCATCCTGACTCCCGGTCCCAAAGGCATGTCGGGTGCCATCGCCCGGGCAATTGAATTAGTCGAGGAGCAAGGCACGCGTGCGTTCATGCCGCAACAGTTCGAGAATCCGGCGAATCCAGAGATTCACCGTAAGACGACCGCCGAGGAAATTTGGTCGGCGACTGGAGGCAAAATCGACGCATTTGTAGCTGGAGTCGGCACGGGCGGAACCATCACTGGAGTCTCGG
>JAESRE010000102.1 GCA_016764775.1 Alphaproteobacteria bacterium
TTGCGGGTTAAAATGTGAGAACGCCGCCATAACGACACGGAAAACCGTCTCTTCGGGGTAAGATTGCAATTTCTTGAAATTATATTCGATACGTTTCGATTTCTTTTCTAAGGCACAGTCTTTCTGCGCCTCTTCAGCATAAAATTCGAGTGCTTCCCGAGCACGGTTAATACGCTTTGCCGTCACAGCCAGCCTTTTGGGGCTCAACCCCTCTTCGCTCAAAACCTCCGCCGAACGGCGCAAGCGTACGCGTGCAAATTCTTCTTTTTCATTACTGGGGTCATGCACAAACGCAATCCCGTTTTTGTCACATAATTCGACCAATGCCTGCTTCGGAGAATCCAACAAGGGGCGCAACAGAACAAGATGCTCACTGTAAGCCTGAACAGGGCGAATACCGGATAAACCATCTAACCCACTACCCTTAGCCAGCCTAAACAATACGGTTTCGGCCAGATCGTCGCGGTGATGCCCTAAAAACAGGTGATGAATGCCATGCGCCTTGCAATATTCTTCCATCAGGTCATAACGCGCAGTGCGGGCGGCCTCCTGCACGGCGGCATCGGGTTTAATCCCCTCCCATCGCAAGATATGCGCCTCGACATTCCCCCATGCGGAGACCTGTTTACTGACGCGCCTGGCTTCTTCATGGGCCTCTGTGCGCAAACCATGATCGATAATGAGCGCATGGATTTTAAAGTCATACCGCTTTTGCCGACACAACAGCCACAGCAAGGAAAGACTGTCAGGGCCGCCAGAAACGGCAACCGCAACGGCTTTCACATCCGCCAAAGGCGGCTCATACGCTTTCAGAGTATCAAAGAGATGGTCAGGTTCGGGAATATGCGTGCTCTCGGCCGCCATAACCGACTAGCAACCCAGACGGGTCATTTCCTGTTCTGCGCGGCGCAGAACGGGCGTCTCCCCTGCAGGGTTTTCCTTCTTCAACTGGCGCAAGGCAATACAGGCATCCTCGGGCTTACCCGAAGCTTCCAGCGATAAACCCAGCTTCAACAGGTTATCCGCAGCCTTGGAGCCTTTCGGAAACTGCTGGTAACCTTCCGCAAACACACGGGCGGCCGTTTCGAACTCACCGCGCACATAATATGTTTCGCCGAGCCAGTATTTCGCATTCCCTGCCAATTCATGCTCGGGATAACGCTGCAAAAACGCTTCAAAGTCGCGTTGCGCCTGATCGTATTGTCTTTTCTTCACGAGGGAAAACGCCTGATCATACATCGCGGCGGGACCGGAAGATGCGGAAGCTGTGGCGTTGCCTGCTTCATCGACTGTGTATGAACCCAGTTGGCCTTGCGTATTGTTCGTGCTCCACTGGTATCCGTTATCGGCATTCTGTGCAGGCTGATCGGGTTGCGGCGGGGTGTTATCAATCGTGTTTATAACCGGACGGTTCGCATTATTGTTCGGTGCGTTGTAAACACGGTTATTGGCCCCGCGATCATCAAAAGGGCGCTGCGCACCTCCCCCTTCAAGGTCGTTCATGCGCAATTCCAGATCACCCGTCACACGCTCCATCTCCTGACGAAGCTGCTGGTTCTCATATCCGATACGCTCGACTTCACCGCGCAAATCGCGGATTTCGCCTTCCATCTGCTGTAAACGCACTTCGATGTCCGCAGACGGCGCACCGCCGGATAAAGCACCCGGTGGCGGCTCTTCACCGCGGTAAACCGCACGGCTCAGAGTATCGATTTCATTTTCAAGACGGTTAATCCGCGCCTGCATATCGCGGTTGTTTTGAGCATAGGCAAGGTCGCCGGCAAAGACAGCGCCGCCCATAAGAATCAAAAGGCCTGAAACTTTCCAGGCCTTTGATGTTTTGTATCTATTACGGAGCAAAGTCATGCGTTCCCGCCTTAGTTAACCTTGCTGACGCCGCGACGGTTTTGTGCCCATGCGGCTTCATTCGCACCCGGAACAGCCGGACGCTCTTTACCGTATGTCACTGTTGTCAGACGTGTCGGGCTAACACCCAGAGCTGTCAGGTAGTTACGTACGGAGTTCGCACGACGCTCACCCAGTGCAAGGTTGTATTCACGTGTGCCGCGTTCATCCGCGTGACCTTCGATTGTCAGGTTCACGTTAGGATATTGTTGCAGCCAAGCAGCCTGTGCGTCCAGAACCTGACGGGCTTCCGTGCTCAGGTCGTAACGGTCTGTACCGAAGAATACGCGGTCGCCGACATTCACAACGAGGTCAGCTTGCGTACCCGGTGTAGGGGCATTCGGGTCAACGGCATCGCCGTCATAGATTTCTTGCAGGCTATCGCTGCTGGTAATGTCTTCATGACCGGCCGGTGGTTGGTTTTCAACTGTGGGTTCTTCATCACCACAAGCGGATACCGCGAACATAACGGCAAAAAGCATTAAATATTTGGATACTGATTTTAGAGGGGACCGACGGGTCATAGTTTTCTCCTTCAAACGAGTCGAATTATTTCAGTTAATGTTTTATGCCCTTCACAAGAACTGCGCAAGGGGCTGCTTACTTTAAAACATATTTATTTGCTAAAAGTTCCAGCTTTAAAACAAGTTCACCGTTAATGTAGTTGCGCCTGCAACTCTATCAAGAGCATCTCCGCTTCCATACGGTCACGGGGATCCGGTGCTTTTTCAATATAGGCGGACAGACATTCTATCGCCGCCTGCGGCTGCTCTACACGAGCATACAAAACCCCCGCATCCAGCTTCAACCGGTATTCTTCGGGATCGATTTTCATCATCAGCAACACCGTTTTAAGCGCAGAATCATAATCCTCGCCTGCGATCTGGCGAAACTTGATGTTGTTCTGCAAACGAATGAGAATGTCGCGGTTACTCGCCGCCTCGTAATAAGCCGATGACAACTCCGCCTGATCGCCCAGCGCTTTTTTAACAATGCGCCGCAAATCATGGGCCTCCACCACGCGCGCCGCATCAAACGGGTCGAAAATCAAACGCTGACCATCCAGATCAAGACGGCACAAAAAATGCCCCGGTATATTCAGCCCCGAAATTTCCCAGCCCTGCGCCCGCGCAGCATGGATATACAGAATACTCAAGGTAATCGGCAGCCCCTTCGCACGGTCAATCACGCGGATCAGATTCGCGTTTTGCAGATCATCATATGTTTGCTGATCACCGATATAACCGAACTCTTCGTGCAACACTTCGGTCAGAGCCGCCAGCCGTGTTTCAAGACTGTCGTCATCGCCCTTATCCAGCCGATGCGTAAACGCGCCCTTAACGCTGCTCGCCAAAGTGTCCAGATGATGTTGATAACGCTGAAGGGATATCCCCTCCATATCAACTGCGGCCAGCGCCAACGCGGCATGCGCGATATCAATTTCGTCATCATCCGCCTTGCCTATATTTTCAAGATAGGATTGCGGTTCGATGTCCTGATACCTTGTCTTTTGCGCGTTCATAAATTTTTATGTGAGGCAGTTAATCCCAGCCGCTATTCGTCGGCTCGACCTTTTGTATCGTCGCATTCGGCAACTCGGTGGTCGGCTCCAACAGACTTTCCGAACTCGGCCCCGTAATTCGCTGATCCTGCGGAGTCAGGCCCTGCCCTGTTGGCTGTGGCGCACGCGGGTCACGGATAATCACCTGTTCACCCAGCTGCTCGACCTCGATCGGCTCGGCTTCAATCGGCTCTACGTTGTTCGGGTAATACTCGCGGGAGCCTGAGCGGTCCTGCGGCGCACGAACATCCAGCGGCGAGGAGGTATCCTCGTACGGTGCATTCGCAGGCTCTTCATAATAATTCTGATCATAGGCATTCGCATCATACGAATCCTCGGCATAGGTGTCCTGATACGTCACATCGTTATTCGGCGCATTCGAAACCTTATCCGCACCACCAACAAACTTTACGTAGCTGACAACACCGTTCACGCCTTTAATCGTGCGTGCCAATTCAACCACTCGGTTCAACTCCACACGGTTCTGCGCAAACCCCATCAGATAGACAGTGCCCTGCACGGTATCGATATTGTAATTGATAGACAGGATCTCCTTATCCAGCGTCAGCTTTGTCCGCAACTGTGTCGATATCCACGTATCCTTGGCAAAGCCCGTAAGCCCCTGACTTTCGGCAACACGAACTTCATTGATCACCTGCTCTACACCCGGAGGATGCCATGCCAGACGCACGGCTTCAACACGGTGTTCGGGATCTTGTACAACACCCGTCAACAGCACACGGCCGTTATTCACCGTCATATCCAGCTTGGTGAACATGTCCACGTCATAACGGAACCACAGATCGTTAATCTCCGCCTGAATACGGGCATCTCTGGCCGCACGGCTCAAACCGCCTTCCTGCGAGGCCGCAACACCGGCGGCTGCGCCTGCGCCTGTGGCAATGCCCATAACGGTGCATCCCTGCAAAGCGATCGGGACGGATAAAGTAAGAACAAGACAGGTAGTACGAATTAGATCTTTGGTTTTCGTCATGATGAACTCCGACGTTGGAAGAAAAATTATTGCCCCGCCAGCCATGCATTGTCCAGATGCTGTACCCCTTCGGACCCCAAAAGGTTGTGTGCATCTGCCCTGCCGTCTGCGCGAAGCATGGTTTCAGGCACCGCCACCACATCAAAACGCATTTCAAAATCCGCGCATTGAGGATTTTCGGCAATGAAGTGCAGCGCCGCCTGTTCAATTCGCCGCCGCGACCGTTCCGTTACAGCATAAAGCGAAGCGGATATATCGGCATGCGACTTTACTTCTACGAATATGAGAGCCCGATCCTTCTGAACGATCAGATCGATTTCCCCGACTTTGGTTTTGTAACGCTGCTTTAAAATCTCGAACCCGAGCGCTTTAAAATAGTCTGCAGCCACCCCTTCGGCGGCCACCCCTTTTTTATACGCTGCTTTACGTTTGAGATTCAGCATCGCTACCCTTTTAAAACCAATGCGCGCTCATAAAGTTCACTTTTGGACAGACCTGTTTTTTCCGCGACCGCCGCCGCAGCCTTCTTTGTGCCCATCTCCTCCAGCGCATCCCGAAGCATCGCGTCAATATCGTCATCGGAAAAATGCTTCTCCGCAGGGGGCGCAATTACCAAAACGATTTCCCCTTTCGGCGCGCCCTTGTCCTCATAATGTTTGATCAAGTTGGAAACGCTATCCCGCACCACTTCCTCATACAGCTTGGTAATCTCCCGCACCACGGCCACTTCCCGATCACCCAGCGCAGCCTGTATATCCGCCAGCGCGGCTTGTAACCGCGGCGCGGTCTCAAACGCCAGTAACGTCGACGGCACATCTTCCCATTTTTTGAGCACCCCCTGCCGTGCACCCGATTTGGCGGGCAAAAACCCGATAAATGAAAACGCATCACTCGGCATGCCCGATAACTGCAACGCGGTCAGCGGCGCATTCGCACCCGGAATACTGGTGACATTGACGCCCGCCGCTTTCGCATCCACGACCAGCTTGTATCCCGGGTCACTCACCAGCGGCATACCCGCATCACTCACCAACACCAGCGCTTCGCCGCCTTCAATCCGTTTAATCATTTTGGTCCTGACCCCGTCGGCGCTGTGGTCGTTATAAACATCGAGCTTTTTATGCAGCCCGAAATAATTCAGCAATTTTCCCGTTACCCGCGTATCCTCGCACAGCACAGCATCCGCCGCCGCCAGCGCATCCAGCGCGCGTAAAGATATATCACCCATATTCCCGATCGGCGTCGCCACCAGATATAACCCCGCCTCCAGCGTAAGCGATTTCGGATCAGGCAGTAGCCATGCGCGGTTTTTTTCTTTACTGTTTTGCTCAGATTTAAGATTCGACATATTTGTAAACTGTATGCGCAAATCACCAGCGGCACAAACCAAAGCTATGACAAAACACCCTCTCATTCTCGCTCACATCCTTTTAATCTGCTCCGCATTATTGCTGAACGCCTGCGGGCCAAGCAGCGGCGGCTATAGCAGAGCCCCGTCGAGAGCTCCTGCTGCCTCGGCCCAACAAGCACCCAATCAACTGGATGAAGCGAACGACCTGTCACAACAGCAGACAGCCCCCGCCAATCTGCCAACCGTCAAAGTCGGCCTGTTACTGCCGCTCAGCGGCCAGCACAAAGGCCTCGGCGATGCGATGTTGAAATCCGCACAACTGGCCTTGTTTGAAATCGGTCACGCCAATCTGGAGCTTCTCCCCCGTGACACAATGGGCACAGCCGAAGGCGCACGCTCGGCCGCACAAAGCGCGGTAAATGACGGCGCGCAAATTCTTCTCGGGCCCGTATTCGCACCGGCTGTCAAAGCCGCAAAACCGATTGCACAACGCAGCCGCATCAACATGCTGGCCTTCTCCACGGACTGGTCACTCGCGGGCGGCAACACCTACATCATGGGCTTCCTGCCTTTC
>JAESRE010000103.1 GCA_016764775.1 Alphaproteobacteria bacterium
CATGGTTCTGGAGACAGAAGATCTGATCAACATGACGCCGCGCCGCATTCTGGTCGCAGGCGAGCCGATTAAGGATAACGAGATTGAACCGCCGCAAATCGTATCACGCGGCGAATTGGTCACCATGATTTACAAGAACGGACCTTTGTCCCTGACCGCGCAAGGCAAAGCCCTGCAGAATGGTGCGAAAGGCGACATGATCCGCGTTGTGAACTCCAGCAGCAGCAGAACAATCGAAGCACAAATCACCGACATGGGTGAAGTTGCCGTGCTGGATTTTTAGAGAACAGGTGAAAGGTAAGGAACAATGAACAAGATTTTGAAATATGGTGTGATTTTACTGGCCAGTAGCACTTTGGCCGCATGTGGAGCGAGTGAGCGCATCTCCAATATCGGGAAAGCCCCCGAGATGACGAAGATCAGCAACCCGACGACACAGCGCGAATACCAGCCGGTGAGCCTGCCTATGCCATCGCCTAAAAACACGATGCCGCAGAAAAACTCATTATGGGCGGCGGACCGTACGACATTCTTTAAAGACCAACGCGCCAGCGATATCGGCGATATCATTACCGTGGTCATTGAAATTGACGATGAAGCAGAGCTGGAAAACGAAACCTCCCGCTCACGTTCCAGCAACGAAGAAGCCGCATTGCCAAGTGCACTCGGTTATGAAGATGCACTGGACCGTGTATTGCCCGAAGCCGTTGACCCGACAAGCCTGATTGACTTCGGCGCAGGGTCCAACCATTCCGGCGAAGGTTCGGTAGAACGCGAAGAAGAGGTCAGCGTTCAGTTGGCCGCCATCGTTACACAGATCCTGCCGAACGGTAATATGGTCATTCACGGATCACAGGAAGTACTGGTGAACTTCGAAAAACGTATCCTTCAGATCGACGGCGTTATCCGCCCCGAGGATATCAGTGTGCGCAACACGATTTCATATGAACAGATTGCCGAAGCCCGCATTGTTTACGGCGGCGAAGGCCAGATCACAGATGTGCAGCAGCCCCGTTACGGACAGCAGCTTTATGACGTGATCTTCCCGTTCTAAGACACAAACCCGAATACCTTACCCCACCTATGAAAAGCCGTTTCGAGCCACACGCTTGAGCGGCTTTCTTTTTCACATAAATATTTGACATATTATTATCATTTGCTTATAAACCCCGCATGGTTGAGTTATTTGATTTAGACTTTGAAGATGACGCCGTTGTTTTGGCGGTCAATTACTACCCGCCCGAAACAGGTGCGGAAATCAAGCAAATGCAGGCTGAGCAGCCTGCCGAGGCACTGGCAATGCGCAAACAGTTTGCCGCATCGGTTGACGAGGATTACACCACCGCATACACGAACCGTGTCGTGGCTGCGGGGAAACGCGTAAATCTGCCTGTGGTTGAAATGTCTACCGGACAGTTGCTGATTATCGGCGGTGAAGCCGAAGTTGCCTCCGCCAGAGAAGAGTTGGACGGCTTCTATCACATGACACAATACGGCATCGAGGATTTTTCAGAGCGCCTGAAACTGGTGGGGCAAAACTTTGTCTCCGACCAGCCGCGCATCGTGCTGGTTACCCCTTACAATGACGAAGATGTAGCGATGCTTGAGGCCATGAACCAGAATGGCGGCATAGGAATTGAAGAAGAGCATGCGCTTTTCACACGCGCGATTGATCGTCTGGGCGGTATGGATGCCGTGAGGACCAGCCTCGAAGAAATCGCAGCATCTCATAGCCTCCAACTTTTGCCGTACGAAGCCAAAGACCAGTTTGCTTTCAAGGGGCGTGCCGGTGACGTTGAACAAGCGACGGCGGCGTTTAAAGATGCCGGACTTGATACCGACGATCTGGACCCGCAACAATTCATCAGACATCTGGAAATGATGCGCAACGGCGGCATGAACATCCATACCGATGATGACGATTTCGGCAATGATGACGGGCCGCTCGGCGGAACAACTTTTCACTAGGGAACGTAACCGCTGTTTGACATAGCGTGCGTTCACTTTCATAGTAAAAGAAAAAACAGCGTGGTTTTATGTCTGAGTATGGAGTTGAAATTGAGCCTGTAGGCCCAGAACATGGCGACTATGTTCTGATGATTACCCCTTATACACAAGAAGATGAAGTGCTTTTCGAAGCGGTTGTCTCGACCGAAGGCGAGGCCGCAATCGATGATGCATTCAAAACGGCACTTGAAGCGCGCGCCTTCGAAAGATACGGCGGCCGCAAGGCTTTCGAGGAACATGTGTTGGGCGGTTATTTTGCGCGGGACGTTGAGTCCGAATGGGTTCAACCCGATCAGTTGGTCATGACCGGTCCGAAAGCCTCTATCGAAAAGCTTTCCGAACAAATGGAGCCTGAAGCCTTTACCCATTACGTTTTTGATCAGCAGGGCTTTACAGAGTATGTAATGAGCTTGCCCGATCCCGAAGCGGAAGGCGATGTTGAAGTCTCTCTCGGCGCTGACGAGCAGGTTTTGGTCGTTACGCCCTACTCCCCCGAAATATCCCAGCGTATGCAACTTGCCGGCATGGACGGCAGCGTCAACAACCCGCATGTCCGTGAAGCATTTACCGCAGAAGCGCAGGCCCACGACCCCGATTTCAGCAAATTTCGCGATACCGTATCCGACTGTGTGGTTCGTCACGGCCTAACCGTACATTTCGGCGGTGAGGATTTTGTCGTGCTCGGTGGAGATCCCGACGCACTGCTGAATGCAGAGTGCGAACTGGACGAACAGTACAGCTCACATCGCCATACAGGGGCCGAATTACAGGACGTCATGGGCGCTCATGACGACTACAATAACGGCAATGGTCCACAAGGTGGCGGCGCGGGCGGATTACACTAAAAAAAACGACCACTTTATTTGCTGCACAGCAAAAACCCCACCCATACAACAGCTTAACAAATTTGCAATTTGAGATAGCAA
This sequence comes from Alphaproteobacteria bacterium, assembly GCA_016764775.1. Taxonomy (GTDB): domain Bacteria; phylum Pseudomonadota; class Alphaproteobacteria; order Micavibrionales; family Micavibrionaceae; genus TMED27. The sequence continues at coordinate 2,934 of JAESRE010000103.1, forward strand.
TCGCTTTTTTTTAACGATTTTGTGCTAGGATGGTGCTGACGATAAAGGATTTATGGTTAGTAGTGTCAATAGTATATTGAACCCCGTGCAGCAACGGCAGTTGACTGCTATCCGTTCTACAGCCCGGCTTGTAGACGATGTTTCCAAGCGTCTTGCGTCAGGCCTCAAGGTCAATTCAGCCATAGATAATCCGCAAAATTTCTTCTCTTCTCAGGCATTAAAGTTTCGTGCCGCCGATATTGGCCGTCGTCTGGACGGTATCGGGCAAAGTATCCGTACACTACAAGAGGCCCAGACAGGTCTGGATTCTTCCATTGACCTGCTGAACCTCGCCGAATCCTATCTCGTTGATATTGAAGAAAAATATATGTCCGGAGAGATATCAGCCGTTCCTCAGGGCGACCCTACAAACGTCACCAACATCCTTCCGTCACCGGCTGATTTCATTAACTATGCAGGCTCGCAAGACAGCGGCGGCCCTGTAACCGTAACAGGCGGCGGGGAATCCTTTACCCTGAGCGGTAATTTATGGAAGCGTTTGGCCGTTAACTACACCGTAACGCCCGACACGGTGCTGGAGTTCGATTTCGAGGGGCCGATCATCCCCGAGATTGCCGCGATCGGCTTTGACAACGACAGCAATTTCGGCAATGACAGCAACCGTTTCTTCCTTTACGGCACACAAAGCACAGGCATCACCTACGCCACGCCCACAGGCACTTACCAATATCCCGGAACAGGTGTAGTGCATGTCGAAATTCCCGTCGGTACATTCTTTACCGGCACATTTTCACACCTGACCTTTATCAATGATGACGACTCCGGCCCGACAGGGACCAGCATCTACAGCAATATGTTCCTGCGCGAAGGCCCGATCGACAACGCGTTGGTTGGCCCGGCAGGGTTACAAGAAGGCTATGAAGGCATTCTCGACCAGCTGGATACGCTGACCGAAGACGCTCAATATCGCGGCATCAACCTGCTGCAGAATGATGACCTGACAACCTATTTTAACGAAGAAGGCAGCAGCAGCCTGACAACCGAAGCGATCGATGCGACCTCCTCCGGCTTGGGGCTGGAGCGTGAAGACTTCAATTCGCTCGCCGCCGTACAGATGAAAATCGAACAGGTTCGCGAAGCCCGCGAAGCTCTGCGCCGTTACTCGGCGTCCGTGGCTTCGGATTTAAATATTTTAAAAACCCGGCAAGACTTTACTCGTCAAACCATAAATACCTTACTTGCCGGGGGAGACGACCTTGTAGTTGATGACCAGAACCAGGCAGGGGCAGAGTTTCTCGCCCTGCGGGTTCGTCAGCAAATACAGTTCAGCACGCTTGCGCAGCCGCAAGCGTCGATCACTGATTTCCTTTAGGTGATTGGGTTGTCGACTTAATCGTCGCGCTGGGTTTTTTCCATGCGCTCATGACGCTCCTGCGCTTCCAGCGACAGGGTCGCAATCGGGCGCGCTTTCAGACGTGCTATGGAAATAGGTTCGCCCGTTTCCTCGCAATAGCCGTATTCGCCGTCATCGATTTTTTCCAGCGTGCCGTTGATCTTTGAGATCAGCTTACGCTCGCGGTCACGTGTCCGAAGCTCCAACGCGTGGTCTGTTTCTTCGGATGCGCGGTCTGTCAGGTCGGGCTTTTGCAGCTCTGTACCCTGCAGCGTCTTGGAAATGGTTTCCTGAGATTCACGAAGCAAGTCATTACGCCATGCAATCAGTGCCTGACGGAAATATTCCAGCATGACCGGGTTCATGAAGTCACCCTTGTCTTTTTCGGGATCATAATCCTGCGGAACAATTACGCTACTCGTTGAACTCATCTTTGTTTCCTCATTTCCAATTTTATGAAGATTAAACCTTTAAGGCACAGAAATATATGCAGGTTTTTCATACCTGACAAGTAAAACCGTCTGTGCTGGTAAAATATTATGCTGATGCTTTAGCAAGGCTCCTAGGCACTTTGCGATTTTTGATCGTCCGGCTTCTGGGAATCCAGCGCCACACGCATTTTTGCCAGCTCCACCTGCGCACGCAGATCGATTTCATCCATAATCGCCGTTAATGCGGGGTCCATGATTTTTTCACGGTGACTTGCCACCACATCCGCGATATCGACCATGTGCCCGATCGTCAATGTACCGGAAAGCATGGCCATACGGATTTTATCCAACTCGCTCAGAATTTTGTCGGAACGATGACGCATGCGCTTTTTCGCAGCGCCCGCCATCGGATCTTCTGCGGCCTGAACGGCCAGTAAGGCATCAACACTCGCGATACTTTGCGCGCTTTGCGAAGAAGCCGCCTTTTCCGCACCGCCAGTAACGAAATCACCGAAATTGGCGTCGCTTTCGCCAGCTTTCTTCTTTTTGTCACCTTTTGAAGGGCCTTGGGTTTTGCCCGGTCCTGATACTTTCATAATTCGTTTTGTCCTTACGTCTATCAGTATAACGCGTTTTGCAATTACGCTAAAGCCATATCCATTTTATGCCAATGGGTAAGATTTGCCGCCCCGCAAAAAATACTTGGCCACACCCTCCTCTCTGGCCCGCTCCTTGCAATGCCTTTCGCAGAAACGCGGTGTTTTGCCCGCATAAAACTGGCACAGCATTCGCATAGTAATTACTCGAACAGTTAATTTTACAAAATGGTTTAAAAGCATGATGCTCAATAAAGCTATTATAAACAACAACATACGCTTTGGCGAAGTGAAGCCCCGCCCGATTTTCCGTGCGCGGCATGCAATTTTTGCCGTCTTCGTTATTGCCCTGTGCAGCGTTTTCATGGTGTGGAGCGCGCACGCCAAAACTTCACGTATTAAAGACATCGTCGATATTGAAGGTGTCAGAGACAACCAATTGATCGGTTACGGTCTGGTTGTCGGTTTGAACGGCACAGGCGACAGCCTGGGTAACTCGCCGTTTACGGACCAAAGCTTGAACGCGATGCTGGAACGTCTCGGTGTCAGCGTCCGCGACCAGAATTTGAATACTGCGAACGTGGCCGCCGTGATGGTGACGGCGACATTGCCCCCGTTCAGCAATCAGGGTTCCCGTATTGATGTCGAAATTTCATCTTTGGGTGATGCGACATCGCTTCGCGGCGGAACATTGCTTGTGACACCTTTATTGGCAGCAGACGGTGAAGTCTATGCCGTAGCACAAGGCCCGATCAGCATTTCCGGTTTCACCGTTCAGGGTGAAGCAGCCAACATCACACAAAACACAC
>JAESRE010000104.1 GCA_016764775.1 Alphaproteobacteria bacterium
ACAAAGGCTTTGTATTGGTTCGAAAAAGCAGGCCATCAAGGTCATATCCGTGCACAAAAGGCCGTCGGCCATATTTACCGTTACGGCAAAGGCGTAGAAAAGGATACGGCCAGAGCACTTCGTTGGTATCAAATGCCGAGTACTTTTATCATGAACGGAATAAAAACGGTTGGCGGCACCAGAGAAGATGTAGACGACATGCGCCAGACATCGATCGAGCTTATGGTTGAACAAAAAAAGGCGCGTGATGCTCAGCCTAAAAAGGAAATGACCGCTTACGAGTTAGGCGAAGCTATCGGCGCCATCATGAAAAACACGCAGGAAAGTCGGGCAAAATATAGCAACATCGAGACGCCAAAACACGCTGACGATCTTAGCCCCGCAGTTCGTGCCTGCCGTGAGGAGGCGATGAAATACATCATCTCATGCGCGAAGATCACCGATACCCAGAATTGCGAAATGACGGGCTGCCCTGAAATTATCGACTGTGATGATCGCCTGACAAAATGCGATGATCACGGCGCACCTTACGATACCTCCGAAACCTTCTACTGCGATAAACGCAATTGGCGCACACGGGACGTTTCGCTCGAAAACGTCTTACGGGCAACATGCTCGGAACAATAATTTTAGCTGAAGTCAAAAGAGAAAGTGGCGGACAGACAGGGATTCGAACCCTGGAAGGGCTATAAACCCTTGCCGGTTTTCAAGACCGGTGCATTCAACCACTCTGCCATCTGTCCGCATCATAGAAATGAAATAATCAGATCGTCGGTTGTAAACGCATCACTTTTTAGCGATATTTCAGGTGGTATGTCCAGCCTTAAAGTGAAAAAGAGTTAGCGATGATTTTACAGATGGCGATAGGCGCAGTCTTGATTGCATTGACGGTCGTAATTCACGCCATCGTTCTCGACAAACTCATCAAGTTTCTCGCCTATGCTCGCCGCATTATATACAGGCAATTTAAAATGAACTGGCGCATGGCTGCGCTCATCATTACGGTTTGCGGAGTATTCAGTGCGCATATCGTTCAAATTTGGTTATGGGCAATTTTGTATTTATTAATCGGCGCGTCTTTAAATTTGGAAGAAGCGCTGTATTATTCTACTTCTGCATTTACGACAGCTGGATTCGGCGATGTGCTGTTAACCGAGGAGTGGCGTTTGTTAGGGGCATTTCAATCTGCAAACGGCTTTTTACTCTTCGGCTGGAGCACGGCATTTATTTTCGAGGCCATGTCAAAATTGTATGGTAGAGACAATATTTCAAAACAAGGAAAAACCTGACATGCGTGCACGCCTGATTTTATTGCTGATCATTCTCGTTTCAACACCCGCCTATGCGGCTCAAAATTTCGATGCATGGCTCGATGGTGTAAAAAAGGAAGCGCTCAATAAGGGGATTTCTGAAAAAACAGTACAACTGGCCTTTAACGGCGTGAAACCGATCCCCCGCGTGATCGAACTGGACCGGAAACAACCTGAAGGCACCATGACCTTCGCGCAATACTATGACCGTGTGATCAGTGCGCAACGCATCAAGCAAGGCCGTTACGAATACAGAAAACACCGCGACGCACTGGAAGTCGCCGCCAAAAAGTACGGCGTGCCTGCACATTATATCGTTGCTCTGTGGGGCATCGAGACCAATTACGGCGGAAATACGGGCGGGTTCAAAGTTATTCCCGCGCTCGCCACTCTAGCGCACGATGGCCGCCGTTCTGACTTTTTCCGCAAGGAGTTGTTAAATGCTCTTAAGATTCTGGATGAAGGGCACATCTCCGCGCAGAGCATGAACGGCTCATGGGCCGGTGCAATGGGGCAAAATCAGTTCATGCCGTCCAGCTTTCACAACTTTGCAGTTGATGGAAACGGTGATGGAAAGCGCGATATCTGGGAATCTCTGCCTGATGTTTTTGCGTCAACGGCAAACTATCTGAGCCGTAGCGGCTGGAAAGAAGATGAGCGCTGGGGACGTGAAGTCAGCATACCTCAAGGTTTCCCCAAACCTCTGGAAGGTAAGGGAACCAAGAAATCTATCGACGAATGGACAAAACTGGGTGTGACATTACCCGGTGGTGGAAAATTGCCAAATGCACCGGGTTTGAAAGCCTCCGTTATTGCTCCCGATGGCTTGAATGGCCGCACATTCTTGGCCTATGACAATTTTCGTGTCATAATGAAATGGAATAATTCTACTTATTTCGCCACATCCGTGGGACTTCTTGCCGATCAAATTGCTCAATAAAAAATGACAAAATATCTTTATAAATATTTACCCGTTCTGCTGCTTGCGTTTGCGGTCAGCGGATGTACCGAAGTCGAACTTGCGTCACACGTCGCAAAGACGACACCCATTATGGGCAGCAAAAGCCAGGGAACGTTTAAAGTCGGTAACCCATACAAAATCGCAGGCAAGACATACCGCCCGCGGGAAACCTATAATTTCGAACAAACGGGCATAGCGTCATGGTATGGACCGGGCTTTCACGGAAAACGCACGGCAAATGGCGAAACCTTTGACGAAAATGAACTGACGGCCGCACACAAGACGCTGCAAATGCCGTCACTTGTTCGGGTTACCAATCTGGAGAATGGCCGCTCCGTAGTTGTTCGTGTGAATGACCGTGGCCCGTTTTCAAAAGGGCGCATTCTTGATCTATCCAAGCGCGGCGCAGAACTCTTGGGCTTTAAAAATCAGGGGACGGCGCGTGTAAAGCTTCAAGTTCTCTCACAGGAAAGTCTGCAAATCGCGGAAATGGCCAAGAAGGGTAGAAATACCCGCGGCACAGAGTTGGCGTACAACAATACAACACGCCAAACTATTGCAAACCGCAAACCTGCACCCACACCAAAACCCGCTGTCGCCAGAACGGCACCTGTTCCGTCTGTCGAAGTTGCGGAACTGGAATCTCCTGTCCCGGGACACCTCAATCAGGGCCGTTTCTATCCTGACCCTGTAGTAAAGAACTATCCTGTGCACCCGACAAACCTTTATGTACAGGTCGCTTCAGTGACCAATCCCGACAATGCACAGCAGCTTGCAGGCACCTTGCAAGGCATAGGCAGAGCACAGGTGCAACCCGCACGGGTCAACGGTCGTGATTTCTATCGCGTACGCATTGGTCCGATCGCAAATGTGCAGACAGCAGACCTTGTTCTGAAGCAGCTATCCTCAGTCGGACAGAATGATGCCATAGTAGTGGTTGATTAAGCGTCACGAATCTCCAATTCTATACAAGACTCCATTTAACCTTTAAAAAAGGGCATATATGCTTTTCCTTTCACGACCATTGGCTTTTGCCGTCGCCATTGCGACATTCCTGATCACCCCGACAGCAGACGCTGCTACGATTGATACCAAAGCCGAACAGGCCATCATCGTAGACTTCCAGACCGGCGCTGTACTGATGGCTAAAAACGCCGATCAGCAAATGCCGACGTCATCCATGAGTAAGGTCATCAGTATGTACGCCGTGTTTGATGCGCTTAAGAGCGGCGACCTCACACTGGAAAGTGAATTGATGGTCAGCGAAAAAGCGTGGCGTATGGGTGGTTCCAAAATGTTCGTCGAAGTCGGCAAGAAAGCCAAAGTCGAAGATTTGATCCGCGGTGTTATTGTTCAGTCGGGTAATGATGCAACCATCGTGCTGGCTGAGGGATTGGCGGGCACTGAAGACGCCTTTGCCAAACTGCTGAACAACAAAGCCAAGACAATAGGAATGGAGAATTCGAATTTCGTGAATGCGAGTGGCTGGCCGGATGAAAACCATTATTCGACAGCCCGTGACCTGTCCAAGCTGGGCAGAGCACTCATTACCAATTTCCCTGAATATTACAGCTACTATGCCGAAGAGGAATTCACTTACAGCGACATCACGCAGAAGAACCGTAACCCGCTTCTGTACCGTGATATCGGCGCTGACGGCATTAAAACAGGCCATACGGAGGCCGCAGGTTACGGCCTGATCGGTTCCGGTGTACAGGATGAGCGCCGCGTGGTTCTCGTTGTCAACGGGTTGGATAGCGCAAAAGCAAGAGCCGAGGAATCTTCTCGGCTTCTCGAATGGGCGCTCAAGAATTTCGACAACAAAACCTTCTTTGCGGCCAACGCAACTGTGGCGCAGGCGGACGTGACAATGGGTAAAGCATCAACTGTAACTCTTGTTACGCAAGAAGATGTTTTGGCGACTGTGCCAAAATTTGATACGGCCGAGATCAAAGTCGAAGCTGTTTATCAAAAGCCACTGATTGCGCCTGTCAAAAAAGGACAGGAAGTCGGCACCCTTAAAATCAGTATTCCTGATCAGGAACCGTTAGAGACACCTCTCTATGCGGGTGAAGATGTCCCTGAACTGGGCTTCGTCGCGCAAGCTGTGGCAAAGATCAAGCATTTGTTGGTGGCGGGTACTTAAAATATGCGTCAAAGTTTGTTTATTACATTCGAAGGTGGTGAAGGCAGCGGCAAAACCACGCAAATCAACCATCTCTCTTCATTTCTGTCAGAACTCGGGCAAAAGGTGATCACGACACGTGAACCCGGTGGGACGCCGGAGGCCGAAGCCATCCGCGACTTGATCGTTCAGCGTGGAGCAGGGGACTGGACCCCTATGGCCGAAGTCATGTTGCTAAACGCCGCCCGCGTGATGCATGTCGAAAAGGTTATCAAGCCGGCACTCGATTCTGACAAAATCGTTATCTCCGACCGTTTTCTGGACTCCACAGTTGCGTATCAAGGATACGGACATCAAATGGACCTAGGCGACATTCGCGCCATCCAGAAACTGGTACTCGGTGACATGATGCCTGACATGACCATTATTCTGGATATTGATCCCGAAGAAGGTCTGAAACGTTCAGACCGTCGCCTGGCAGGGGAAAAATTTGTCCTCGACCAGCAAGAAGACCGTTATGAGAATATGGAACTGGAATTCCACAAAAGGTTACGCAACGGCTTTCTTGAGATCGCAAAAGCAGAGCCTGAACGCTGTCATGTGATTGATGCGACCCAAAACGTCGATGACGTTACCAAACAAATTCAGGAGCTTGTTAAAAGCAAACTAAAGGCTGACTAGATGGATTTATTCGGCGAACCCGAAGCACCCGAAGAAGAGGACATTGCCGAAGAGATTGTCGGCGATACTCCCGAGGCTGCATCGGGTTTAATGCATCCGCGCTTGATGAACGCCTCTTTTGGGCATGACGCGCAGGAAGCCAAAATCCTCGAACAATTCGAAGCGGGACGTATGCCGCACGGGCTTATCTTCACCGGCCCCAAAGGTATCGGCAAAGCGACATTTGCCTATCGTGTCGCCCGTTTCCTGCTCAGCCAACAAGCCAAAGACCCCAATCAGGACGCTTTATTCGGCGGTGATGACCTCCCGCAGGAAAGCGCGAGTTTGAATATAGACCCTGAAAGTCAGGCGTTCCGGCAGGTCGCTTCGGGTGGGCATCCCGACCTTATGACGGTTGAGCGTGCATATGATGCAGGCAAAGACAGGCACAAGGATTCAGTCGCCGTGGATGATATCCGAAAAGTCATACCGTTCTTGCGCATGACTGCCTCTAAAGAAGGTGGGTGGCGCGTCGTTATTATCGACGATGCAGATACCATGAACCGCAACGCGCAAAATGCCATCCTGAAAGTTCTGGAGGAGCCACCCGACAACACGGTGCTTATCCTGATTTGCCACCGTCTCGGCGCAATGATTCCAACAATCCGTTCACGTACACAGCTGCTGCAGTTCAAGACGGTCAATGAGGCCCATTTCCGTGAACTTCTGTTAATGCAGGGCTATGATTTGGAGCAAGACCAGTTTGATACACTTTATCATCTGTCTGACGGCAGCGTTGGCGCAGCCCTTGAGTATATAGAGCAGGGCGGTCTCGATACCTTAACGCTTATCCTCACCATGTTTGAAAACTGGCCTAAATACTCATGGCCCGATATCCACGTACTGGCCGACCAGCTGGACTGCGGTGATCGCGAGCTGGCCCAGCAAGTAGACCGCGCCGCGGGGCTCCAGCTGCGCGGGCTGTTCACTTACAACGGCCAC
>JAESRE010000105.1 GCA_016764775.1 Alphaproteobacteria bacterium
AACCCATCGTCCGCGCCATGCCGAACACGCCCGCCTGCATCGGCAAAGGCATGACCGTCGCGGTGGCCAACAGCCAGGTTAGCCACGAAAGCAGAAAAAAGGCTAAAGACCTGCTGAAAACAACCGGCAAATTCGAATGGGTGGAAGAAGAAGAAATGATGGATGCGGTTACCGCACTCTCCGGAAGCGGTCCTGCCTATGTCTTCTACATGATTGAAATGCTGGCAAGAGCGGGCATGACAAACGGTCTCCCTGAAGACTTCGCCAAAACGCTGGCCCGTCAAACCGTAATCGGTGCCGCCGCATTGGCCGAAGCCGAACCGGATATCAGTCCGGAAACCTTACGTGAAAATGTAACAAGCCCGGGCGGAACAACCGCCGCCGCACTACGCCTTCTCATGGACGGACGTGCGCAACATTTGCTCAACGAAACCCTCGCCGAAGCAAAACACCGCAGCGAAGAACTCAGCGAATAGTATACAAAATAGTCTAGCGAGCAGCATTGAATTCAGAGCAGGCACGCGGAACGCCGCGTATATTCCGTTAATACGCAAACGACGAAGTAACGCATTCTGTATTCAATGATGAAAAAGCTAGGAACGGCCTCTGGTGCCCAGACCAATGTCTTTGGCAAGCTTACTACGCTGCTCGGCATAATTCGGCGCGACCATAGGATAATCGGCAGGCAACCCCCAACGCTCACGGTAATCATCAGGCGTCATACCGTATGCCGTCTTCAAGTGACGCTTGAGCATTTTCAGCTTCTTACCGTCCTCCAGACAGATCAGGTAATCAGGCGTAATCGACTTTTTAATCGGCACGGCCGGCTGAGGGCGGTCTACGGTCATATTGACGTCGGTATTCACATTCGCCAGTGTTTTGAAAACCTGTTCGATTACACCGGGAATTTCCCCGCTCGGCATAGTGTTATTAGCCAGATAGGCGGAAACAATTTCAGTTGTAAATGCCAACAGATCATCGCGGCTGGTTTGAGTTGTCATCAATAAGACCTTTCATTTTCAAATAATACAAGTGTCAGAATAACCCAAAAGGTTTAACAGTCAATAAATACTCAATATTCGTGAAGTAAAAATATAGCTTTATACTTAACCCGCCAGAACACGGGGTTGTTTTTTAGGTTGGCTTACATCTGCGCCACGCAAATACAAGGGCAGAGGGTCGGGAACGAAAAACGGGTGCTTACCGCCGGATGCGCGGAAAACATCGCATATTTCGCCCATATCGGGAAGCTCATATCCGTCTATATTTTTAAAATCTCCGCCTTTCGACAGAAAACGTCCGACACCATCACCAATCAAAACCGTTTCGGCATCCAGCGTGCGTACCAACTCATCATATTCCAGAGCTGCGGGTGCACTGTCTTCTTCCGCATCCGCTGTAAATTTCTGTACGTAAAAATCACTGCGCTTGGTTTCCACAACAACGGCAAAAGGATCATGCCCCGAATAGTTCAGAGCCAACGCATGCATCGTCGAAATACCGAAGACAGGAACATTACAAGAAAAGGCGAATGTCCGCGCCGCCGACATACCGATACGCAAGCCTGTAAAGGCTCCGGGACCAATAGTGCATAACACGGCATCCAGCTCTTCATATTTAAGCCCGCATGTTCGCATGGCTTCTTGAGCAAACGGTACCAAGTGCTCGGCTTGCCCACGCGGCATAACTTTGCTTTTTGTACAGGCACGGTCGCCTGCAACTACGCTCGCGGTGCATCCGCCAAGCGCAGTATCCAAAGCCAGTATGTTCAAGTATTTAGCCATAGCGCTCTTTTAAATAATGCTGTTCGCCTCATCAAATGAAAAACGGGGCGAGCGCGGGAATAAATCTTCAGGATCTCCATACCCCAGATTGCACAGGAAATTCGGCTCTATGGGTGTATCAGCAAAGAATTCCTTCTTCACACCATCAGTATCGAACCCTGACATAGGGCCGCAATCCAGCCCCAGGGCGCGGGCCGCCATAATCAGATATCCGCCTTGCAACGTGCCGTTACGGATAGCGGTTTCCTTAATCAAATCATCATTGCCGACAAACCAACTCTTCGCATCCGTATGCGGAAACAGTTTCGGCAACTCTTCATAAAACTCCATATCATGCCCGATAATAGCGGTAACAGGCGCAGACATTGTCTTATCGACATTGCCTTCGGCCAGATGCGGCTTCAAACGCTCTTTGGCGTCCTTGGATTTAACAAAAACCACACGCGCAGGGCTGCAATTCGCACTTGTCGGGCCAAACTTCATAATGTCATGCAATTGGTGGAGTACGCCGTCCTCAACATCGACATCACGCCAGCTGTTGAAAGTCCTCGCATCGCGAAACAATGTGTCCAGTGCGTCATCGGTTAATGTCTTGCTCATTTTATATCCTCATTATGGTTGTAACCTTCGTTTAGCGAATTAGAGCATACATCCATAAAAAAAAGCGTTTCTTTTCAAAATTTTCTGCCTTACATACATGGTATGCCGTACAGCCGTATCATGCTTGCGCTCAGTATTATCCTCTCCCTGTGCCCATGGCCTACGCACGGTGTCGCCGCCCCGTTCCTTGAAGAGGACAAAAGCAAGTTCGTAATTTTATCCTACAGCCGTGTCGGTGAGGACTACCTGCCCGACCAAAACCTGACCCGACAACAATTCGACGAGCATGTGGAAGAAATTAAAAAAGGCGATTACAACGTCCTGCCCCTGCCCGACGCGCTGCAAGCGATCGAAACCGGACAAAACCTGCCCGACAGTACAATAGTACTGACATTCGACGGCGCATATAAATCCGCAACTGAATATGCCTTTCCGAAGCTGCAAGAGGCCGAAATTCCCTTCACCGTGTTTTACTCCAGCGATACTCTGGACCGCGAGGACCCTGAATATACGGACTGGGCAACCCTGAAGAAGCACGCCAGAAGCGGCAACGTCACATTGGCCACCTTACCGGCCATATACGACCATATCGCCTACAAGGATCGAACAGAGGCTCTCAAGTCCATAAATCGCGCACGACAGCGCCACAGGGAAGAATTCAAAAGCGAGGCGGACTATCTCGCCTACCCCTACGGTGAGTACTCACTGGAACTACAACAACTCGCGAAAACCCAAGGGTACAAGGCCGCCGTCGGCATGCATTCAGGTGTCGCATATGCCGGAATCGACCTCTTTGCCCTACCCCGTTTTGCAATGACCGAGCGTTTCGGCAGCATCGACCGTTTCCGCATGGCCGCCCGCGCCATGCCTCTGCCAATTGACGGGCTCGTACCGACAGAAATGAAACTCGGCACAGACCCGTTCAAAGTCGGCTTCACCCTGTCCGAAAACCTGAAAGACCCGATCAGTTGTTTTGTAGACGGGGAACAACAACAAGACAGCGAACGCCTGGGACAGCGCATTGAAATACGCCCCGAAGAACCGCTCGCGGACGAAACCCGCATCCGTCTGAACTGCACGATGCAGGGACCGAAAACCGAAGATGATGAAGAAACATGGAGATGGCTGGGGCTTTTATATCACCGCCCGCCACAAAAAGAGATGGGGGAAATGATCAATACCCCTCAACAGGGCGAACCTCTTCAACCTCAGGAATAAAATGCTTGAGCATATTCTCGATACCGCTTTTCAGCGTAGCCGTTGAACTGGGGCATCCTGCGCATGCACCGCGCATACGAAGCATAACAATACCGTCCTCAAAGCTCTCGAACTCGATATCACCGCCATCCATCGCCACCATCGGACGAACGCGCGTATCAATTAACTCGCGGATTTGCGCGGAAACCTCGTCTTCTTCAGCATCTTCAGGCTTATCTTCGTAGAAGCTGTCGAGAACAACAGGTTGCTGTGTCGAGAAATGCTCCATCAAGGCCGCAAGCACCATGGGCTTTAACATCGACCAATCCGTGTCATCGTCCTTGGAAACCGAAACATAGTCCGTTGTGAAAAAGACCTGACCAACACCCTGTAAGGCAAACAAACGTTGCGCCAACGGGGATACACCCGCCTCTTCCGAAGCCTTGAATTCAGCCGTACCGGATTTCAGGACATCTTGTCCCGGCAAAAACTTGATGGTCGCCGGATTCGGCGTAGCTTCGGTTTGAATAAACATACTGGTGAAGTAAGCCTTAGAGCTTCGGAAGTCAATACATGCGGTCAGGAACGACCACCAACGGCACATTCAACTCATTTAACCCCTTACCTGTAAAGTAAGAGATAAGCGGGTTCGCATTTGTCGAGGATGCACCCAGTACCAACGCACGGATTGTCTCGTCCTGCGCGATAATTTTGGCGACTTCCTGTCTCGTTTTACCTTCCTTGATGTAAAACGCCGGGCGTTCGCCACAGGCTTCATATAGACGCTGCGCTACATTCCAGAGGAAGTTCTCCGCCTGCTCACGCTTGTCGCTCTGAATACGCTTTTCAATGAATTTCCAGTGCAGATAGCCTTCTTCCTCGATGACATACAGCAACGCGATATGTCCTTTGTTCTTGTGTGCCAGATATTGCACACGACGAAGCGCAGCCTCGAATTCGGGGCTATCGTCGACAACAAGAAGATAGACGCCGCCGTCTTCTTCTTTAAAAGGCGCCGGAGCACTGGTTGTTGTCACTTCCGGTTTCGTCTTAGGCATATATTCAGACTATCCTAATTTATTCATCAAACCTAGCTGCGGCGCACAAGGGCATTCGAAAGCCAGCCCGCCAAAACAGCCAAAAATACACAGACTAAACCGTAAAAAAATCCGTAATTGCGCGAAAACACATAAAGCTGGGAACTAAAACCTTCCAGTCCTATGTGAACGCCAACAGAGTGTTGATGAATGATTTCCCCGTCACGGACCAGAAACCCCTTCACCTTATACTCCCCCGAAGGCACATTCGCAGGCACTTCAAACTTCACTTTAAAGAACCCTTCATCCAAAAAAGCAACCTCTTTTGCTTCCAAAGGATATAAACCGAGCTTTTGCTTGTTCCGAATAAGCGCATTTTGAAACAATTCGACGGTCTTTTCATCATATCGCTTCTTACGCGGAGGATGTTTCAGCGTATCCAGCCCGATATGAAGCTCCTGCCTCGTTTCCATGTCCGGCAGGAACTCGTTTCCTTCCGCTGACGATGCAAAATCGTAATAAACGGGCAAATCATCAAAACGCAACCATGCACGGTTCATCCACGCCCCGAATACAGACTCCTTGCGTCTCACCATCGCGGTTCTGTACGGCCCCTCAAGCTGCATGATCACTGTGCCCTCTTCTTCTACAGTGCCGAAAATAATCAGATCAGCACCCGTAAAGCCGGTCGTAATACGAACCGCATCATCGGCCAACGCGAAGGTGAACGGGGACTTCGCGGCCCGCGCCTCGGAAATCATGCACAAACACGCCCCGAAAAGCGCCAGAAGAAAACAGGTTATGGAGCATTGCCTATTCATCGCCCTACTCCATCACCGTTGAGAATACATCTGTCGGCGGCACAAACAGGTCAATCGACAGCATCAAACACGTCCCGAGGATAATCATAGCCAGAATGACCCGTGCCTGCTGCCCACGAATAAATCTGGCGAAAATAACGCCGATCTGTGTCCCGACAACACTGCCGAGGATAAGGATCAGCGCCAGCACAATATCAACCGTATTGTTAAAGGTTGCATGCATCACCGTCGCCGACGCTGTCGTGAAGATAATCTGGAACAGCGCAGTACCCGCCACCAACAACGGCGGCATACCGAGCAGGTAAATCATCGCCGGCACAATCAAAAAGCCACCGCCAATTCCCAATACGGATGCCAAAACACCGCCGATAAAACCAATCCCCGCAGGAACAAACGCGCTGATAAACAAGCGCGAACGCGGGAAACGCATTTTATAGGGTAAAGAATGCAAAAACGGCGACATTTGCGACGTATTGAATGTCTTTTTGATATTGACGTTGCCAGTTATTACCCGTACCTAATCATTGACGGCCAATACTACCCTAAACATTTAACCCGTGAATTTCTAACGG
>JAESRE010000106.1 GCA_016764775.1 Alphaproteobacteria bacterium
TCCGTGCGTTTACCGTTGTCGTATTTCAAGGAAATGCTTGGCAGTGTAATGGCGTAATAGGTGTCGAGGGGTTCGACCACCACTTCGCCTTCAAGGTCGAGGCTTCTGGGGCGCTCCGACTGTTCACTGACTTCGGCTTGTTTCTGCTCCAGCATCTTTTCGAAAATGCTTTTCAATTCTGCGGCGCCTTCCGGCGTGATCGCTTGTGCCAATGCGGGTTGGGACACTATGAGAATGCTGAATACTAAAAATGATGAAAAAATATGGTTTTGGATTTTGCGAATGCTCACGGGCCCCGGCTCCTGTCTTAAAAAAGTTATTTAGTGAAACATATGTAATCAGAAAAAGTTAACATCGTCCAAAGATCATTTAGCAGCGGGGAAAATATTAGACAAGTCCAGAGC
Source organism: Alphaproteobacteria bacterium (assembly GCA_016764775.1). Taxonomy (GTDB): domain Bacteria; phylum Pseudomonadota; class Alphaproteobacteria; order Micavibrionales; family Micavibrionaceae; genus TMED27. The sequence continues at coordinate 405 of JAESRE010000106.1, forward strand.
GATGCCGTATATCGGGTATATTCATTAAACCTGTAAGAGAACGATGCTCAACGCGCAAGACACACAATTTTCTCTCGCTGAAGACGGGCATATCCATTTTCAGCAAAAAGTAGGCAATCCATTACCGGGCGAAGCGGTCGCTGTACTCAGCCGCGGTGATGAGGTTTTAACCCCAAAAGTCACCGTGCTTCAGAACGATGTGACAGGCGGGCAGGATGAAGCTGCCCTACAGGAGCATCTGGAAGGGTGGCTGAAACGCCACACTGCCACCGTGCTGGAACCGCTGGTCGGTTTGCAGGAAATCGGTGCGATGAAGCAGCCTGCCAAAGATATCGCTGTGCAGGTGCATGAAGCGCTCGGCATTATTCCCCGTGAACAGATCGAGGATTTGATTGCCCAGCTGGACGCCGATGACCGTCGGGACCTGCGGACGAAGAAAATCCGTCTTGGTCCAATTCTCGTATTTATTCCCGCTTTGAATAAACCCGCGGCTGTGCGTCTGCGTGCGCTGTTGTGGGGCTTGTATAACGACAAGGAATTGCCGATGCAGTGCCCGAAGGACGGAATCGTGTCCTTCGAAGTCGAAGGTGATGTCGATACTGGGTTTTATCAGGCGATTGCCTATCCTGTGTTCGGTAAGCGTGCCATTCGTATCGATATGCTGGACCGCGTGATTAGTGCGGTTTATGACGCGGCTGACAAAGGTAAGTTTCAGGCCGAGCACAAGATGGCGGAATGGCTGGGGTCTTCGATAGAAGGGCTGTACGACGTTCTGGAAGCGATGGGCCACAAGAAGATTTTCGACCCCGCGGACGAAGCAGAGGAAGCCGAAGAAGGCAAAGAAGCGAAAGACGCCAAGGCGGAAGAGTCCTCCGAGGAAAAGCCGGAAGAGTCCTCCGAGGAAAAGCCGGAAGAGAAGTCCGCAGAGGAAGCTGAAGCCAAGCCTGCGGAAGAGGCTGACGCCAAAACGGATGAAAAGCCAGCGGATAAGCCGCAAGAAAAGCCCGACCTTGCCGTGTTCCGCTTGAAGAAGGGTAAGGCGTTTGAAAAAGAAAAGGCCGGTGGTTTCAAAGGCAAGAAGGGTAAACCCAAGGGCGGTAAGAAAGATGAACGCAAAGGCGGCAAGCGTAACAAATCAACAAATCGTTCTCCGAAAATCATGAGCGTGGGACCGGAAAAGAAGCCGGAAGATTCTCCTTTCGCTATTCTGGAGCAGCTTAAAAAACAATCGAATGAGAAGAAGTAGTTTTCTTTTGATGCTCGCTACCTTGATGGCGAGCAGCGGAGCTTTCGCACAGGAGCGCACGGCCAGATATTCCGCCGATTACCTGCTTCAGGTGTGTTCTTTTGACGAAAACGGGCAGGAAGTCATAAAAGGCGGGCATATTGCCTGTCAGGGCTATATCGCGGGCGTAATGGATTATCACAATCTGATTAGCTCTTTAGGGACTGCACCAAGCGTGGATTTTTGTGTTCCGGCCGATACGCCTTTGCGACAAGTGCACATGAATATCTATAAATATCTGAAAGAAAACCGCCACGAACAGGGGCCGTTTAATGCCGCACCCGGAGTCGCTCTGGGGCTTTATAAGGCCTATCCCTGCCGTTAACCGAACATATTGAAGATAAGCCCGAGCACGATGATCTGCGGCACTGTGACCAAAGGCAGTGAAAGCGCGATTGCCCACGATTTGGAAAATTCACGAACAACCAGAATTTCGGTGTAATCGGTCGCCACGCCCGCCATCAGGAAGGTGAACCCGTTACCGGGGGCTTGTCCTGCACTCATGATTTCCGCCGCGATCGGGGCAGAGCCTTCCGAACATATTTCGACGATCGTCGCGACGAGTAGGGTTAAACCCAAGCCAATGATTGTCGGTCCGAACCATTCTGTGAATATCTCTGTCGGTACGAAGGCTTTCATGGCTGCTGCGACAACGGCGCCGAATAAAATCCAGCGCAAGATCATTTTGCCGTCCATCCAGCCATCTTTAATAATGCTTTCGACCCAATCCCATGAAAATTTCCAATCCTTCATGCGGGCCTTGAAGTCGGCTTTCATATCAAAGTTTTCGTCGATATCCGCCGTGTTCGGGTTTTCGGGCAATATGCCGTTTTTAACGAGCGCCATGTAAATGCAGCCCGAAACGATCGCAATGGCCATGGATGCCAGCGTGAACAGCAACGTCCATTTGACACCGATAAGCGCAATCAGGATAAAGGTGAGGCTGAGCGAGTTCCACGGGCTGGAGATCAGGAATGTGAGAACTTGCGCGATAGAGAGGCCGCGATCATAAAGCTTGCCCGAGATGACAAGAATACCGTGATTACACAGGTCCAGAACAACGCCTGCGATGGACGCTTTGACGATATCTCCGAAGGTGTCTCCGCGTCCCATCATTGCCGTAAAATATTCACGCGGGATTTTATTCATTAGCCCGACCGAAAGCAGGCCGAGAATAATACCCCATGACATGTCGGTCAGGAGTTCCAGTTGTGCATGTGCGAACGCTATCATAGGGGCGCCGCCCACACCCATAACGTGCAGGAAAACGCTGCTGATTATGACTAGCAGCGAGCCGTGGAGCACCCAGTCAAGTTTAAAGCCTGAGGGGGATGCGTTATGGTTGTTGTTGTTTTCTGTGGGGCAACATGTCTTTTCACTCATATCTATTAATTTAAACCACATTGCGTAAAGGAAAAGCCTTTATTTTGCAGTGCATTGATTATGCGCATTCTGTTGACAGAAGATGGTCAAACAGCATTAAAATGCATCATGGATAAGCTTCCCGAGAGAATTACCTATATCGATGACGATCAGGATTTACGCAGTCTTGTGCGTGAAGCCGTCGAGGAACAGGATTTCCCGGGCGCGTTTGGGATTTGTGGTTCGGGGGACGAATTCTTCAAACGTGTGCGCGTGTTACAGCCGCAATTGATCCTGCTGGACTTAAGGATGCCCGAGATGAACGGGGCGGATGTTATTGAGATGATGCAACGCGTGCCCGAAACCGAAGGGCTGCCGGTTATCTTTATGACCGGAGCGGCAGATATAGAGATGATCAAGGCGTATGAGAAGCTCGGCGTAATCGGCGTTATTCACAAACCGTTTAACGTGGATACGTTTTTGCATGATGTTGAGAAGATATGGTTGGAGTATGGTCCTGCTGAAAGCGAATCTGACGCAGAGGGTGACAGCACGGAAGAGTAAGTTTAGCCACCTTCCGGCGGAAGATTTGCAATACCCAGCCAGAAATCGTTAATCACGCTGATTACTTTTCTGAACTTTAGAAAATTTACCGGTTTTTCGATGTAGCAATTCGCATGTAGCTTGTAGCATTTCTTGATGTCTACGGGGTCGCTGGATGTTGAAAGGACGATGATAGGGATATCGTTAAATTCATCATCGTTTTTGACCAGCGCTAAAAATTCATGCCCGTCCATATCCGGCATTTTCAAGTCCAGAATCATCAGGTTCGGACGCGGTGAAGATTGATATTGACCCTCTTGTCTCAGAAAGCTCAGCGCATCATGCGCATCATTCACGATATAGACATTGTTGGCGATCGACGTGTCCTTGATGGCTTCTTCCATCAACATGGTGTCGCTTTCGCTATCGTCTATGATCAATATGTTCGGTTTGGCTTTCATAATGGTCAGACTTCCTGCAAGACAGGTTGCGGGATTGTAAATGCGAATGTGGTGCCCTGATCAGGGGACGATTCTATCCATATTTCGCCATGATGCAAGTCGATGACTTTTTTGCAGATTGATAAGCCAACGCCTGTGCCTTCATATTCTGTGTCTTTATGTAGACGGGTGAACATTTTGAATACATCTGTATGTTTGCTTTTTTTGATCCCGATACCGTTATCACTGACCCGGAACAGCCACGTCATGTCTTCCTGTTGCTCAGCGGTCACTTTGATTACAGGGTCGTCTGTGCTCCTGTATTTAATCGCGTTTTCGATCAGGTTGTAAAACACCCTGTGCATCTTGAGCCTGTCGCACACAATCTGCGGCAGGTTTTCAACAATGATGCTGACATTTTCCTTTTCGAACATTTGTTCGAGTGAGCGCGCAATATCGGCAACCACCACTTCGGTGTCGCAAAGCTTGTAGCAGACTTTTTCGGTTTCGATGCGCGAGTATTCAAGCATGTCACGGACAAGCTCGCTCATGTTCTCGGCGCTGCTCGTTGCTTGATCGATATATTTGGTGGCTTTGTCATCAAACTGGTCGCCGTATTTTTCTTTAAGCAGGCATAAGAACCCGCTGATCGAGCGCAGTGGTTGCTGCAGGTCGTGCGCTGCGATAGATGCAAACTGGTTCAGGTCTTCGTTGGAGCGTATGAGTTTTTGCTGCATGATTTTGAGGTCATGAACGTCGGTGATGGACCCGCTGATTCTTACCGCTTTGCCTTCCTCATTCCATTGTGCTTGTCCGCGGGTCGTAAACCACATGTACGCCCCGTCATATTTACGAATGCGAAGCTCCACTTTGAAGGGCGTCTTTTTTGCGAAGTGATCGGCGAACGCGTTTTTAAGCTTAAGGTGATCATCGGGGTGAACCAGATCTTTGAAAAAATCGAGAGAGTTATTCGGCAAATCGGTTGTGGAAGCATGGCCGAGCAAATCGCTGACTTGTCCGGTCCAGTATATGTAGTCGGCTTCAATGTCCCAATCCCACATCAGGGATGTTGAACCCAGCACGGCCAGTTGGAATCGTGTTTCATATTCCCGCAGTTCGGTAATGTCCTGAATGACGCCGAAAACGGCAATGTTGTTGCCGTCCTCGTCTTGTTCTATTTCACCTTGCGAGACGATGGTGCGGATGTCGCCGTCGGGTCTTTGAAGTCGGCATTCGAATGTATAGGGTTTGCCGTCCGCTATTGCACGCTCAACACAGCGCTGCACATGGGCGCGGTCTTTCGGTAGGTAGAATTCTATCGCGCTTTCCAGATCGGGTTGGTATTCGTTAGGGTCCACACCGTGAATGTTATAAACACCTTTTGACCAGAACAGCCATTGAGAGTCGAATTCGAGCCGCCAATGGCCCATACCGCCGATACGTTCCAGGCGTTCTAGAATGTGATCGGAATCGGGTATTTTGCCAGCGTCATCAGACATAGTCTTTCAGTTATACAGGGACTGAAGTAAAAACGAAATTAAAACGAACGACTAACTACGTAATCAGCAAGATTTTCCAGGTGGGTTTTAAATACACTGTCGGGTGCAGCATTTAATGCGGCCAATGCTTTATCTTTGTATTCAAGCGCCAGGTCATTGGCTTTGGCGAAACCGTCATGGCGGTTAATGATTTCAAGCGCCTTTTGTAGGTCATCCGGCGTTTGTTTGTTCTCAACCAGAACTCTCTCCCAGAACGCCATCTCGTCTGCATCTGCGTCTTTTAAGCTCAGCAGAACAGGGGCGGTGGCTTTACCTTCCCTGAAGTCATCACCGACGGTTTTGCCGAGGCTTTGTTCATCGGCTGTGTAGTCGAGGGTGTCGTCGGCGATCTGGAAGGCGATGCCCA
>JAESRE010000107.1 GCA_016764775.1 Alphaproteobacteria bacterium
AATCGTGTCCGCCATCTTGTGCGGCTCTTCGATCTGATTCACTGAAACGATCACCTCTGGGGGGATCTTTTTGTTCAGCTTCACATACTGTTCGAACTGTGCGGATACGGCACGGGCCAGAGCTTCAAGCTCTTCATTGATTTCAGTCGTGTCGGCAATCTCTGTGGTTTCCGCCTCAAGGTAATCGTTCTCTTCAACGAACTTTTTAACCTTTACGCGCTGACCGCCTTCAACAAGCACTTTAACGGTGCCATCCGGAAGCTTTAAAAGCTGCAGAATCGTACCGATCGTACCGACTTCGAAAAGTTCATCCGGCCCAGGATCATCATCAGACGGTGATTTCTGTGTGAGCAGCAAAATCTGCTTATCTTCATGCATAACATGCTCGAGCGCTTTGACGGACTTATCACGTCCGACAAACAGAGGCACGATCATGTGGGGAAATACGACAATATCACGCAGTGGAAGAACCGCGTGTCGCGGTGTAGTCGTCTTGGAGCTGCCTAGCATGGTTATCCCTTTTGTCTAAATAAATATGATTTTAATGTAAGTGAAATGGGCCTTTTTGGCTAAAAATCAACGAAACCGACCAATATCACTAAGGATACCCGTAAATACTTTATTTTTTCTTATCATCCTCAACAATTGGATGTTTCTTCACGACCTCGTCGATAAGCCCGAATTTCTTGGCTTCATCGGCGCTCATGAAGTTATCGCGATCCATTGCCTTTTCAACCTCGGCCAGCTTCTGACCGGTGTGTTCGACGTAAATTTTGTTGAGACGTTCACGCAGGCGCAGAATCTCGCGGGCCTGAATTTCAATATCGGATGCCTGACCGCGCGCACCACCTGATGGCTGGTGAATCATGATACGGGAATTCGGCAGTGAGTAACGCTTTTTCGGCTGACCCGCTGCAAGAAGCAAAGACCCCATAGAGGCCGCCTGACCAATACACACTGTATGCACTTCCGGCTTGATGTATTGCATGGTGTCATACATAGCCAGACCGGACGTAACAACACCACCCGGAGAGTTAATGTAGAACGAAATCGGCTTTTTCGGGTTCTCGGACTCCAAAAACAGCAACTGGGCGCATATCAACGCTGAAACATGGTCGTTCACCTCTCCTGTCAGGAAAATAATCCGCTCTTTCAAGAGACGGGAATAAATATCAAACGCACGCTCGCCGCGGTTAGTTTGTTCAATAACTGTCGGGATGAGGTGGTTTGCGTAGGTTTCGAGAGGATCGAAGTCAGTCATGTTTTTCTTTTATCCGATGTGATGTGTTTGATTTGTTTATATACACAAACCGTACCTCGGGAGATACAGTCTGTTCAAGTCTGAATCTGCATGAAATTAGCAATATCCGCCGAATGACACATCTATATCTCTGACTGTCTGATTATGGCCGTATATATAGTTAACGTAATAAACATATGGGCAAGACCAAAAGAGCGGAAAGCCGACTGTTCGCATGGTTTCGTAATAGGCCTCTTTGCGGTCTCCCGTGCCATACGTTTTCCCCCGCTCCGTGTAAGTGACGAATTCATTCTGTAATAAAAACGCCTCCAGCCTTTCCACCTTTGACCCTAAAGGCACAGCGGTAACTATGCGCCGCTCTAGTTCAGACCCCCTATTGTCTTTCGGTAAATTCTTCACCAAAGCCGGAAGCTTCTTGTTGTAAAAAGCACCGCCGTCATATTGAGAGCACGAAGAAAAAACCAGCATTACAGCCGTCAGGCACGCAATGCTGGTTTTTCTTAATCTCGGTAACATTCTATTTCTTGGAAGTAGACTTCTTCGCTGTTGATTTCTTTTTAGCCGCAGGCTTTTTGTCGTCCTTCTTATCGTCTTTCTTCTCATCCTTTTTAGCAGATGATTTTTTAGCAGACTTTTTCTTCGGCTTCTCGGCGTCCTCGTCATCAAGCGCTTTCAAAAGCTCGTCTTGAGAAACTTTTTTCTCTTTTACTTCTGACAGCTCGAGAATGTAATCAACGACCTTCTCTTCAAACAGAGGCGCACGCATTTGCTCGAGAGCTTGCGGGTTCTTGGAGTAGTAATCGAAAACTTCTTTTTCCTGACCCGGGTATTTCTGGGCTTCCGAAATTACGGCTTTTTGAAGCTCGGCATCGGCAACAACAATTTTTTGCTCGTTACCAATTTGCGCAAGAATCAGGCCGAGACGAACGCGGCGCTCGGAAATGCTCTTGTACTCTTCCTTCTCTTCATCGGAAATGTCGGCTTCTTCACCACGTTGTTTCTTATCGATCTCGATTTGTTGAATAATGTTTTCGAATTCAACATCCAGCATACCTGCAGGAATTTCGAATTTGTTCGCTTCATCCAGTGCATCCAACAATTCTTTCTTCAGAACGATGCGGGCGTGATTATCCAGCTCTTTTTGAAGCTGCTCTTTAACAGCTTCTTTCAGTGCTTTCACATCATCCATACCCAGAGACTTGGCGAACTCGTCGTCAATCTCCGCTTCAGCTGGTTCGCGAAGCTGTTCGATCTCAACATCGAAGATGGCATCACGCCCGGCCAATTCCTTGGCACCGTATTCCTCAGGGAATGTTACTTTGACCTCAACCTTGTCACCGGTTTTTTTACCAACCAGTTGCTCCTCGAAACCGGGGATGAACTGACCGCTACCGAGTGTCAGGTTGTGACCGTGTGCGTGCATGCCTTCATGCTCGACATTGTCGTCGGCTGTACGGCCGTGGAAAGTGATAACAACGATGTCACCGTCTTTGGCGCCACGCTTGGTTGTGACTTCCTTGGAAGATTGGTTGTTCGCGGCAATACGCTCAAGCGCAGTATCCACTTCACCTTCTTCAGGCTCGGCGACCAACTTCGTCAGTTTGATATCTTTAAAGTCAGCGACTTTGAATTCAGGAAGCGCTTCTACGCTTACCGTATAAACAAGGTCCTTACCGTCATCGAAGCTAACAACTTCGATTTTCGGCTGCATAGCCGGTGTAATCTTCTTGTCTTCCAGTGCTTGCTGCGATGTCTCGTTAACAGCAGCTTCGAGGATTTCACCCATGATTGCCTTGCCGTAACGCTTCTTGAGCATAGACAAAGGCACTTTACCCGGACGGAACCCCGGCATCTTGGCTGTCTTACCAACTTCCTGAAGCTTTACATCAACTCTTTTGTCAATGTCGTTGGCAAGAATGGTAATTTCGAGTTCGTGGCTAAGGCCGTCGGATTTTAATTCTTTAACTTTCATCGCATTCATTTTCTTAAATCTTTGTTTTGGTAATCTACCCTACATCGAATGGTGCGGCTGGAGGGACTTGAACCCCGCGAAGCAACGCAAATGCGTTGTTCGCATCTTTTAAAAAGTGGGGGTCACTTCATCCAGATACGTGCACCCTTTCTAAGGTACTCTTCCTACATTGAATGGTGCGGCTGGAGGGACTTGAACCCCCACGCCTCGCGGCACTAGAACCTAAATCTAGCGTGTCTACCAATTTCACCACAGCCGCACGCGTCAATGTGGGCCTATCAGTAATGTGAAATTTCACAAAATTCAAGCGATTTCCTTAAGAACCACGGGGATTTGGTCAATGAGGTCACTCGCCACCAAACCTGCGCCGAATTTCAAAGCACAATCCCCGTGAATCCAAACGCCTGCGCAGGCTGCATCAAATGGGGGCATACCCATGGCCAACAACCCTGTAATTATGCCTGAAAGAACATCCCCCGTCCCTGCGGTCGCCAGTGCTGCTGAGGAGTGCTTATTAACCACAATATCACCAGCAGGGCTCGCTATAACAGTCTCCCGCCCCTTTAAGATAACAACGCAGCCCTTCTGCCCGGCGGCTTGGACTGCCATATCTTCTCGTGAACCCTCAATATCCGGAAACGCACGAGCAAACTCACCTTCATGCGGTGTAATAACTGTTTCGGGATTTAAGCTATCAGGCATACACGCCAAAGCATCAGCATCAAGAACACAGGGACGGCTCAATGATATTTTAACGCCCTTGGCTAGTCCGCCCGGCCCATATAGACGCGCAGTCACCCGCTGATCGAACCACGTCACATCATCCCGCACCATAATATGGGCTGGCAAAGCCGTTCTGTAGACATCGGCAATCTCTCGATCAGCAATAACTGTAGTCAAGCCCACGCCCATGCGCGCACAAGCGGATGCAGCCAGACGCGTCGCCCCCGTTAACGATGGGGCACCATATATAAGTGCATGGCCGTAATCGTACTTGTGGCCATCACCTTTCTTGAAGGGAAGTTCTTTAATCCAGAGTTTCGGAATGTTGTTTTGAGCCATGATAGCGCTGATATCCTCTTTGAGGGCAAATGGGGCGATCGACGGGATTTGAACCCCACGAAGCAATGCAAAGCATTGTTCGTACCCATATCGTTCGCATGCGAACGATTGTATAAACTTCGCGGGTTCACTTCAACGTGCGTGTGGGAGGGTTTCTAAAGATATCATCTTGGACGCAAATGGGGCGATCGACGGGATTTGAACCCGCGACAGCCTGGACCACAACCAGGTGCTCTACCAACTGAGCTACGACCGCCACACCACGTATGCGCAATACAGATTGTTTTCTGTATATGGTTATGGTAGCTCTGGTCAAGTTTTCTGTTTGTTTAAATTGCAAAAAAATTAACCAAGGAACCCTTCGCCAGTGACTGCTCATACCCTCAAATTCAAAACAACCAAAGACTTCCTCAAATACATCAAAGACAACGACATTCAGTTCGTCGATATGAACTTCACCGATCTGCGGGGAAAGTGGCAACATACGACAGAACATGCGGCAGGCTTGGACGAATACAAACTGGACCGTGGCATTTTCTTTGACGGCTCCTCGATTGCGGGTTGGCAGCCGATTAATAACTCAGACATGATTATTATGCCTGACCTTGGAAAAGTCTCCTACGACCCCTTCGCAGCCCAAAAAACACTGAAGGTTTTCTGCGACATTCACAACGCCGAGGACGGCAAACCCTATAAACTTGACCCCCGCTCTATTGCGAAATCAGCCGAAAAATACCTCGCCAGCAGCGGTATGGCCGATACAGCCTATTTCGGCCCCGAAGCGGAGTTCTTCATCTTCGATGATGTCAAAATCCACATGGACATGAACAAGGTCGGCTTCGAAGTCGACAGTGAAGAAGGCCCTTACAACAGCGGTCGCGACTATGACACCGGCAAGGGGCCCGTCTCAAGCGACTTTTCTAACGATTTTGCGCCATCTTGAGGGCTTCAGGCGTGTCCAGGTCCAACAATACACCGGGGTCATCGACGGCAATCTCTACGACCTGATCTTCATAGGCACCGATCAGCGACTTCGCCCCGGTATCGCCGGATAAGTCCATGATCTCGGTAAAAAACCGTCGTGCAAAAAGGACCGGATTGCCGCGCTTACCCTGATGCACGGGGACACAGATCGCACGCCCTTCTGTCGGGTCAAAGGCGGCGGTCAGGCGGTTCAGGGTTTCGGTCTTCACCCGGGGCATATCCCCCAGGCAGATCAGAACCCCATCCACCGATTCCGGCAGGGCGGCGATACCGCGCTTCACTGTTTCCGCCAGTCCGTTGGCATAGGCA
>JAESRE010000108.1 GCA_016764775.1 Alphaproteobacteria bacterium
ACCGTTGTTATACGTTTCACCGGATGCGGCAGGCGCTGTCAGGTCGGTTGTGTTTTGCGTGCCGACCGGCAGACCGAGGCCTGTCAGGGCGGAACCGGCACCGACATCGGTCAGTGTCAACGATTCAGGAGCGCCCGGGTTGTTGAACTCGTCACGTTGGATGACAAGCTCACCGTCGTTACCGAGGAATGCGCTGATCCCTGTGAAGTTGTTGTTAACGTCGTCGATGATGTCCTGAATGGTTGTCACCGTGACGTCACCACCGGACGCTGTGTTGATGTCGTATGTTCTGGTTACACCTGTACCTGTTGGTGCGCCTTCGTCCGTCAGTGTGAACTGGTCACCATCTGTCAGACCCAAATCATCCACGAGGTGATCTGTCGCTGTCAGGTCGTTACGGGTACCGCCGGCGGTTGCCTGTGGGCCGTATGTTTTGCGGAACTGGAATGTCAGAACCTGCGGTGCACCAAGACTGTCATAAACGGTCAGGCCACGTGTAAAGTCGGCTGGGCCGGTGTCTGCGTTGGACAAAGTGCTGTCCACCACGGTTTGGTCGAGGTTGAATGCCAGCTCTGCCGAGGATGTCGGGCGTGTAAGTCCGCCAAGGAACTGCACGTCTGCAGGAACTAGGGATGACAAGTCACCGCTGTTCGCCGGCAGGTTGCCGTCAGCATCAATCGGGAATGCATAAAGCACGAAGCCCGCAGCGTTTCTCAAGAGGCCTTGCGCATCTTCACGGAACTGACCTGCACGTGTGTAAAGGAAGTCCGTGTCCGTATCTACACCGTCGCGTACCGCGAAAAAGCCGTTACCGGAAACAGCGGCATCCGTTGTGGATGCTGTCTGTTGCAAGGCACCTTGCTGTGATACGCGTTGCAAGCGGTTAACTGTCACAGTACCTGGTGAGTAGGCTGAAGTGCCGCCTTGTGCTGTCACCAGGCTCTGGAAAGCTGCTTCGGAGCGCTTATAACCTGTGGTCGTAATGTTGGCGATGTTGTTCGAGATAATCGCGGTATTTTGCGACTGTCCGAACAGGGCCGATACGCCTGTAAAGAGTGATCCAAAAAGTCCCATAGTTTTTCTCCTTTATTAATCTGTTAGTCTCGTGTGTCGTGTTTCTGTTTGTGTGTTCTGGTTTAAAGTCTTGTCCAAAAGCCTGAATTCGGGTGGCTTATGGTCGAATTCTTCGGGGGTTTTGATCATGCTTCACCTCCGCCTTCTTCCTCGCCGGAGCCTTCTCCGCCACCCTCATCGGGTACAACGGTGCCGGGGTCTCGGGCGTTCAATACATTGCTCAGGGCAACGGCGCGTTCGCCGACAATCAGGAAGAGAACGCCGTTCTGCGATTCAACGCCTTTCACGCGACCGCTCACAATCGTGGAGCCGCCGACGGCTTCTTCTTGACCGTTCAAGGCATCAATGCGGATCGCATATGTTCCTGGCGGTACGGGGTTGCCGAAATTGTCTTTGCCGTCCCACACAAATTCTTGTGCACCTGCGGCGGTTGAGCCGGAAGTTTCGTAAACTGTAATACCTTCTTCGTTCACGATGCTCAGGTTGTTCTCGATAGCCTGACCGTCCAATGCATAGTTGATTGTGACCGGTGTTTCGCCATCGGAATAGAATTCGGAGCCGACATAGCTGATATCCAGTCCGACATAGCCAAGGGATGAGCCGAGCGCGTTACCAAGTTGTAGCGAGACAAGGTCATCAAGCTTCTGGTTCGTGTTGATCTGTTGTTCAACGCCTGTAAACGCCACTAGCTGGTTTGTCATCTCGTTCGTGTCCAGAGGGTCCAACGGGTCCTGATTTTGCAGTTGTGTCGTCAGCAAGGTCAGGAACTGTGAAAAGTCCTCTGCCAATGATGCGCTCGCCGAAGCCGTCTGTTGCTGCTCTTGCAGTGCGCTACTGAATGATACGTCCGAAACCATAGTTTACTCCTTATCCTTTATGCCCAGATGTCATAGCGGGTCATCCCGGTGTCGGGGTCCACATGCCATGTCATTGTGCTTTCAATTATTTCTTCGGCTTCATTGCCTTCGCCGCTGGCACCTGTGCCGCCTTTGTCATGGCCGCCGCCGCGGCGGTTGCCGTCGTCAAAATCAAATCCTTGTTCGGCCAATTCGAATGAGAGGCCGCCGTCGCTCACGTCCAGACCGGCTTCTGTGAGGCTGCGTTCCAGTGCTGCTGAGTCACGTTGCAGCATCAGATATGTTTCCGGTTTCTCGACCGTGATGATGGCTTTTAAAGTCTTTTCCTTACCGAAGCTCAGTTTCGCGTTCAGCCTGCCCAACTCTGGCGGGTCGAGGCGAATGGTCAAATCCTTGGTTTCACCGTTTGCGACACCTTTTTGGATGGTAGCGGCCACCATCTGTGTTGCCGGGTGAGGCTGCGTCGCGGCTTGTGCCTGCGTGATAGCGCTGGTCAGGATGCCTGTAGACAAGGCCGTGCTGGCACTAAGGTTGACTGCGTATTGGTCGGCAACGCCGTTCACGAATTCCATTCCGGCCAGTAAAGGGTTGCTCAGGTCAAACACACCGTTTTGTAGGAAGCCGAGGTTGGAGGTCGGGTTGCCGGCGGATGTGTCGGGCAGGGCTTTGCCATTTGGTAAGTCTGCTTTTGCTTCAGCGTGTGCGCCAAAGCCAAGCTGTTGTTTGATGGCATCGAAAACACTCTGATAGCTGTTGCCCAGAGTTCCGTTTTCACCGCTGATTAATCCGTTAAGTCTTGCTGTTAAGGTATTGTCATTGCTGACACCTTTAACATCGTTGCGGGCTGCCAGAATGGCGATTGTGTTCAGCAGGGCAGGGTCGTCACTCGGTAAATCTTCCAGCGCGCTTTCTGTCTTTGCGATGTCGATCAGTGCGGCTGAGATTTTGTCCAGAATGCTGCTCAGCATATCGGCATCGACTTCACCTGTTTCGATGGCGGTCATCTCTTCAACTGTCAGGTTGGCGGAGACGGCAAGATCGGAATTGCTCTCAAGCAGCGCTTGGAATTTATGACGTGCCTTTGCAAAGTCTGCCAGCTTCATTTCTTCCAGCTCTTTGGCTTTATCGATCAGGAATTGCTCCAGCTTTAATTCCGTCCCGCCCATATTCTGTTCATCAACGGTGATAATTCCATCCGTTAACGGCTTGAGAATGTTGTCAAAAGCGTTTTGATTAAGTTGGAGTGTTTGCGCGAGGGCTTCCGCATCGGAAATGCCTGTGCTTTCGATGAACTGGTTTACCTGTTCTTCGATTTCAGGGTTGGCCGCGAGTAGGGCAACAAGGTCAAGATCTTCCTTTTTGCCTTGCTCCTCTTTGAGCTTGGCTTCGACAAGGTCCATAAAACTGATACCACCTTTGGACATGCCTTTTGATCCGTGCGTCGCTTGATTTGCGAAAGCGCCGGAGCTGCTAAAAGCTTGGTGGCTGTAAAAGTTTTCTATGCTCATTGTCGTGTTTCCTGTTCTGTGCTGTCCGTTAGGCTGTCTCGCTGACGCCGATGGATACGCGTTTTCTCTCGTTTTCGTTCAAGCGGCCTGAGTCACCGTAAGAAAAGGCGTTCTGCTTGTTCACGGCGTCTTTCGCGACCTTTTGTACGGTCTCGCCCAGACGTTCCATCGTCTTTTGCATTTGCTTGAGGGCGCTCATATTCTTGACGGAAAGGTCGGAAAAATCTTTTTGCATGCGCTCGATCTTGCGTTTCATGTCGGTGTCTACACCGCGCATTTCGCTTCTGCGACGCAGGATGTCTTCGACACCGGCACGGTATGCGTTCGTCGCCTGCAGCTTTTCTTCCTGCACGGCCAGAAAACCTTTGGCATCAAAGCGTTCCAATGCTGCGGTTTCGTTTTCGTATACGCCGCGCATGTGATCGATCATGTCCATCATTTCCTGCATCGCCTTCTTGGGGTCTGCGTTCAGAACGTGGGCTGATTGTGCGTCTCTTGCTGTTTGTCTGTTCTCGTGTTGCATGTTCACACCTTTCCTTATTGCTGCTGTTCGTTTTCGTTCACGGCTTCTTGCGCTTCCGGATAACGGACGTGAACGGATTGTCCGATTTCCTGTGCCGCCAACAGAGAGCTCTGCGTGCGGGTTTTCGCGTTGTTGTAAAGCTGCTCGGCGGACTCGTTGTTGCTGTGCGCGCGCTCGCCCAATTCCTTTTGCAGTTTCTCGAGACGGCCGATGAGGGCTGTGTCCACGCTGCGGAATTCCTCAATGCGGTCTCTGAATTCTTCGCAAGCCTGCATATATTGTCCGGCCAGCTTGGCCTTTTCGTCCTGCAGAATAGCCAGAGCCATCATGTCGTCATGTGCAATGGCGGAGGCTTCACGGTCGGCCATCAGGCACAGGCTTTTTGTAAGGCGTATCAATGAATTGGTCGCCTGTGTTGCGTCTTCGGGTAAGATCGCTTTTACCTGCTCTTCGACTTGTGTTTCTGTGTTACTCGTCATGGCTTGCACCTCCTAAAGTGTCGTGATCAATGGTTTCGGTTGTTTCAGGGTCTTGTTCGTCCTGCTGCATATTCAGTGCCGGGTCTTCAACGCCATCAGCCGCTGCCTGCATGCTGATCATTTGGTCGCGGACATGATCGGCCAGACCGATCCCGCCCGTTTGGGAAAGAATTTTCCCGTATTCCTGAAGCATCATGCCTTGGAAAATTTCTTCGCCTTTACCGCCGCCGAACGGGGCTTCCAGTTCAGTGCCGGCAAACATCGGCTTGAGCATTTCGGCGATAAACACGCTTTCAAATTCGCGCGCGGTCTCCGTAACTTTTTCCAGCTCTTTTGTCTTTTGCGCATCCTTGAGGGATTTGGCGGCCTTGGTTGTGTCGCTTTGGCCGACCTGCAAAAGGGCGAGAGTTGTATCTGGAGATAACGGTCCGCTCATTACAGCACCTCTATGTCTGCCTGCAGGGCACCTGCGGCGTTGATGGCTTGGATGATTGTAATAATGTCGCGTGGTTGCATGCCCAGACGGTTCAGGCCTGTGACGAGGTCTTGCAGTGTCACACCTGTTTCCAGCATGGCAAGGCGCACATCATCACCGCTATTCACGTCCAGATCCGTACGGGGAACCACAACCGTCTCGCCGCCTTCGGCAAACGGGTTGGCTTGGCTAACCTGCGGCGTTTCGGTAATGCGCACTGTCAGGTTGGCCTGTGCGATCGCAACGTCGCTGATTTTTACATCCGCACCCATAACGATCACGCCTGAACGCTCGCTGATAACAACGCGTGCGGGTTGATCCGGTTGGATGGGCAGTTGTTCGATATCGGTAATCAGGTCGACAATCGTGCCGTCATAATTGGCGGGGCGCTTCAGGATCACCGAGGCGGAGTTTTCGGCCTTGGAGATGCTGGCGGCTGTAAAGCCGTTGATCGCCTGCTCGATACGGCGCGCAGTTGTGAAGTCCGGATTTTTCAATGCCAGGCGCACGCTTTGCAATTCTTCGAGCTTGAAGTTGATCTCGCGCTCAACGATTGCGCCTTCGGCAATGCGGCCTGCTGTCGGTGTGTTTTGTGTGATGTTGGCTGCTTC
>JAESRE010000109.1 GCA_016764775.1 Alphaproteobacteria bacterium
TGTCGCCGAAAAAACCATGCTGGCCTTTGTGGAAAAATTTGAAAACAAAATGGACGCAAAGCTGGACACCGACAATATTATCATCGCACTGGACAGGGACGAGGCCACACACCGCCTGTTCAGAACATACCGTTTGCCGGAAACATTGATTATCGACCAAGATGGCGTAATGCGTGAAAAACTGATCGGCGCGGACTGGACCGTCGAATATGTCGAAAAACAGATCGAAGAAATAAACTCAGAGCAATAAAGATTCTTTTTGCGGCGTCAGCTCTTCAATCAACCCTTCATGGTCATTGGCCACCTTGCCGACATCAAGCCCCACTTTGTGAAAACGCAAATCATAGGTTGTCGATTGATCAATTAACGTCCGTGCGGCGTTGATATCACCGTTGAACCAGTCCTTCACGCCCGCTTCATCAACCATCACGGGACTACGGTGATGCAAGGGTGAAAGATTATCATCCGCCGCCTTGGTCAAAATCGTAAACGTCACCTGTCCGTCGACTTTCGACCATAAACCGCCGAAATAGAGCATATCGTTTTCCTGATGCCGGATATAATAGGGCTGATTTAACCCCGTATGCTCATCCTTCGACCATTCATAAAACCCGTTGGCAGGAACGAGACATCGTCGCCCTTTCGCCCAGCTATCTTTAAATGATGCTTTTTCTGCCACCGTTTCACTGCGCGCATTGATCATTTTCGCCGCCATAGACGGGTCATCCGCCTTTGACCATTCCGGTCGAAATCCCCAACGCGCCGTACCCATGCGGTTTTTCACCACAATCGGCAGGTTCTGCATCGGTCCGCAATTATAGCGTGGAGGAATATTCAGCAGATTTTCAAGCCCGAGGCGTTCCTTGAGTTGTTCGGGCGGCAGGAATAAGACAAAACGTCCGCACATGGTCTTTCTTTCAAATCATTAAGGTTTTTGCGCGCTGCAACACCGTTTTTCTTAAATAATCATTCTTGATTTGTCGTCATTTATGTATCATACATGCTGCTCATATAAGACGGTAATCTTTAAAAAAAATCACATGACACTAGCTAAAGACGCGCTCAAAGAACTACCTGCAAAATCACCGGATGGCCTGAAACACCTTTTGGAAGAACTGGTCGAGGTCATGAGTGATGAAGACCGTGATTATTTCAGCCCCGCTTTGCTGGCACAGGTTGCGCAAAGCCAGTGGGACCTTTCACAAAACCGCAAACCCGGACAACCGAAGCTGCGCGTCTACACGGTTGAGGATTCAGAAACCTGCGCACGCAGCACATTTATAGATATCGTCAGCGACGATCTCGCCTTTCTGGTGGACTCCGTAGCAGCCGAGATCAACAGAAACAGTTTCCTGATCGACCTCCTGCTTCACCCGATCCTGCATGCAAAATATGACGGCAAGGGCAAGCTTACGGACACAGCCCTGAAACAGAAAAAAGGCTATATCCGCCAATCGCACATCCATGTACAGATCAAAGATATTCCCCCGCCGGATTCACTCAAAGAACTGGAAGAGGGACTTTTAGAAACTCTGGAAGACGTGCAAGCTGCCAATGTCGACTGGCCCGCTATGCTCGAAGAACTGAAAAAAGCCCGCGTCGATCTGGCCAATTCCAAAACACGCAGACCCGCAGCCGAAATTCAGCAATATTGCGAATTCCTCGATTACCTGTATGACAACAACTTCACGCTGCTGGGCTTTCGCGAATACTCCTTCTTCGAGAAGGAAGGTGAAGTCAAAAGCCGCACAGTCCGCAGCTCCGGCCTTGGTTTACTGAGCAACGACATCAAACCGGCCTATATCAATGACAGCGAAGAAGGATTACCCCGCAATCTGCAGGAAAAACGTCGTAATCTGCCACCGCTGTCTATTTCAAAGACAAACAGACTGGCCACCGTACACCGACGCGTCCCAATGGATGCCGTCGCCATCAAGACTTATGACGAAGACGGCAATGTCTGCGGTGAAAAGCTTTTCCTCGGCCTGTTCACCTCCGTGACCTATTCACGAAGCGTCAGCGACGTGCCGTACTTGCGTGAAAAAGTCGAAGATGTTCTTAAAATGTCAGGCTTCGTACAAGGCTCGCACGACCGTAAGGCCATGCGTCACATTCTGGAGAAATATCCGCGTGACGAACTGTTCCAGATCTCCCCGAAGAATTTGCTGGAGACGACTCTGAGCATTCTGCGTTTGCAGGAACGCCAGCGTATTGCGCTTTTCCTGAGAAAAGACCCGTTCCGCCGCTACGTCTCGTGTCTTGTCTATATTCCGCGTGACCGTTTCGGCACCACGCTGCGCCAGACAATGTGCTCTATCCTCGAAGAAGAACTCGGCGGCACATGCGAAACCTTCATGACATCGCTTGATGATTCCGTGTTCGCACGCGTGATGTTCACCATCAACATCAAGCAGAACAAAGACCTCAAGTTTGATACGGACCGCATTGAACAACGCCTGCAGGAAGCCGGACAGACGTGGCAGGAATTGCTGTCACAAGCGTTAAGCGAAACTTACGACGACCAGACCCATGTCACGTCACTGGCACAAAAGTACGGCAGTGCATTCCCTGTCGGCTACACCAGTCGCTACCGCGCGAAACAGGCGATTTTCGACATCAAGAAAACGGAAGAAGCCTATGAAAGCGGCAAGCTCCAGCTTGACCTCTACCGTCCCGAAGAAGTCGACCTCCGTCAGGTGCGTGTAAAAGTTTATAACCCCGAAAGACCGCTTAACCTTTCCGATGTTATGCCCATTCTGGAGAATCTGGGACTTCGCGCCATTTCGGAATTGCCGTTCGAGATTAAACCCGCAGGGGCCGAACATTCAGTCTGGATTCATGACTTCCTGCTGGAAACACCGGCAATTGCCGATGTGATCGCCATCCGCGATGTGAAGAAAAACTTCGAACGGGGCTTTTCAAAAATCTGGGCCGGCGAGATGGAAAATGACGGCCTCAACCGCCTGATCCTCTCGGCCAACATGAACTGGCACGAAATTACGATCCTGCGCACATATGTCCGCTACCTGCGACAAATCCGTTACCCGTTCAGCCGTGCCTATGTTGAAAAAGCCCTGAACGAAAACGCCAAGATCAGCCGCCTGATCGTCGACCTGTTCAAAAGCTTCCATGATCCCGCCAACGGCGATGACGCCCAAAGCATGGCGGCCGGCTGCGCCGTCGCGATCGACCATGAGCTTGAAGCCGTGGACTCACTGGATCAAGACCGCATCCTGCGAATGTTTACGCGCCTTGTGGAGGGCACTCTCCGCACAAACTATTACCAACGTATGGAAGACGGCACAGCCAAGCCGTACCTGTCTGTAAAAATCGACAGCAAACAGGTTCCCGATATTCCGCAACCCGCACCTTACCGCGAAATTTTCGTCTACTCCCCGAAAGTGGAAGCCATCCACCTGCGCGGTGACGTGATTGCACGCGGCGGCTTGCGCTGGTCAGACAGACGCGAAGATTTCAGAACCGAAGTTCTCGGCCTGATGAAAGCACAAATGGTAAAAAACGCCGTGATCGTGCCAATGGGCTCCAAAGGTGGCTTTGTTGTCAAAACACCGACACACAGCCGCGAAGAATTCATGGAAGAAGGCATCCGCTGCTACAAAACTTTCATCCGCGGCCTGCTCGACATCACCGATAACCTGAAAGGCGCGAAAGTCATTCCGCCCAAAGATGTTGTCCGCAGGGACGGTGACGATCCGTATCTCGTCGTTGCCGCTGACAAAGGTACAGCCAGCTTCTCCGACATCGCCAACAGCATTTCACGCGAATACGGCTTCTGGCTGGATGATGCGTTTGCATCCGGCGGTTCGGCCGGTTACGACCACAAGAAAATGGGGATCACCGCACGCGGTGCATGGGAATCCGTCAAGCTGCACTTCCGCCAGCTCAACCACAATACGCAAGAAGAAGACTTCGACGTCGTCGGCGTTGGTGACATGGGCGGCGACGTGTTCGGTAACGGTATGCTGCTGTCCAAACATATTCGTCTTGTCGGCGCATTTAACCACCTGCATATTTTCTGCGACCCCGATCCGGACCCTGAAAGCTCATGGAAAGAGCGTAACCGCCTGTTCAACGCGGTCAGAGGCTGGGACGGTTATGACGAGAAAACACTGTCCAAAGGCGGCCGCATCTACAGCCGTGATGAAAAAATTCTCGAACTGACGCCTGAGATCAAGGCACGCTTTGACATTGAAAAAGACAAAGTCACACCGAATGAATTGATCCGCGCTTTGCTGAAAGCCCGCACCGACCTTCTCTGGTTCGGCGGTATCGGTACATATATTAAAGCCACAAAAGAAGAACACGCCGACGCAGGTGACAAAGCCAACGACGCCATCCGCGTTAACGCACCCGAACTGCGCACCAAAGTCATTGGTGAAGGTGCAAACCTCGCGGTCACACAGCTTGGCCGTATCGAGTTTGCCGAAAACGGCGGCCATCTGAATACCGACTTCGTCGACAACTCCGGTGGCGTGAACTCATCTGACTTGGAAGTGAACATCAAGATCCTGATGACCGATGTCATGCGCTCTAAAGAGCATAAAATGGATATGAAGGCACGTAACAAGCTGCTGGAAAAAATGACGGATGACGTCGCCGAGCTGGTCTTGCGTAACAATTACCAGCAAGCACAGGCGATCAGCCTTGCCGAATTGCAAGCCAAGGACAATATCCAGCTGCAGGCCGACTTCATTAAGGACCTCGAAAAGGAACAAGGCCTCAACCGTGTTCTCGAAGGCTTGCCCGATGAAGAAAAAATCGAACAGCGCATGCGTAACGGCAAGGGCCTAACCCGCGTGGAACTGGCCGTGCTTGTGTCTTATGCCAAAATCACCTTCACAAAGGATCTATTGAAATCCGACATTCCGGAAGATCCCGATATGGAAGACTGGATCATCAACTACTTCCCTGATGATTTGCGCAAAAAATACACCAAGGAAATCAAACGCCATAAACTGGCGCGCGAAATTGTCGCAACATCGATGGCGAACTCCCTCGTCAACCGTATGGGCCCGACCTTCCTGAAATCAAAAATGAACAAAAGCGGTGCCAGCGCCGCCATGATCGCCAAGGCCTATATCATTGTTCGCGATACCTTTAATCTGCGCACAATGTGGGACCAGATCGAAGCGCTCGATAACAAAGTACCCGCTGAAGTGCAGTTGAAAGCCATGCGCGAAATCGCCCACCTTTCAGAACACGCCGTCAGCTGGTTCCTCAACCGCTTCGGTCAAGAACTGGAAATCGGTCGCGAAATCAAAAATTACGGCGACGCTATCGCGGAACTCAACGAGCACCTCGATGAATTGCTTACTGACGACCTGAAAATGAGCGTCGATGCCCGCAGACATGCATGCGAAGCCGACGGCCTGCCGAAAGAACTGGCGCATCAGATTGCATTACTGCCGATCCTGTCTTCCGCTTGCGACATTGTCCG
>JAESRE010000110.1 GCA_016764775.1 Alphaproteobacteria bacterium
GCCGCGCACCAATGCCACCGGAGTTCCTTCCGCACCCTCGCCCATGGCCAGTGCTCCCATGGCGGCAATCGAGTCCGCCACGGCGATCACGGTCGCCTGCAAGGTGCGTCCATAGAGGTCCACCCCCTTGCCGCGTCGATCTCTTTTTGCCGCTGCTAGAGCATAGTTCTTAGACATAGCAGTTTCCTTCTTAAAATGGCCCGCCTCCAGGGGTGTCTGTCATGGGCCTGTTTCAGTTATGCGCCTAAAAAGCAGATTTAGGCGCGTTTTTCAAGGAAAATGTGCTGTTTTAAGTGTGCTTTAAGCTGCCACCTTAATATTCTGACGAGGCACAAGGAGTGTAGCGTGTAAAAAACACGTAAGCGACGCTGTAACACAGTCAGAATATTAAGGTGGCAGCTTTATTTGAAGAGAGCGGAGATGGAGCGCTCTTCATTGATACGGCGCAAGGCTTCGCCCATAAGCGGAGCAACAGAGATTTGTTCGATCTTCTGGGCCTTTTTGACCTCCTCTGTGGCGAGGATGGAATCGGTGATTACCAGTTTTTCTAGCGGGGAATTCTCAACCTTTTCAACGGCTGTACCGGACAAAACGCCGTGCACAACATAGGCATGAACCTCTTTGGCCTTATTCTCGATCAAAGCGCCCGCCGCGTTACACAACGTACCGCCTGAATCGACAATATCGTCCACAAGGATACAAACCTTGCCTTCGACTTCACCGATAACGTTCATCACTTCGGATTCACCGGCTTTTTCGCGGCGTTTGTCGATAATGGCCAGATCGGCGTTCAAACGCTTGGCCAGTGCGCGTGCACGCACAACACCACCAACATCGGGTGACACGATACACAGCTTCTCACCGTTAAATTTCTCTTGGATCTGCGGCACAAAAACAGGTGCAACCACCATGTTATCAACCGGAATGTCAAAGAAGCCCTGAATCTGGCCTGCGTGCAGCTCCATAGTCAAAACGCGGTCTGCACCGGCCGCTTCGATCAAGTTCGCCACAAGCTTGGCGGAAATCGGTGTACGGCCACCTGTTTTACGGTCCTGACGGGCATAACCGAAATACGGAATAACGGCAGTGATACGGCGCGCGGAACCGCGCTTCAACGCATCAATAGCAATCAACAATTCCATCAAATGGTCATTGGCAGGATAAGATGTGGACTGAATAAAGAATGTGTCCTGACCACGGACGTTTTCCATGATCTCGACAAAAATCTCCATGTCGGAAAAGCGCTTCAGGCTGGCCTGCGTCAAGGGGACGTTCAAATAGGCTGACATCGCTTCGGATAACGGTTTGTTGGAATTCCCGGCGATCAGCTTCATAGGCATCGTATTAACTCTAAGCTTCTGTTTTTATTACTGAATTACGCAAATCAAATATACGCTCGCTCGCACTATAGAAAATATGACGGGCCAAAATCAAGCATAGTTTTGAAACGCAATAATATTTCACACTTACGGACGAATAATAATCGCTGAAAGTTGTCTTCCATAGTCACTTTCGCCACGATGGGTTGTGCGACGGTAACTATAGTATAACTTTTCCATCGCATATGTATCGTGATCGAGTATATCGACCTTCTTAATGCCTAGCTGGGCCAGACGAAAAGCGCAATACCCCGCAATATCAAATTGCAGATGCCCTTCACGTTTCCCGCTCATAAAAAACTTCTCGGCCACATCATCCCGTTCAAGGAACGGTTCGGCAAACTGCTCCTGCACTTCATAGGATACCTGAGAGATACACGGACCGATCATCGCTTCGATCTCAGTGCCGCCCAGCTCTTCCATGGCTTTCACCGTATTATCCAGAACACCGCCAAGCGCCCCTTTCCACCCCGCATGTGCCGCACCGATAACAGGCGTACCGTCACTTTTCGTGCCTTTGAATAACACGGGGGTGCAATCGGCCGTTAAAACCCCGATGGCAAGAGCATGCTGGTCAGTCACCATCGCATCGGCCTGCGGACGTTCACTCGTCGTCCATGTATCCTGAGCAACCAAGCATGTCGAACTGTGTATCTGATGGAGCAATAAAAGGCGGTCTTCATCACAGCCCAGTTCCGCACACGCACGGCGCAGATTTTCCTCTACCGCCGCGGGATCATCATTGGAACCGGGGCCGCAATTCAGCCCTTCGTAAATTCCTTCACTGACACCGCCTTCGCGTGTAAAAAATTTCTCGAAAACATTCATCTCATTAACCGCTAATCAAAAGCACCTTAAACAACTCACCCATTTCAGAGTAATTAATCAACCTGTCCAATCCGCGTTGCAACGCTTTGGACTGATCACGGGTCGCCTTCTTTTTCAAAACTTCGGCCCGAATGACAATACCAAGACTGCGCAGGAAGTCACCCTGTGTTGTTAATTGCGCATGGTTCTTACCTACACGCCTATGCAGGGCCGCAAAATCAACATGACTGGTTAAATCCGCATCGCCGACATGGCTCAACACATCGACATACTCATGCCCGCGCACAGCCTGAAACGTGTCGCCGAACCCGTCCTCGTTGTAGCCGTAATCAATGAATATCCCTGCCCCGTGCTGCACCTTAAGCCGCTCGGCAACATTCTTGATGAACACTTCACGCACAGGCGAGATTTCATAGATATCATCCAGCTCCGCCCTTTTCGGCAACTTATCGGCAAAGTGACCTGCGGCCCGCATACCGAACACCAGCGCGTCATCGTCAACACAGACAACCCGTTCCTGCCATCGCCCGTCTTTAAACACGAACTGACGGAACGGCAGTGCGTCTAGGAATTCATTACCGATAACAAACAACGGCATATCGGTCGGCACGGTCTCGAAGCTTTTGTGCCAAGTCGGATCATATTGCGCCAGATTGGCTTTTTGTTTCTCCTTGAGGGCTTCACTGATTTCAATCAAGTGGATTTCAGCCGCATCGTGAAAGCCTTCGACCTTCTTCACCGCGCGCATCAAATCTTTCATCAATGTGCCACGCCCCGGTCCGCATTCAACCAAGGCAAACTTCTTCGGCATCCTTAACGCCAGCCACGCATCCGCCGCCCAAATCCCCAGCATCTCTCCGAACATCTGGGATATCTCAGGTGCGGTGGTGAAATCACCATCCCGCCCCAACGGGTCCTGCTTCATGTAATACCCATGCTCGGGATGCCCCAGAGCAATCGCCATGTACTGGCCGACATCCATAGGCCCCGCATGCTGTATTTGTTTTTTTATGAAATCCTCAAGCGGCGTGCTCATTCTCTTCCGCCAGTTTTTTTCTGATATTGAATGTGCCGTATATGCGCAAAGATAATCAGGCCAATACCGGCAATAATCATCGGCGCACTCAGCAACTGCCCCATCGTGTAACTGCCACCGATAAACCCTATATGCGCATCCGGTTCGCGGAAAAGCTCTACAAAACTTCTGGCCAGCCCATAGCCTGCCAAAAACACACCGGACACAATCCCCGGTTTGTTACGGACCGCAGGAATGCGGATCAGGATAAAGAGCACAATAAACAGCAACAACCCTTCCAGCCCCGCTTCATAAAGCTGACTTGGGTGGCGCGGCTCGGGTCCACCATGCGGGAACACCATACCCAGCGGTGAATCCGTAACCCGCCCGTATAATTCCCCGTTAATGAAGTTTGCAATCCGTCCGAAAAACAACCCGATCGGCACAACGGCACAGACAATATCCGCCAGCCGCAAATGCGGTATGCGGTGTATATACGGCCATATCAACAGCATTAAAATAACGCCGAGCGCACCACCGTGGAACGACATCCCACCATGCCAGAGCTTGAAAATATCAACCGGATTATTGAAGTAATATTCGGGCTGGTAAAACAGCACATACCCCAAACGCCCACCAAGAATGACGCCGCCGATCACCCACGGCAAAAAGTCATCGACATCTTTCGGTGTCGGTCTGGTGTCATCATCAAAACCGGCAAACTTCATGGCGACGCGCCAACCGATTAAAAATCCGGCGAGATACGCAAGCGCGTACCACCGAATCGCGAACGGCCCCAACCAAAAAGCAACGGGGTCTATATTGGGAAATTCAAACATGCGCCGATTTTATAAATCATTGCCAACAAATGGAAACCATTTATCAATTTTGTACGCTCTTTTGTCTGTCCACAAAACCAAACGCCGAAAATCCGAAAAATTATTGCGGTCCTAAAAACCACATGCTACTCACTTCGACTTACTTACTTGGGAATCGAAATGTTGAGAAACAAGGACAAAGTTCTGGATGACATTGCCCGCGTCGCAGGCGGCACTGTCAGTGTCTTTTCAGGCATAGGACAGAACATTCGCGAGGACATCAAATCATACATTGATGACATGGCCGACCGTCTCGACCTTGTGCCGCGTGAAGACTTCGAACGGTTGGAACTGCAAGTCGCAGCCCTTCAGGAAAAAATAGACAAGCTTGAAAAAGCATCACAAAAACCAAAGTCGAAACCCAAGTCCAAAGCCAAGCCGAAAACCACCAAAGCCAAAACCACCAAGGCTAAAAAATAATCACCGAGGACAGTTACAATGCAATCGCAAATAGACATCATCGAAGACGAATCCGACGTATGCCCGATCGACACAGTCGAAGATGTCCTGAGCGCTCACAACTGGTGCTTCAACCGTTTGAACGATGAAGAACTGCTTGTCGACATCACCGGAAAAACAGGCAGCTACAAATTATTTTTCATCTGGCAGGAAGACATGAACGCGCTTCAATTCTGCGTGCAGATGAATCAGGAGATTGAAGAGAACAACCTCCCAACCGCACAAAAAGCGATCCTTCAGTTGAACGAAGATTTATGGATGGGGCATTTCGACCTGCCCGCCACAACCAAGAAACCAAGTTTTCGCCAAACAGCATTGATCCCGCGCACATCACGCGCAAACATCATGGACATGATCGAAAACCTCGTCGACATCTCGCTCGCACAATGCGAACGGCACTACCCGCTGTTTGCACTACTCGCCAGCGCGAACGACATCGACGATCAAATCCTGTCACTTGCTGTAATGGATACAGTCGGAGAGTCCTGATAAGTGAGCGATAGCGACCATATAGTCCTCGTAGGTTGCGGAAAAATGGGCGGCGCAATGCTGCAAGGGTGGCTCGCGTCTCAACCGCAAAACACCTACACGGTTATCGACCCCAGCTTGAAAGAAAGCCCTGCTGACGACGTCAAACTTTTCACCTCTCTCAAAGCCGCAGCAAAACATACCCGCAACGCCGATATTTTCATTCTGGCCGTAAAGCCGCAAATGATGATGGGTGTATGTAACGAGCTAACCAAAAACCTCAGTGACAACGCACTTGTAATCTCAGTTGCTGCAGGTTTTAAAATCGGATCATTCGAAGATTATCTGGGTCCGCAGCAACCCATCGTCCGCGCCATGCCGAACACGCCGGCCGCCATCGGGCGTGGGATCACGGCGATCATCGGC
>JAESRE010000111.1 GCA_016764775.1 Alphaproteobacteria bacterium
TAACGTGCCGCAATCCATTCGTTTGATCGCCGACAGCTGCGTCAGCTTCACCGAACGCTGCGTCGACGGCATCGAAGCCAACGAAAAGCAGATCAAATCACTCATGGAAAACTCGTTAATGCTTGTTACCGCGCTAAACCCGCATATCGGCTACGACAACGCGGCGAAAATCGCGAAAAAAGCCTATAATGACGGCACAACGCTGAAAGAAGCGGCTTTGGAGCTTGAATTGCTCACATCCGAACAGTTTGATGAGTGGGTTGACCCGCTAACGATGATCAAACCCAGAGATTAAGAGATTCAGGCCTTCTCGGTAACGGGGAGGCCTTTATTCACCCACGCTTTAATGCCGCCTTCTATGGACACAACGCCTGTGTATCCCATTTTTTGTAGATTATCAGCGGCCAACGCCGAACGGTTGCCACCACCGCAATACAGCACCATGGGTGTTTCCTTACTGCCTGCAATTGTGTGGATTTTGGCTTCTATCCAGCCTTTGCTCATAAATTGCGCCCCGCCTATCGTAAATTGATCAAACTCGTCACGGTCACGCACATCAACCAACAGAAAGTCTTCCTTATTCTGTAGCTTGGCGTAAACGTCATCGGGGGAAATTTCAACAATGCGGGACTTCGCATCATCACAAAGCGCATCAAACTCTGCTGGATGCTGTAAAGGTTTTGTATCTATACTCATATAGGCCATCATAATGTTGAATGACTTGAAAACCCAATGAAAAAACACTCGGTTAACATACACGGACACCAAACCAGCATCACACTGGAAAACGAGTTCTGGCTGGCGTTAAAGGACGAAGCGAACAAAGAAGGCGTTTCTACAAACACGCTTATCGGTCGGATCGATGACAATCGTGGTGACCACAATCTATCGAGTGCAATCCGCCTCTATATCCTGCAAAAACTTCAGGAACGCCTTACTGCTTGAGCAAACCTTTGATTAAACCGCCAATGGCCTCTTCCTTGGTCATCGGCCGATCCTGCTGGGTCTGGCTTTCCGTCTGGGGCTGCGTCTCGGTTGTTTCACCGGATGCAGGTTCGGTTTCAGGCGCAACGTTATCATTCGCCGGGGCCTGCTGCTGTTGATTAGGCGGCAAAATGCCGAATTTCTGCAGCTTTTCCGTCGTGTCCTTACCCAACACATCCGGCAATTTCTCGACAGCCTTCTGTTGCAGGCGCTGACGCACGAACGTGTCAAACAACCCGCTTCCGAATGTGTTACCCGGATTACTCAATGACCCTTTAATAGCAATATCAAACGGTTGCACCTCCGGTGCATTCTTCAACGTAATCGTATGGACAGTATCAATCGTCCATTGCGGCAAGCTCGCACTGCCTTTGGACACGATCGCCGCTGACGGTCCATCCATGTTCATGCTCGAAATACCGACAACGCCGTTATTGATGACATAGGCACCGTTAATTGTGTTAAACGCCGTTTCACCGCCGCTTGTCGATGCGGAGATAATCTGTTGTATACGCGGCAAAGGCTTACTGCTTTCCATCAAGGCTTGCGCCAAACCTGCAAGGTCAAAGCCCTTCATGATCACATCGGTACCGCTCAGCTTTGCGCCACCACCAAGGGAGCTAACGATCGCCTTTTGCGACTGGCCCTGACCGTTCACATTATACTCAAGTGAAACCGTACCGCTGGTCTGCAATCTCTGTGTGCCGGAAAGCGCACGCGCCAAAGACCCCATATTGATATCCCGAATGACACCATCACTCGTAATGCTCAACGGGGCATCCGCTGCAGTCGATGACAATGAAGCATTGGCCAGCAAATCACCGTCATAAAGACCCGCTTTAATACCTGTCATGTCCAGCTTGCCGTTTTGCATGACAATGTTGATACCGGGGTTTTTGAGGTCCCATGTTTCATACAGAATTGAATTGGCATGAAGGTCCAGATTAAGTTGGAAATTGTGCAAAAATGCAGTGTCTATGGGGTCTGAGGACCATTTTCCACCCGCACCGCCTGCCGCTCCGGCCTGACCCGCAGATGCACCGCCGCCGCTTTTCAGCACCAAATCCCCGATATCCAAAGCTCCGGCGAGCACAGGCACGGATTGACCACCGTCATAAGTCATATTACCCGCAACAGTCGCACCAGCAACATCCGCAGATATCTCGGTGAGCTTTGTAACAGCCCCTGTCATCTCGAGCTTGGAAGAAAAGCTCAACGGCTTGTTCAATGACACATAATTCGGTGCATCAGGCGCAAATGTCTTGATCGCCTTCATCGCGCTCGGGTGGTTCACTTTCAATGCCAGATTACTGATTTTCAGGTTATTCAAAGGCTCGGCAACCTTACCTTTAACGTTAACCGTCCCGCCCATCGCATTTACGGTGGAATCCACATCCATGTTCTTCAGGTCACCTGCGGCTCTGACATCCGCATCAACGCTCCCCAACGAAGCGGGCCATGCGCTGCTATCAACATTGAGAACTTGCGCAAGCTTCCGCGGATCGGGGCTTTTCAGCTCGCCTGATACATCAAGGCCGGACAAGGATTTCAAATCGCCGACCAAACCGGAAAGCTTAAATGAAGAGCCCGCAAGATTGCGGAAACCGACATTATCAATCTTGAGCGTATTCGGACGCACAGAGAGCGCCGCACGTGCGCCTTCAACAGGCTGCCCTTTAATGGTGGTCTGGTTCAATGTAATGTCTACATCCGCATCAAACGGCAAAGCAAAAGCCTTTACACTTTCGAGCGGGTCCGCCGAAGATTGGCCCGATCCTGATCCGGCCAAAAACGGATCAAGGTTAAGAGAGTCCGCAACCACCGTAGCTTTCAACAAAGAACGCTTACTATCCTTCTGACCCGTCCATGAACCGGACATAGAGACAGCCAGATCATCCAGATTAACCGTCCCCTTATCCAGATACAGCCCGGAAGGCTTCAATGAACCTTTCAAATCGAAAATTCCGACCTTGGCATCTTTCAGAAGCGGCACATCCTTAACGTCCGCAAAAGCATTCAATGTATCCGTGATTTTCTGCGTCTGGCCCTTAACTGTAAAAGCCGCTACAGGGTCGGAATAAATCGCCGTATTGGTCTTTTGTGATACGGACTTCTCCGCAAAACTAAGTGCACCCTGCGTTTGGATACGTCCCTGCCCCGGCAAGTTATCGGCCGCAAAGCTAACGGCAAAGCTTTTGTCTGTATTGGTAACGGTTGCATTAACATTGCGGTAAACATGTCCGCCATATGTTACGCCCGGCATAGCCAGCTCGATGTTGATCGTACCCAAAACAGGCAGTTCAAGCGTTCTCGGCAAAACAGCACCCAAACCCGCCGGATCCATAGGCGCCGCTGAACCTGACGAAGAAGAGGTTCTCAGCCACTGATCGGCGTTAAAAATATCCTTACCTTCGAATTTACCGCTTACGGTAATCGGGCTCATCCCCGCTTCAACAGTACCGACCAGCAACGTATCGCCGATTTTAATCTCGGCATCCTTCAGCGCAGCCTGTTCAGGTGATGCAGTCAAAAGGCCCGTCAGCGACAAGCCCGCATTTGGCAAAGATGAGGCGTCGGCTTGCGTATGGTTCTTCACCAGATCGGCAATAGAATCGATAATAATCGAGGTCTCACCCTGAATTTCAGGCGTTTCTCCGCCCGCGACAGCACCTGCAAACTGCAAGCCCAAACCGTCAAGGTCGGCCCGCAATGATAAGCTCGTCGACATTAAATCCATATCAACTTCGCCCGTTTTGGCTTCAAACCCGAGCTTACGTCCGTTGTTGATGAGGGAGCCGCTAACGTCAAACGGACCATTCAGTCCCTGACCATTCGCAACGACAGTGATATTTTCAAGCTTCAAAGGCTGCGCCTGATCCGGTGTCACATACGTGACGGTCCCTTCATAAATGCGGATCGTATCAAAGCTGATATCAAATTCTTGTGAGCTTGCCTGTGTCGGCTCAGCCTCGGCATCGTCTTCAGACAATGCTTTCAGCTCTTCAGTCATGAAATTGAACTCACCTTGCGCATCCTGCGACACATATATTTGCGGCGTGTTCAGGTTCACCGATGTAATGCTTACCTTCCCCGATATGAGCGGCATCAAAGCCACGCGCACATCCAGCAAATCAAAAGCCAGAAAGGGCGGAGCGCCCTCGGCACCGACGGCTTTCGGATCTTCTATACGAACCTGTTCTGCGTAAACACGCGGACTGGGGAGCAATGCGAGGGAAATATCACCATTGATCGCGACATCATATCCGGTTGTCGCTTTGATTTGCTCAATGGCGGGTTGTTTATACTGGTTCCAGTCGTAAAAGCTGGGTGCCATAAGCAGTCCCGTAACAACAAGAACAAGCAATAAGCCGACAGAAATGAGCCATTTCATGGTGAAATCCCCTTAATTGTGAATGTAACTATGTGCAAAGATATAGAACAAACCACCCTACGGATAAAGGGGGAACGGGGTTCCTAAGCGCTTTTATATGCCCTAGACGCTGTCTTTGAATTTTTCAATTGCGGATAAAAAAGCCTTCAGCTTCGGAAGGACGTCCGCTTTGAAATCATCCTGACGATTTTCAGGCAAATGGCTCAACACTGTCTGGTAAACGACATTCGCACCATCGGCCAGCTCGTCAATATTCTTTTGCCGTTTCACATGCGAACTGTTGGCCGTGAAAATACGGCGGCTAAGCATTTCAACAATAGCTTTGACGGTCGGGTCACTCTTGGAAAGCTTCTGCTTCAAAGCTTCACGGGTAATGACAATCACATTGCAGTTTTCGACAGCCCGCACGGATGCTGTGCGTTTTTCATCAAAAACAAGCGCCATCTCACCGAAAATCTGCCCGGCCGTTAACGTCGCCAAGACTGTTTCCTTACCGTCATATTGTGAGAAAACCTCGACTTTACCGGACAGCAACAGGAAGGCGGAGCTACCGTCTTCGCCTTCTTTGATAACCAATGTGTCTTTCGGGATGAACCGACGTTCATGAATGCTATTACTCATGAATCAAGATTAGCAGTTTCCTGCGTCTCTGCCTACTAGTCCATGTACTGACCGCCATTAGCGGAGAATGTCGCCCCCGTAACAAACGCGGCTTCTTTGGAAACCAGATAGGACACAAGCGCGGCAATCTCGCCCGGAGTACCCATGCGTCCGACAGGGATCTGCTTGATAATGCTTTCGAGTACAGCCGAGTCCATCGCGTCGGTCATTTCGGTTTTGATGTAACCGGGACAAATGGCATTCACGGTTACGCCCTTACGTGCACTCTCAAGAGCAAGTGCTTTTGTAAAACCGAGCATACCCGCTTTTGCTGCGGAATAATTGGTCTGACCGAGCTGGCCCTTTTGACCGTTGA
>JAESRE010000112.1 GCA_016764775.1 Alphaproteobacteria bacterium
TGGGACGCGTGATCTTGAAGACCTTCAGCAAGCAAGGGAAGACCGGATGGGCCGGATGTGGCTGGCTGGTCTTTGGCCTTCGATAAACTTCCTGAAGGCCCATCTGGGGCATCAGGCGGCACGCACGGTGGCGTCCCGCCTTTAAACCGTCCCGCGCCAGCCAATCTGGCGACTGCCGAATAACGGATACTTCGTGAACAGCTTGTCAATCGTATTCATCAGGGCCAGCTCCTCCACGCTCGCCGGCAGTGGCCGGTAGTAGAGCGTTAACCGGGAGATGTTCAGCACTCGGCATTGCGCGCTCAGGCTCAGTTTCGGAT
This sequence comes from Alphaproteobacteria bacterium, assembly GCA_016764775.1. Taxonomy (GTDB): domain Bacteria; phylum Pseudomonadota; class Alphaproteobacteria; order Micavibrionales; family Micavibrionaceae; genus TMED27. Next base: position 321 of record JAESRE010000112.1, read on the forward strand.
GGTCCGGCTGGATCATGCTACGTAGTTCGCCGGGGCTCATAGCTGGAGCATTTTGAGGGAAAAATCGTTCTCCACTGCAAGCCTCCCGATCTTGGCGTCCAGTTCCTTGAACTCGGATTTGCGCTCGTCTGACGACTCGCCTTTGGCGAACACATCCGCCATCCCTTCAAACACCTGCTTCTGCCAAGCGCTCACTTGCGTCGGCATCAGATTGTGCTTCGTGGCAATCTCCTGGATCGTCCTGCCACCGCGCAGCGCATTCAGCTCCACCTGCGCCTTGAAACTGCCGGTGAACTTCCGCCGCTTTCGTCCCATGCTCGATATTCCTTCGGCTGTCGGGATATACCTTAGCTCACTGTCCAGTTTTGTATGATCACCTCAGCCCCAAACGAAACGCGCCTTAATTAACAGTATAGTTTGGCTTTGTGCGGATCAATATTCAACCGATATGATCGGAGTATAAAAAAAGGTGCTGGCTAGAATAATCTAGCCAGCAAGTTTCCCTAAGCTGTGGAATGTTGGGAGGATGCTTTCCCGACGACGTGACACGTTTTTCACGCGGCCGAGACAACAAAAATGACACCCCATGGCTCAGAAGACGCTGCGGGACCGCAGTTTACCGCCTGAGTTATAGCTTAGGTACAGCAGATTTATAACTATGTCCATACAATATGGGAGCACACTGAATTAATCGCTTTCCCGTAATTTGTTTGCTTGCATACCGTGCGATTTCATACGAAGACACATGAATCCGCGATAGACGGACGTGATAAGGGGAGGTAAATATGATTTTTCCGCGATCAGCTTGGGTGGCGTTTCTATACACAACGGCATCGGTTTCGAGCATTGGGCTAGCGGCAGATGCTCAAGAAGAAGACAATGTGAGAACGCTGCAGTCGGTCGTTGTTACGACTCAGAAAACTTCAGAGTCACTGCAGAACGTGCCAATTGCTGTTTCTGCTTTTGATGAAGAGGCAATTGACAGACTCCAGTTAACTGGTGGTCCAGATCTCACAAAAGCTGTGCCGAACCTGTCGTTCACCAAAGGACAATTTACTGGATTCAACCTCAAAATCAGGGGCATAGGAGTAGATGTCGTAGCAACGTCCGGCGATGCCGGGGTAGGCATACATCAGAACGACGTCCCCCTTCAATCGAACAGACTCTTCGAATCCGAATTCTTTGACACTGAGAGGGTCGAAATCCTCCGTGGGCCACAAGGAACACTCTATGGCCGAAACGCTAATGGAGGCGTGTTCAACTTGATCACCGCCAAGCCGGTTTTCGAAGAATTCCAGGCAGACGCCGCGCTGACTTACGGGAACTATAATTCCGTAAAAGCTAACGGCATGGTCAATTTGCCCGTAGGAGAACGGGTTGCCCTCCGAGTTGCCGGATCTCTCACGCAACGCGACGGGTACGTTGATAATATAGTCACCGGCAACGATATTGACGACCGGGACTTGTGGTCAATCCGCGCCACTCTTGGATTTGAGCCGACAGACTCATTGAGCGGGTGGCTATTATATGAACATTTCGAAGAAGAGGATACGCGTCTCCGCTCGGGCAAGCAGCTTTGCCGGAAAGACCCTCTAGACACTAGTTTTGCGGGCATTCCCATCGCCTTCGATGATCAGATTTTCACCTCTCAGGGCTGTCTAAGTGCGCCTCTTGACGAGTCGCGCGATACGGTGAATTCGGTCGCGACGCTCGCGGGTGGGCTAGCTGTTCAGGTTGGGCTGCTCAATGGAGATGCATTTACCGCACCAGCCATTCAGGATTTGCGAACTATTGCGGCAGGATTCGATCCGTTCTACAAAGCCGAACAGGATTTGTGGACACTTAGTCTGTCATGGGACATCAATGATGTCCTGAAATTGACTTCATTGTCGAGCTTCAATGAAACATCTGTTTTCTCTGTTGAGGATGTCTCAAAAGTCGAGCCCACAATCACCTTCAATGACTTGTCAGCAATTCCACCAGGGATAAATCCGCAAGTCGATCTCTACAATTCAGTTTTCCCCGGCGGCGTCGTCAATGACCCGCAGATCGGCCCCTCGAACATTTATACGGTGGCGGATCCATCCGGTGAAACAACAGAGGCCTTTACGCAAGAACTGCGTCTGCAGTCGGATTTTAGTGGCCCGCTGAATTTCAATCTCGGCGCCATCTATATGGACTATGAGGCGGGCAATGACGATGTAATCGATGGATACTACTTCATAAGCAATGCCCTTACCGGTCTGCTGCAATTACACAACGCATCACTTGCAGCTGGTGGACCACCAGTGATTCCGGGAGTTCCATTCCCTGCAAGCCTTGATGAGTCCAATGTGGATGGCGACTCAAATATCCTCAATTCACTCAACGGCTTGGGACGAAATTACTTTCGGACAGTTTCCCCTTATGAGTTGCAGTCGACAGCGCTCTTCGGGGAAGCATATTATGATATAAATGATGAACTGACCTTCACGCTCGGATTGCGCTACACGAAGGATGAAAAGTCGCAAAAGAACATTCCGACCTATCTCTTCACGCCTGATGTCGTCCGCGCGGATCCATTAGCTCCGGTTCCGGATCCGGCGACAGAGACGAACCTAGACGGAAATGTCGACGGAATTTTCGAGGTTGAATTTGAAGAGGTTACAGGGCGCGCCGGATTTGATTGGACACCGGATTTTTCGTTCACAGATGATACGCTTCTGTATGGCTTTTACTCCCGCGGTTACAAGGGAGGCGGCATAAACCCACCGCAGCCTTCGGATAATGCCAACGCATTCCCGTCAACTTTTGAACCAGAGTTCATCAATGCATACGAAATTGGAACCAAAAATCGGTTCGCAGGAGACACACAGCAACTTAATCTCGCAGGCTTCTATTATGACTATACGGATTACCAGATCACTCAGGTGATCAACCGCTCATCGGTGAATTTCAATGTCGATGCTGAGGTGTACGGCCTGGAGATTGAATATCTTTGGGCGCCCGGAAGTAACTGGCTGTTGTCTGCAAATCTCGGTTTGCTCGAATCTAAGCTGGTTGATGTTTTTGCGATTGACGTCCTTGATCGCACGGCCGGTAACTCCGATTTCGTGGTTCTGAAGAACGCGGCAAGCTATTCGAACTGCGCTGTTTCCGCAGAAGGGTATGCAACGATTTTAGGCGCAATCGCGGCTGGGCAACTTGACGCGGGCTCTACTGCTGGGCTGTGTCTTGGCAGTTTTGCAGGTCAGGAGGCGACTTTTGGGCTGGGAGATGTGTCCTATGTCGGTGGGGACGGATCACTCCGCACAATCGGCGCATTGACGCCATTCGACGGCGTCAACAAAAACCTCAGCGACAACAATCTGCCGGGTGCTCCGGATACTACGCTAAACTTGGCAGCGGAGTATACTTTTCCATCTATTGGTAATAGTAGCTGGGATCTGACAATCCGCGGTGATTATTACTATCAAGCGGAGAGCTTTGCTCGTATCTGGAACGTTCCGCGCGACGAGATTTCCAGCTGGGAAAATGTCAATCTTTCTCTTGTCTTGGCGAATGATGACACCGGCTTCCAAATCACAGCTTTTGCCAAAAACCTGTTTGACGAAGAGGTGATAACGGGAGCCTATTTGCAGGACGACAGCCCTGGACTTTATAGCAATGTCTTTCTGACTGAACCGGCTTTGTACGGAGTAACTGTTTCGAAATCATGGTAATAAGTGGCGATCATCATCCGTGCCCGCCTTCCTCAACTGTTTACCAGTCTGAGCTACCTGACCAAGTATTGTCGCGCCGTCCTGGTTTAGTGACTAAGCCGCTTGATTCCGGAAGATCATTCGTAGAGTTTGCCGACCATTGTTGTCGTTGGTTCGTTTGAGGCCAAAGACCAGCCAGCCACATCCGGCCCATCCGGTCTTCCCTTGCTTGCTGAAGGTCTTCAAGATCACGCGTCCCAGCCAGTCTGGTGCGCCGATATCACATTTATTCCGGCCAGCGGGGGATACCTCTATCTCGTGGCCATCATGGGCTGGGCGACGCGCAAGGTGCTGAGCTGGCGGTTGTCGAACACCATGCATGCAGACTTGATGGTGGACGCGCTGAGCGAGGCCATCGAGAAGTATGGCCCGCCGGAGATCATGAATACCGATCAGGGAAGCCAGTTCTCCGGATCAGACTGGATCACCACGCTCACCGAGGCGAAGGTCCGGGTCAGCATGGACCGGGGCCGCTGCATGTGACCTGAGCCCCTTGGCTCCCTCGATCAAAACGAGAGTCCTGCGTGTTGATACCCCGGGTGGTTGGTCTTGGCCAGCGCGCCGGGCGTGGAGCCCTCATCGAGCTCAAGCGCACGGCGCGCTGCGGGCGTCAGCCCGCCCAGTGATGAGTGGGGCCGGTGGTGGTTGTAGTCATGGCGCCAGCGCCCGAGGATCTTGCGGGCATGGGCGAGGCTGTCGAACACTTCCTCATTGAGACATTCATCGCGGAGCTTGCCGTTGAAGCTTTCGACGAAGCCATTCTGTTGCGGCTTGCCCGGCGCGATATAGTGCCAAGCGATGCCGGTTTCGTTCTGCCATTCCAGGATGGCGCGAGAGGTCAGCTCGGTCCCATTGTCTGAGACGATGGTCTCGGGACGCCCATAGAGGCGGATGCAGCGATCCAGCTCCCGTGCCACACGCGCGCCTGACAGGGAGGTATCGGCGACCAACGCCAGGCACTCTCTTGTGTAATCATCGATCACGCACAGCATCCGGAACCGCCGCGCCGGTGCGAAAACATCCGATACAAAATCGAGGCTCCAGCGCACGCCGGGCCCTGTCGGCTCTGGCATCGGCTCGCGGGT
>JAESRE010000113.1 GCA_016764775.1 Alphaproteobacteria bacterium
CCAGCCAGCCACAGCCCCCGGGCCCACAGGCGGCGAAGCCCCCTCAACGCCCCGGCCAGACAGCGAAGAAAGCGAAGAGAGCGAAGAGAGCGAAGACACCGGCGCACACCTCGCCGCCCCCGAAAGGCCGGACATGTCCCCCTCCGCCCCGCAAGAGGCAGGCGGGGAGGCAGGCCAGGAGACAGGCCAAGAGACAAACAGGGACGAAGCCGCTCGCCCGGCTCAGCGCGTGAAAGCCGGGACATCCGGCAAAGGCCGGGACGCCCTCACCGCCTGGCAGATGCGCGTCCGGCAACAGCTGATGCGCCACGCGCCCAGAGGTGTCGCCGGGGCAAGAAACTGCGAAGTCGCCTTCCAGCTTTCGGCAGACGGAGAGGTCTTGTCCGCCGCCCTCCTCACCAGCAGCACCAGCCCCCGCTTCGACCGCCGCTGCCTCAGAGCCATCCGCCAGGCCGCCCCCTACCCCGCCGCCCCAGAGGGCACCGCAGACCCGGACCGCACCTTCGCCATAGAAATCCGCCAGCCCGGCTAGGGTGCCCCGGGCGAGAGGTCAGCGGCCTCGAAGCGCCGAAATCACCCCCAAGCGACATCCCGAGCGAAGTCGAGGGACGGAGCGAAGCCACATCTCCCCTCTCCCTTGGGAGGGGGTATAGCGATGTCCGAAGAAAAATAGTTGCGATAGGAGGCGTCTTAGCTCTTCACTTCAGAAGCGCTCGGTGACCAATTCATCACCCAGAATTGCGGCGGCAATGGGATGCGATGACGCTGACATGCTAGCAGCACGAGGGGCCAAATGCCGATCCGGACTGCCGACAGGTTTGCGAAGTCGTTGCTGGCGGAAATTTCTTCCTCAAGAGTTTTTAGGAGACCGGCTGTTCCATCTGACAACGTCAGCCCAGGTAGCGCCGCCCCATGAATGTCGGTGTTTAGGAAGAGATGTTCGTCCGTGGCCTCATCCGGAAACCACAACTGCCAAGTACTATGAGGCATAAAATTTCGATAAAAATCCTCTAGGGCAGAAAATGCTGATTGGTCGTCAAATATGCTTAGCCAAACTCCTAGTGTCGGATAGAGAATACTACCCAACGTGGCATCCTCCCTGTAGTTTTCTCGACTTTTTGGATGTTCAACTAAGTCGGAGTACTCTCTGAAGGCACAGGGGAAATAGCCATGGCTTCGATGGCTAAAAATCGAAGAAAGAGTCATCTGCTCAATCCAATCATGAGCGAAACCTGTCTCCCCTTGGTGTAGCAACAGGAGCGCAGCAAGATTAACTTCAATGGCGTGATCGTCTCTTAACGGCGTATAAAAGACAGGATTGTTCTTAATCAGTTTTATCAGCCTATCGGAACATAGGTTCAATTGCTCGGCGATGGGCTCCTGATCCGACTCTCCTTCGCTAGGCCGCAGGCTTTTCTGAAAGACAAGCCAGTGACCATGAAGCGCTAAGCGGCCCAATGCTTCGAATAATTTTAAATTGATATCAGCACTAGAATGGCTGGGAACGGATGCTGCTAAACCATCCTCTATCTCGCAGTAGGGCAAAACATGCTCATCCAGGTATGCACCGGAGTTTGTGAGCATAAGAGAGATGGCTTTATCAACTACATCGGATAGCGCTCGGTGGTACTTCGATTTACCTACAATGTGCTGATGGCTTAAGTGCCATATTGCGAGCAAAGAGAGAGATGTACACCTGTAGCTAGCCTCGAGGTTACCAGCATCTCGACACCACGCAAAAATCGTCCAAGCGGCCACAAGGATTTGCCGTGCCCTTCTTATGCGGTCACTAAAATTCTTGATTTCGGGCGTAACGATTTGATCGATTAAAGAACGAAAATGAGCTTCACAAACATCTGGCTCATCCACCAACGCGACAGCCTTTCTGAAGTTAACCTCGAAAGATTTTGGGAAGATGTGTTCCCGCAAGAGACCAGTGCCTATGAGGCCTGCAATGTAATCGCCATTCCATTCAACAAAGTCGATTTCTCCCGCTTCAGCATACTTGTCGATGAACGCACCAACGCGCGGCCTAACATCCTCCTGGATGTCCCCACCAAAGCACAACGCAACTACCTTTGGCATTTTGCGATATCTTCGAGGCAATTGCTTCGGGATATAGACGTCTAGGATATCGACAAGTGAGGGACGCAATGATTGCTTACCCGTATCCCAATCATCTCTGCCCAAGTCTCCAGACTTCACAGACAGAAGATAAATCGCGGGAACGCCTGTATCGGGGTGGGGTCCAAGAGCCGCTATATCAACGCCGTATTGAGCGGTGCCCCGCATTGGGCGAGATATGATTGTGAAGCCCAACTCACTGAGAATGTCGGGAAGTACGATGTCTAGCTCGTCGCGTTCACGAAGCGACGCGAGGTATTGCTTCAATAGTAACTTCAATTGGGTCTCTTCTCGTTTCGAAAACGGAACATGAGGTAACTCAAACGAGCTGGATATAAGACGTCCATGCGAGGCAAGGCTGTGGATGTCTCAAAGGATTTCATCGAAATGACCTGCCGAGAGCTGCTTCCGCCGCTATCAACAATTCGACTGATGGCAGCTCGACCGTAAAGCAGCGTGCTGGTCGGAAAGATTGACATAAAGACCGACTTTTCCTTCATCATCTTGCTTGCCTCCGCATCTTGCTCACGCCTGACTTCCGCTTGAACTCGCCGCTCCAAAGGCGACGGGTGGAAGGCTTTGTTTAATTTGAGTTGCTGTAGCGGCTCTCGGTAAGCGTCCACCGCGTTGCTCATACGCTCGATCGATGCTTTCAATCCACGTGTGGGATGGATCTTTGCATACTGCTCGAACAGCTCAAGATCGCCTGGGAAATTGCGCAGCCAAAACGAAGCTATATCGATTTCTAAGCGCTTACGATCTTCCAAGGGTAAGGCCATCAGACATGTAGTGAGCAGCGAAACTGCGGGACCGTGGCAGAAGAAGAGATACGCATAAATTTTGCGAGTTAAGTAGAATACATCCGCGACTGATAACTCTGAACTGGGCAAGTCAAATGCGTATACGGATTTGTCGATAGGCGGAAAAATATCATTTAACTGCGAGCAGATTACCTGGTCTCCAGCGAGCAGCCAGTGAACTAAATATCTGCAAACAACTGCTGCGGGAGCTGACTGCAACTTGCCCACAAAAATATCAAGGTCTTCCAATTTGGTTGGGTCTTCGCCATCTTGAAGCAGGAGGCTGGTAGTCAATTCGCACACAAGTTGGAAATCGCTGTTCAAATCCAGCTCTGAAAGCGCCAAATCAATAAGACCCAAGGTGTTAGGTGCTTCGTTCGACGCCGGAAATAGCCCATACACCTTTTCCTTTAAGGACTGAGGGTATCCGCCGCTTCGTGCCAAACCATCGATGAGCTGATGGCGTACTGATTGTGAGGGGTTCTGCGCAAGCAATTCCAGCGCGCCAACAAGAGGCTGCAATGGTTCACTGCTGTTACCCAGTATCCGATTGGCGGCGGTGACTGCTGACACCTGATCAACTTCACTCCCCTTTTCCATCAAGTTGATAAGCGTTCGATAGATCGCGTCCGCATCTCCCCCAGCCCGAACAATCGCCGACAGAGAAATTATTGCTTGATGACGAGTCTGAGTTTCAGCGGACTGCGACCAGTCAAGCGCCGTTTCTAATGCGGCGGCGGCATTGTGCTTAGCCCAATTGGCCAGAAACGCATGCACTAGTTCACTATCTCTTTCGCATGCGGCAATGACATCGCGAACCTCAGCGAGGCAATCCGCGTTAGTTTCTGTCCATTTTTCAAAGCTCTTGAACAACAGATGGACGTCAGCCTGACGTGCGCCGTCCAGAATATCGTGGAACCAACAAATTGTAGTTTTGGGATCAGAGCGTACTTGGCCTACTGCTACCTCGATTGCCACGTTCCACCGAGTTTTATATTTCGCCTCTAGCGCCACCCAATCGATGCGGCGCAAAAACTCAAAGAGTTCAATCGAACCGGAAGTGTGTAGGTCAGCTAAGGCCTCACCAAGCAGCGTTAAATCCGCCTGATCTGAACTGGTCACAAGGGACTGGAAGTTTCCGGACTGGACCGCTTCGTAGATTTGGTCAGAAATGCTAGTAGTGATTAGGGTCTCCGATCGAATTGTGTAATCGTTGCCAAAACGCTCAAAAGCAATCGACAAAACTCTGGATTGATTCGCACGACTTCATCACTCTGCAAATCAAAATCCGCCCCCGAAAACGTCTCTTCAGCGATCAGCTTCAAGATCAAACGATCAACCACGGGCCGCATCGGCTCCACCAAATCCAGAGCGAATGACGGAGTGTTGTCTTTGTGCTTTTCGCGTTGGTCATGCATCACGCCAATCATTGGATCATAGCCGTCCGCGATTGCCTTGGTCTTTGTTTGTGTAAGCGGTGTTATCTAGAAATGTGCTCGCCTGATTAACGGGCCGTGACGAGGCAACTGAGCAGCCTTTGCGCAAACACAAAACGCATGAGGCTATCTCCTACCCCGGTCAAACTTTCCCACCTGACGCCGCCCGCCCCTATCCTTCCGGCCATGCAGGACACATCCAGCTTTGTGACGGCGGGCTTCAGGGCTTTGAGGGACGAGATGGCAGATCTCGACTTCCGGGCCGGGCTGTCGCGCAAGGAGGTGAAGCTCAGCCGGCGGCTCTATACCCATGTCCGCGCGCGGCTGAAATGGGTTGAGACGCTGGCGCGCCGGCTCCTCGTCCTGATGGCGGCTGCCGCGGGCCTTCCGAAACACACCAGAATGCCCGTCATCCCGGAAGGGGCGCAGCCGCTATCCGGGACCGCGCCTGATCCGGCCGGTGCGGCTCACCCCCGCTCCGGCGCGCGCGGCTTTGCCCTCATGCCCTCCATGGGGGCCTTCCGCCCCCTGGACCCCAGTGTCTTTGCCCCGGATGGGGGCGAGCGTGCGGGGCGCGCGCGCCGGCCGCTTGCCATCGCACCGCTCGTGCACCGCTGGCGCACCCTCTGTGACCTGCTGGAGCACCCTGAGGCCGCCGTGCGCCGCATGGCCCG
>JAESRE010000114.1 GCA_016764775.1 Alphaproteobacteria bacterium
AGTCGATGCTGATGCGGTTTACCTCGCAGCCGATCCTGATCGAGAAGGGGAATCAATTGCCTGGCATGTGGTACAAGTCACCCGTCCCAAAGTCCCTGTCTACCGTGTGACCTTCAACGAGATTACGAAGGGTGCGATTCAAGACGCGTTCAAAAGTCATACACGTTCGCTCGATCAACCGTTGATCAATGCTTATCTTGCGCGTCGTGCGCTTGATTATCTGGTGGGCTTTAATCTCTCGCCTGTTTTGTGGCGCAAGCTTCCCGGTTCCCGTTCTGCGGGCCGTGTGCAATCCGTTGCGCTTCGGCTGATCTGTGAGCGTGAAGCCGAGATCGAAATTTTTAAACCACAGGAATACTGGTCGATTGAAGCCAAGCTTCACACATCCGAAGGTATGCCGTTCACGGCCAAGCTAACACATCTGGCGGGTAACAAGCTCGGTAAGATGGACCTGACCAATGAGAGTGACGCCGATCACGCCGTTGGCCGCATCAAGAACAAAGCGCTTTCGATCCAGAAAATCGAAAAGAAGCAGGTTCGTCGCAACCCTGCCCCGCCGTTTATCACATCAACATTACAGATGGATGCATCCCGCAAACTGGGTATGAGTGCGTCGCAAACAATGCGTACCGCGCAAAGTTTGTATGAAGCCGGTTTCATTACATATATGCGTACCGACGGTACGACCCTGTCCAATGACGCGGTGGCACAAGCACGCGATGTTATTAAAGGTGAATATGGTGGCAAGTACCTGCCGGATTCACCGCGCCTGTTTAAATCAAAGGCCAAAAACGCGCAGGAAGCCCACGAAGCGATCCGTCCGACCGATCTGACCAAGATCCCGGGTAAGTCCGGCGCACCGATGGGCGACGAAAAAGAACGCCGCCTGTATGAATTGATCTGGAAGCGTACAATGGCTTCACAGATGGAAAATGCGGTCCTCGATCAAATGAAGGTCGACATTTCCGATGGTACGGATGATGTCATTTTACGTGCCAACGGTTCTGTTGTGACATTTGACGGTTTCCTGACCCTGTATCAGGAAAGCACGAAGGACGAAGACGAAGCGCAAAGCGACAAAGCTTCCGATAGCGACCGCCGCTTACCACCTATGAACGAAGGCGAAAACACGAAGCTGGTCGACACAACGCCAAACCAGCATTTCACACAGCCTCCACCGCGCTATTCCGAAGCCTCTCTGGTAAAAGCCCTCGAAGAAATGGGCATCGGCCGCCCGTCTACATACGCGTCCATCATGCAGGTGTTGCGTGACCGTAACTATGTCGAAATGGACAAGCGCCGCTTCGTGCCGAAAGACCGTGGGCGTGTGGTTACGACATTCCTGACCAACTTCTTCACCAAATATGTCGATTACGAATTCACGGCGAACCTTGAAGAAGAGCTGGATGCGATTGCTGCCGGCCATCTTGAGTGGCAGCAAGCCTTGCGTGACTTCTGGGTGGACTTCAAAGCCGCCGTGGACGAGACTAAAGAGTTGACCATTACCGATGTGATTAACCATCTGGATGACGAACTCGGCCCTCACTTCTTCCAGCCAACACCCGACAATCCGAACCCGCGCGAATGTAAAGCGTGTAAGGATACGCACGGTGACGGGCGATTGGGCCTCAAGCTCGGTAAATTCGGGGCCTTCATCGGGTGCTCAAACTACCCTGAATGTAAATTCACCCGTCCGCTTGAACTCGTTGATGAAAGCGAGAGTGCGGAACAGGCCGAACTGGCGAACGAACCCAAGATTCTTGGCGAAGAGCCGGGAACAGGACGCACAGTGTCCTTACGGCGTGGCCCTTACGGCCCCTATGTACAAATCGACCCTGCCCCTGAATCCGCACCTGATATGGAAGGCTACGAAAAGGACCTTGCCGCTTGGGAAGAGGCCAAGAAAGCCGCCAAAGCCGAAGGCAAAAAGGCCCCTAAAAAGCCGAAAAAACCAACAGCGCCCAAACCCAAACGTCAGGGATTGCCGAAAGGCATGACCACGGGTGATGTGACACTGGAAATCGCGCTTGAGTTGCTCGCTCTGCCACGTGATATCGGTGAACACCCGGAAACAGGCAAGATGATCAAGGCCGGTATTGGCCGTTTCGGGCCATTTGTTCAGCATGACGGTAAATTCGCGTCGATCCCGAAAGACGAAGATGTAATGACCATCGGCATGAACCGCGCGGTTGACCTGATCGCCAAGAAAATGGAACGCGATGCCGCCAAGGAAGCTGCCAAAGCCGCTAAAGAAGGCGACAGTAGCAAAAAAGACGATAAGAAGAAAACACCCAAGAAAAAGACAGCTAAAAAGTCGACCGGCAAAAAGAAGTCCGCGTCTAAACAGAAAAGCGCCTGATTATGGCCGAGCTGAAAAAATCTGACGTACTGGATTACATCCGTAATTCATCTTCTCCGCAAACAAAGCGTGAAATAGCCCGTGCCTTTAAAATCAAAGGCGGCGAAAACCGTGTGGCCCTTAAACAAGTCCTCAAATCATTGGAAAAAGACGGCGCAATCAGCAAGCAGGCCGGTGGCGGGTACACTGTGCCCGATGGATTGCCGTCTGTCGGCACCGTCGAAGTCACAGACATATCTGTTGACGGCGACATTGTCGCTAAAATTGTCGACTGGGATGACGATTTACTCGGCCAACCACCGCGCATAGAGATTATGCCGGATAAAAAGCATTATCCGCACATGGCCGAAGGCAAACGGGCGCTGGTCAGATTTGAACGCGTCTCCGCCAATGCATATGAAGCCCGTATTATCAAGCCGCTGGATACAGCGCGTGGCCGCGTTCTTGGACTGGTGAAATATAACAAGCACGGACCGATCCTCGTGCCGACCGACAAGAAGGCCAGAAACGAGTATGTCATTCACCGCGATGATTTGAACGACGCGAAGGAAGGCGATCTGGCCGTTGGCGAGGTTCAGCCTTCAAAGGGCTTACGACTGAAAAAGGTCCGTATCGTTGAAGTTTTAGGCCGGCAAGGCGATCCGAAAGCGATCAGCCTGATTTCCCTCCACGAAGCAGGGTTGAACGAAGACTGGCCCGCTGCGGTTCAAAAAGAAACCAAGGGCATGAAGGTCCCCGACCCTAAAGGCCGTGAGGATCTGCGCAATATACCGCTTGTGACCATTGACGGTGCGGATGCGCGGGACTTTGATGACGCTGTTTTTGCCGAGAAAGACGGCTCTATAGAAGGCGGGGGCTACCACCTAATTGTCGCCATTGCAGACGTTGCGTACTATGTGCGACATGGAAGCGCTCTGGATGCCGAAGCACAGAAACGCGGAAACTCCACCTACTTTCCCGATCGCGTTATTCCGATGCTACCCGAGGCTTTATCGAACGATTTATGCTCGCTCCGCCCCGATGAGCCGCGTGCCTGCATGGCCGCGCACATGTGGATCGATAATGAGGGGAACCTCAAAAAACACAAATTCACGCGTGGATTGATGAAGTCGCACAAACGCCTGACTTACGAGGAAGTGCAGCATATATACGAAACGCAAGGTAAAGACGGGGACAAAAAGGCGATAGGGCCCGTCCTAGGCCCTATCAATACTCTGTACGAAGTGTTCAAGGTTTTAGATCAGGCACGGCAGAAGCGCGGCGCGCTCGATCTGGACATGCCCGAGAAGCAGATCATCATCAACGACAAGAACGAAATGACGGGCGTGAAGGTCCGACAGCGTCTCGACTCCCATAAGTTGATCGAAGAATTCATGATTCTGGCCAACGTGGCCGCCGCGCAAGCTATTGAGGCCAAGCGCGCCCCGGAACTGTTCCCGTGCGTTTACCGTGTTCATGACACGCCGAGTACAGACAAGCTGGACAGTGTGCGTGAGTTTCTGTCGAGTTTCGATTTGAACCTGCCGAAGGGGCAAGTTACCCGATCGGCGCAGATTAACGGTATTTTGCAGCAAGCTTCGAAGCTGCCCTACTCTCACCTGATTTCCACCGTCATCCTGCGTTCCCAGAGCCAAGCGGTGTATGCGGCCGAAAATATCGGTCACTTCGGGCTGGCCCTACAAAAATACGCACACTTTACCTCGCCTATCCGCCGTTATGCGGACTTGCTGGTTCACCGTGCGCTCATCAGCGCCTATAAGCTTGGACCCGGTGGTATTAATCCGGCTGAAGTCGCGCGCATAGACGAGATTTGCGAACATATCAGTCAGACCGAACGCACATCCATGGAGGCCGAACGCAACGCCGTCGACCGCTTTACGGCTGCGTATCTCAGCGAAAAAGTGGGGGCCGACTTTGCAGGACGCATTAGCGGCGTGACCCGCTTCGGCTTGTTTGTCACGCTGGATGAGAGTAATGCAGACGGGCTTGTACCCATGCGCTCCATGGAAGGCGATTTCTTCGTCCACGACGAGGAGCAGCATGCGCTAGTCGGCAAGCGTACCGGTACAGTATTTCGCCTTGGCGCCGCTGTGACTGTACGCTTGAAGGAAGCGGACGGGCTAACGGGATCAACAGTGCTTGAGCTCACCGGGGACAGCGTCAACGGCGCCGACATTCCGGGGATGGTGTTCAAAACCAAGAAAAAGCCGTTTCGCAGCGACCAACCCAAGGGCCGCAAGGGTAAGCCCAAGAGCGGCAAGTCCAAATCGGGCAAAAAAAACAGCTACAAAAAGAAAACTACGCCCAAGCACAAGCGTAAGAAAAAGCAGAACAAGGACTAGTCCGCGTCCTTATCTGTCTTGTCCCCCTTCTCGTCAAAGGAAGGCGACAAAACGCCGATCACAAAGGCGGTCGTGTCCTTTAACATTAAAATGGTCGAGATCATCGCCGCCGCCAGCAGACCGTTCCAGATACAAACACCGTAATACACATACCGGAGCCAGCTGGACGGGATGGTTTCGAGTTCCAGTACGGGAAAGCTGACCACCGAAAGCAGCA
>JAESRE010000115.1 GCA_016764775.1 Alphaproteobacteria bacterium
GTCGTGTCGACGCAATAGGCGCTCTCCCCGCCCCACACCTTGCGCCCGCCGCGATGGGCAGACGAAGAGCGCGCGAAGAGATAATGCACCCCCGGCTCCAGCGGGCCCTCCAGCGCCACCGCGCACCCGCCCGGCCGCAGCCGCGTCCACCCCTCGACCGTGACGCCCTGGCCTTCATAATGGCCCGTCGCCGCCTCGATCACATAGCTTGTCTGATTACACAGCTGCCAGCCGCCGGGGCTTTCCGGCAAATCCGCAGACGCCTCCTGCGCCCCCGCCCCGCCAGCGGCCCCGAAAGCCAGCAGGGGTGCCAGCAGACCCGCAACCGCCAGCGCCCTAAAGGACAATCGTCCCGGCCCCGTGTTCGGTGAAAAGCTCCATGAGAAGCGCATGTTTCGCACGTCCGTCCAGAATGACCGCCCCGCCGACGCCATTCTTCACAGCCGACGCGGCCGTTTCAAGCTTGGGGATCATCCCGCCGGACGCGACCCCGTCGCGCACCAGCATCGGCACATCATCGGCCTTCAGCTCGCGGATCAGCTCCTTGTTCCCGTCCAGCACACCGGCCACATCGGTCAGCAGCAACAACCGGCTCGCCCCCAGCGCGGAGGCAATCGCGCCCGCCGCGGTATCGGCATTGACATTATAGCGCTTGCCCGACGCATCGACGCCCACAGGCGCGATCACCGGGATGAAGTCATGGTCGTAATTGGTCAGCAGTTTCAGCACCGCCACATCGACGGCTTCCGGCTCGCCCACAAAGCCAAGGTCGATCACCTGCTCGACATGGCTGTCAGGGTCGCGCGCCGTGCGCGTTGCCCGGCGCACCCGCATCATGTCGGCGTCAGAGCCCGATAGCCCCACCGCCTTGCCGCCCGCCTTGTTGATCGCCCGCACGATGGATTTGTTGATCGGGCCCGACAGGACCATCTCGACCACTTCCATCGTCGCATCATCGGTCACCCGCAGCCCGTCGCGAAACTCCGACTTGATGGACAGCCGGTCCAGAAGGCTCGCAATCTGCGGCCCCCCGCCATGCACGATGACCGGGTTCACCCCCAGATGCTTCAGCAGCACCACATCGCGCGCAAACGCCTCCGACAGCGCCTCATCCACCATGGCATGCCCGCCATATTTGATGACCACGGTCTGACGGTCATAGCGCTGGATATAGGGCAGCGCCTCAGACAGGGTTTCAGCGGTAAATTGCGCGGGAATTTGTGGGGTATCGCTCATGGCGCCGCGTTTAGCGGGTTTTGGGAGGCGGGGGAAGGTCAATCTGATGTTAACAAAACCGCATGATCGAGGAGAATCAGTCAATAATCCACGGTTTGCGCAGGAGCGAATTTTGGTAGAGGATAAGCCTTCTATAGTTGATTTATTCTCAGGCTGCGGCGGCTTCGGCTTGGGTGCGGAATGGGCAGGTTTTGAGACTATTGTAGCGGTCGACAAAGATCCCGATCTTCAGTCTTCTTATAGCCTAAACTTTCCAAGGGCGCGCGCTGTCGTTTCGGATGTGAATGAACTTGATGATGCTTTCTGGAGAAAAATACTCCGTGGCAAGCGACCAGCAGGGGTCATTGGCGGGCCTCCTTGCCAAGGCTTCAGCACAATCGGGAAGAGAGCGCCTGACGATATTAGAAACACTTTGCTGGCGAGCTTTTTCAAGCAGGTATCGATTATTCAGCCAGACTTCTTTGTAATGGAGAATGTCGCAGGGATCTTAGACCCGAAATTTTCCGAAATGTTGCAAAGCAGTATGTCTTCGATCATCGATGACTATCGTATCTTGCAACCGATAACCATTTCTGCTGAAAAATTTGGGGCGCCTACAAAGCGAAAAAGAGTTCTAGTAATTGGCGCTCGCAACGATTCCGCCATCGACCTCAAGCCATCCGACTTCGTCCCCAAACAAACGTCACTCGTCACCATCGCGGATGCAATCAGCGACCTCCCTTCTCCTTCGAAGCAATCTCAGAGAGGTCAGTTCGACTGGGGAGAGTACACGTGCGCGGTTGAGGAAGCTTCCACGTATGCGCAACTCATGCGTCAAGCACCTAATGAGCATCTAGGGTGGAAAGAAGCTGTCGCTAAATTGCTCAACAACCAAACGTCGGGAAATTTAGCAACGGAACATTCGCCCGCTGTTGTGGATCGGTTTCGTAATACACCGCCAGGCAAAACTGAAAGTGTCAGCCGATACCCGCGACTAAGCTCAAATGGGCAATGTCCAACTCTTCGCGCAGGTACGGGCGCAGACCGCGGCAGCTATCAGTCTATGCGTCCTCTACATCCCGTTGAACCTCGGGTAATATCGGTCAGAGAAGCAGCCCGTTTGCAAAGCTTTCCTGACTGGTTTGTCTTTCACCCAACAAAATGGCACAGCTTTAGAATGATAGGAAATAGCGTTCCACCGCTGGTATCGAAGTCAATTCTATCTAAAATCAAAACCCGAATCGAAAGCAAGCAGCTACATCATAGGGTGTTAGCGGCTGAGTGAGAGCCAGTGGTCAAGAAACAACTCCGCGTAGATACGTCGCCCGACAAGCAGTTTCTTATTGACACCTTCTCCCGCGATGCGTCCGCCATTGATTGCATTTTTGACTTATTAGATAACTCAATTGATGCTGGCAGCGCGCATCTGAGAACTTTAGGCGCAAAGCCAGATCTAGAAGGCCTTCTCAAAACTTATGACCCGATAGAGATTAAGCTATTTGTATCGGCTCGTGGAGTGAAGATAGTCGATAATTCCGGGGGAATGTCGTCGGCAGACCTAGAAAACTCCATCTTGAAGTTTGGTCATCGTTCAGCGCAGCCTTTCTCAATTGGGATGTACGGCGTCGGTCTAAACAGGGCGATCTTCAAACTTGGCGAGCACACTACGATCAGCACCCACACAGGGAAGGAACGCTCTCACGTCTCTCTCGATATGACTAGTTATCGATCAGACGATGATGAATGGCTTATTGAGGGAGAAACTGAAACCTCTAAGGCCCAAGCCGGCACCACAATTGAGATCACCAGTCCGCCCGCACCCATAATTCGACATCTTTCGGATACGAGCTTTGTTGATCGCTTATCCACTGAGGCCTCTATTAGGTATTGCAGGTTTTTAGAACGCGGCCTCACGCTGAACATCAATAAGAACAGCATTCAGCCAAGGAGTGTCGTCGTTAGGGAGAATGGCCTATTCAAGCCGCTCACGAAAAATTTTCAAACGCCATCGGGCGTAAGAGTCTCAATTGTTGCAGGACAGCACGAAGAGCATCGTTTCAAGCGAGAGCCAGACTACGACTTAGCTACAAACACGGCCCTGGGTAGTGAATATGGCTGGTCTGTATCCTGTAATGGTCGGGTTGTGGTGCGGGCTGACAGAAGCCCCAAGACCGGATGGGACCAGAATTGGCATAACGAATTTAATGGTTTTGTAGGTTCAGTTTCGTTCTCGGCAGAGAATGGGGAACTACTACCTTGGAACTCACCTAAAAATGATGTCGTCGTCTCTGATGACACCTATCAGCAAGTTCTTGAAGATATGAGGAATTTCACGCGAACTTGGCGACGCTTTATTTCTTCAATGAAGCGGCAGCCTAAAAGTTCTCCCATTCACCCGCCTCCAGCCAAACCAAAAGTTCCGAAGCCACAAGCCCCAAAAGCTAAGCAACATCCGTCTCAAAAACCGATCACAAAGCCCATCGGCTATCGAAGCGTTTTACCTAAGGACATCAACGAAGTTCACTGCACGGATAAGTTTTTAGATTTAGTTCATGAGGCTAAAGCCCACGATATCTATGACTCGCGATATTCGGGGCTAGCGCTAATTCGAATGATATTTGAGATAGGCGCTGCGTGCTTTCTGATAAGACATGGAAAATTTAAGGAAATGCGGAATTTTTGCATATCGAATGAAGAGGCACGCACCGGAAAAACCTTGAGCAAACAACAGAAAGATGACCTTTACCCTACACTGTCGCAACTCATTGATTATTTGGAGAATAATTATTCAGACTGGGATTTAGGTCAGAGAAAGATGCTAAAGCCCAGCTTGGATAGGTTTAAGCATCACAAGTCTGACTTAAACAGTGCTATTCACCACCCAAAAACCTCAATTGGCGTCGCTGCTACGGTAGCTATCAGAGACGAAGTTTTACCCGTTCTGCGACACTTCATTGAGCAATGATTTCGGTGCAATTTTAGCCACCAATCCCGCCCTCGCGCGTTACCCGCTCTCGATACACAACTCCAAATCCGAGAGCCCCCCCATGCGCAAACGCTATCTCGCCCTTCCCCTTCTCGCGCTGATCCCGCTGGCGGCGGCCTGCGCGCTCAGCCAGCCGGATTACCGGGATGCCAGCGGAGAGCCCGCCACCGTCGATGGGGTGGACCTCACCCGCTATGCCGGCACCTGGTATGAGATTGCGCGCTACCCCAACAGCTTCGAAAAGAACTGTATCGAGACCACGGCGACCTATGCTCTCAATGCGGACGGCACGGTCAGCGTCGTGAATGAATGCACCAACAGCGAAACCGGAGAGACAAAGCGCGCCGAGGGCACGGCCCGCGTCGTCGAAGGCTCGAACAATTCCAAACTCGAGGTCAAGTTCGCCCCCGACTGGGTGCCCTTCGCCTGGGGCGACTACTGGATCCTCGCGCTGGAGGCCGACTATTCAGCCGCCCTCGTCGGCTCCCCCGACGGGAAATATCTCTGGATCCTCGCCCGCGAGGCAGCGCCCGATCAGGCTATAATCGACCGCATGCTGGCTGCGGCCCGCGAAAAAGGCTTTGCGACAGACCCGCTGGTGTTCAGGCAGTGAGCCGACCTGTTCCCCTCTCCCTTGGGAGAAGGGTGAAGAAAGTACATTCAGGCCGAATGGC
>JAESRE010000116.1 GCA_016764775.1 Alphaproteobacteria bacterium
AACGCTGACAAGCTTAGTCCTTACGATTACTGGCAATACTGGCGCAACACCGAGGACGCCGATGTCGGCCGTTTCTTGCGTCTGTTCACGACATTGCCACTCGAAGAAATCGAAAAGCTCGAAGCACTTGAAGGTCAGGAAATCAACGAAGCCAAAAAAGTCCTCGCACACGAAGCGACAAAAATGTGTCATGGTGAAGATGCGGCAAATGAAGCCGCTGCCACGGCGCAAAAAGTATTCGAGCAAGGAAGTGTAGGTGATGATTTGCCAAGTATAGATATCGACGAAGCCCGCCTGTCAAACGGCGTACCGGTTACAGAACTGTTGGTCGAAGCCGACCTCGCAGATTCCAAGGGTAAGGCCCGCAAGCTGATCGAACAGGGCGGCGCCAAATTGAACGACGCCAAGATCATGGATATCGACATGCTCGCATCTTCCGGAGATCTCACAGATGATGGCTATATCAAGCTATCAGCAGGCAAGAAAAAACACGCACTCGTGCGGGTTAAAAGTTAAAAACCGCCCCCACCCTCACAAATATTTGCATAATACGCGGCTGTGCATTATATAAAACTAATGAATACTGCGTATGCCAAACATCTGATCGCCACACGGCCAAAACGTGCATGGGACGAAACAAAAGTCGACCCGATCACGTTGCATAACAGGCGCGAATTCCTCAAACCGATTGAAAGCCCTGATGCAGCAGCGATTGAAGCCTATAACCGGGGACTTTTGGAACTCCCGATCAAGCCATGGGCTTTCATGAAAGGCACGGGTGAAAGCGTTCGCATATCCGCCGTCCAGCAGGCTATTTTTGACACGCCTCCACTCACATTAATGGCCATACGCAACGCCAATCTGCGCCTACCAGAAGACATGCATCTCTTCAGTGATCTCGACAAAATCGAGGAAGACATGCACCGTTTGTATATCTATCTGAAAAATCCTGAAGGCTATGTTGCTTCTGTTGAAAGTCAGTTAGAACACCTGCCGCCGCCAAAACATTCAGCCAAAATTTATTGGCCTGAAGAATTCGGTCACACACTCGAAGCCGCGCAGTAACCCCTAATTCTGGAACAAGATACGACGAAGAATACCGGGCGTCAGCACGGATAGCGGGTTCACCGAAACCTCCGGCTCCTCCGAATTTCCGGTCAGGCTGTAGGTTGCCGCGATCAACGCGCCCGTACCGCCTGTAATAATGTCGCCCACGATCGGAATATTGCCGATAATTTCATTCACGCCCGCCAACGGGATAATCGTACCCTTCACGTCCAGCATGCCCGCCGCATTATCGAACGTCCCGTCAAATGTCAGCCCGAGAGAGTTACCCGATGTACGACCGTCTTTCAGCACCAGCAAACTACCCTGCTGTCTGAACAGCCAGTCAAAACTGGCCTCGAGCTTACTAAAACCCAGACCTTCGCCGTTCAGGGCACTAGACAGCCCCGGCAGAGACATAATGCTGAGCAAACGTGCAAGAGTCGGCGCTTTCACAACACGGAAATCGGTCATCTCAGCAGACCCGACAAGGTTTTTATCCCGCAACCCGCCTTTGGGTTCGGCATAAATCACAAGCTTGCCGCCGCGAATATTTTCATAGAGACCGAACGCTCTGAGTGTCGCACCCGCATTATCCGCTTCCATTCTGAATACACGTCTGCCCTGTTCGTCAGGCTTGTAACGTAAATAAATATCGCCGCCGCCCGCAACCGCATCGAGTTCGAGCTGGTTAAACTTTCCCTGCTCGTCGAGGTCGGCATAAATCTGGCCATATTCAATGGTTTCTTCATCTGCCGTGCGCATGGTATCGGCCTTCGCGGATATCTGTATACGCGGATTGGTGTATGGCTCTTGTACACCGTCTTTCGTGTCTTCATTCAGAAACGGCCGTAAATCAAGATACGGTCCCGCCATGATGAACTTGATCGTCCCCGCAGGCATGATTTCAAAATCCAGCGCACCGACGGTCTCACCCAAAACGAAACGCGAAATACTGCCCGAGGCCAGTTCGTCTTCGCCGTTCTGGTCCTGTCTGAACATGATCGTCGATTTATCCAGAACCAATGTCGGAGCATTCCCTGTCAGATCCTCAATGCGCTGCACGGACCCGTTTTTCAATACGGCCTTGAAAGATGCGCTCGCGTCGCTGCCGCGTTCTTTCAGATAATCAAACGGATCAACGAACAGCTGCGTATTCCGCAGATTGGCATTCACAACGGCGTTGGCATTCACGTCACTGGTTTCGGTATACACCACATCGACATAAGCCGGACCGGCCAGAAAGTCGCTCAAATCTATGCCGAACTTGGCACGCATCGCTTCGGTGGCTGTGCCTTTGGCCGCGACCTGCATCTTGTAAGCCTGCCCTTCGGATTCAAGAAATTCACGGTATTCGGCTTCGATCGGCTGGCCGTCAAGCAACCCCTTACCGCTCACCGTAAGCCGGTTATCCTTCACTTTGGCCGCGAAAGGACCGCCAGAGAGCGTCATGCCCTTCACAACATTCGGCAAGCTCGCATCGGTCACGGTCCCGTTGATATCGATCTTGACCTCCGACATCGCTACATCATCCTTTGTCGGCAAATGGATATTCACCACCATTTCGGCCCGCCCTTTGGAATTCGCGACATCGATTTCATGATTGGCGTTGATCGGGTCCGCCTTGATATATTCAAGAACCGACTTCACCGGCCCTTTCAAATCGAAATGCACATCCGCCGTGCCCTTGCCTTCCGCCACAACATATAAAAGCTCGACTTCACCGTCGCTGACATCCATGTCCAGAATTTTGCCTGTATCGATATCGATCTTCAGGATGTCGGTCGTGTAATCAAAACGCCCCGTGCCGACTGTATCGGTCGCGGGCGCAAGCGGTGAACGGTAATCAATGTCCACACCGTCGAAATCAAATCCCGCTTCCAGCGCTTCGATTTCAAAAGCGGGTTCCTCGGCATTGATATCGGAAATTACAAATTGCGTATCCACAAACAGGTTGGAAAACGCGCCACCGCTGAGCTTTTCTACCACCCATTCGCGGGCGTTATCTTCTTCCAGAGCCACGGGCCATAGCGGTTCTATAGCACTGTGCTGAACGTCCTCAATCTCGGCACGGACATCACCTGTCACGGCTTCGCCGTCCATTGCAAATTTTGCGGCACCTCTGACAGGAATTTCAGGCAAGTCGATTGCGAATTGTGAGACCTCGAGGGTCTTATCCGCATTGTAGTACTGCATATCGATGGCGAGATTTTCAAACGGCACAGGGTCAGCTGACCATTCGGCGATATTGAACTCGCCGCTTGGCGACTCCAGATTCACAATCGCCGACTTCACGCTTAGGTCTTTGGTGACACTGGCCTGCAGATGACCGTTAACCACCATATTCTGCTGCGCCAGAACATCCAATTCGGGCACTTTCTCGCCCAGTTTCCAAAGTTCGAAACGGTTCAGCTCCGCACGAATATCGATATTTCCGGTTTCCGTGTCGAGCAGCATACCCGCCTCCAGCGGCGTGGCCTCAACCTCAATCAACTCGTCAGAATTTTCGAGAACCAGACGACCTTCCAACAAATTATCATCACGGCTCAAATAGACATCTGCATGGGGCAGACTCCAAGAGACATTCAGCACACGGTCATCAATAAAAATACGGGCATCATCCACGGCAAAGGATTTCAACGCCGAAAGCTGAACAGTCTGGCTTTGCTGATCTTTGCCCGACAGCACCTCCATAATCATTTCGACGATATTGCTTTCATCGTCATCCTGCATTTCGGGAGGACCGAAATTCTGCAAATCCGCAACGCCTATGTGCAAAGCATTGTCGCGTGTACGGACAACACTCAGGTTCGGTCTCTTGACGATCAGACCTTCCAGACGCACCCGCCCCAACAGCAACTGTGCCTTATGCAGGTTGAGCGCCACCTCATCAATCGAGGCAATGACAGTACCGTTGGCGTCCTTCACCTCTGCACCCTGTAAACCCAGCAATAACGGGTCATTCACAGCAGGCCAGAACAGCGCCAGCTTATCCATCGTGACGGTCAGGCCGGTTGCCTCGTCCTTCAATGCGTCCTGCAAATAGGGCTTGGCAAATTCAAGATCAACAGGCGCATGCAGAAGACGCCATGACGCCACCGCACCCAAAATCAGCACAACCAGAAACGTCACGCCCAGAATATTGGCGCAGACAAAAAAAGACTTTTTGCAAAAATATTTAAAATTCATCACTTATAAGTACGTACGTCGAACGGAATTCCTGTGTTCCCTGTTTTCAGACCGAACCGCTTGACTATAAAGACTTAACCCCCATTGTATATAGGGACTTTCACATTTTGAATAAGGTTATCAAACATGAGCGAACTCAATATCGGCGACGCCGCACCGGACTTTAAATTGCCAACCGATGGCGGCGGGGAAACCGCACTGAAGGACTATAAGGGCCAGAAACTGGTACTCTATTTCTACCCTAAGGACGACACGCCGGGCTGCACCAAGGAAGCCTGCGCATTCAAGGAAGCGCTCGAGGAATTCAACGGCCTCAACACCGCCGTGATCGGGATCTCGAAATGCAGCGTCGCCAAACATGATAAATTCAAAGCCAAATATGACCTGAACTTCCCGCTCGCCTCCGACGAAGACGGCGATGTCTGCGAACGCTATGGCACATGGGTCGAAAAAAATATGTATGGCCGCAAATATATGGGCATCGATCGCTCCACCTTCCTCATCGACGGCACCGGCAAGATCCGGAACGTCTGGCGCAAAGTGAAGGTGCCGGGTCATGCCGACGAGGTGCTCGAGGCGG
>JAESRE010000117.1 GCA_016764775.1 Alphaproteobacteria bacterium
ACTTAGATCTAGCACATCTTGTTTGACTGAAAGTTCTTTTAAAATGGCTGATATACCACCAGCATTATTCACATCTTCCATATGGACAAATTTAGTAGCTGGACTAACTTTACAGAGGTAAGGTGTCTTACGACTAATTTCATTAAGGTCCGCTAAATCAAATTTGATTTCAGCTTCATTGGCCACAGCTAAAGTATGCAGAACAGTATTGCTACTGCCACCCATAGCCATATCAACTGCACAATCCCCGCGGCGGCCACACCATACGCCATGGCATGACCGGGCGTTTCGAAGTAACCGGCACTTAAAAGCGCAACAATCAGGCACAGGTTGAACAAGACAGGCGCAAAGGCAAACGGCGCAAAACGGTCTATCGCGTTCAGCACCCCGCCGAGCAAAGCCGTCAAAGACATCAACAACAGATACGGAAACGTAATCCGTGATAACTCGACCGCCAAATCATAGCGCAACGGGTCATCAACAAAGCCGGGCGCAACCGCATACAATATGTAAGGCATCGCCAGCACGGCCAACAAAACCACCACCGACAATATCGACAGCATCATCATGAAGGCATTGCTGGCAAACTTATCGGCTGCCTCCTGCCCTTCTTTCTCAATGCTTTCGCTGTATAACGGCACAAAAGAAACACTGAACGCCCCTTCCGCCGTCACACGACGAAAGAAGTTCGGCAACTTCAAGGCCACAAAGAACGCATCCCCGATCGGACCTGCCCCTAAAATAGCAGCCGTGAGGATATCGCGGATAAACCCCGCAATCCTCGAAAGGCCCGTAAGCCCCGCTACTGTTGCCATTGCTTTTGCCAGTTTCATATCTTCAATAAATCATGATTTGTGTCGAAAAAATACGCCCCTGATACCTTAATGCATAAAAAAATAAGGATTTTTTGTTGAAATTTTCTTTCTCCCACGCTTTTCTATGAAGCGAGGAAACAAGAAAAACACTACCTGAAGTTTATGCACGTAATTGCCTACACAAGCGAGTCACAGATACCGCAGGCCAAACTGGAAAAATCGCTAAGCGAAATCGAAGATGTCGCACAAAAGAAGAATAGCGAAATGGAGATAACAGGCGCCCTGTTCTATTTGAACAGTCGCTTTCTGCAAATTATCGAAGGGGAAAAGGCCGCTCTGGAAGACCTCATGAAAACTTTGCATCATGACCCCCGCCACAGCGATATCGTTTACCTGAAAGACTCCCCCATTGAAAAACGCAGTATGGCCACATGGGACATGGAGATATTCAACCTTGAAACGGACAAAAAGCAATCTCTGAAAACCTTGCAGATCATAACCGAGACGTTTCAACAAAACCTGTTTGATGAAAAGAAAACAGACGACAACGCCGACATGCTGATCAGCTTTTACAAAAGCGTCCTCAAGTAAATTCTTTTCTTTTATCTTTTGCAAAACCCGTGTTTTAGGAGTTTAATTGCCTCAACCAAGGTAAAGACATCATGAGCGCAAACCCGGAAAAAACTAAATTCGGCGAACGAAAAGTCACCCCTGAAGAAAAAACAGGATTGGTGCGCGGCGTCTTTGACTCGGTCGCTGATAATTACGACCTGATGAACGACCTGATGTCGGGTGGCCTGCACCGCATCTGGAAAGACCGTTTCGTGCGCTTGATCCGCCCGAAGTCGAACATGAAGTTCATTGATGTCGCCGGCGGCACGGGTGATATCGCTTTTCGTATCCGTAGAAAGGCACCTGACGCTCAGATCACAGTATACGACCTGAACCAGAACATGCTTGATGTCGGCCGCGATCGCGCCATCGACAAAGGCTGGATCGAAGGGTTTTCATGGGAATGCGGCAATGCCGAACAACTCCCCCACCCTGACAATACGTTCGATGTCTATACAATTGCTTTCGGTCTGCGCAATGTCACTCATATCGATAACGCCCTGAAAGAAGCACATCGCGTATTAAAGCCGGGCGGACGCTTTTTCTGCCTTGAATTCAGCCACGTTCGTGAACCTGTGCTCAGCAAAGCTTATGATTTCTACTCTTATAATGTAATCCCCAAAATCGGTGCCACCGTTGCCAAGGACCGCGCCAGCTATCAATACCTTGTGGAGAGCATCCGCACCTTCCCGAAACAGGAAGACCTGAAGGCCAGAATGGAGAACGCAGGCCTTAAAAACTGTTCATTTTCAAACCTTTCGGCCGGAATCGTTGCGATTCACCGTGGCTACAAAGGTTAAAACCAGCCTGAAAATTGACATAATATCAGTGCATTGTAATTTTTTATTGACACCAAGCCCTTATAAGCGCAAAGGTATCCACCATTGACCATAATATTGTAATTTGCGTTTAAAACGCGCACTAAGCATGAACTTTTAAGGAGAGGACTGCTTCAAATGAATAACTTTACTAAATCAATCGTTTACTCCGGCGTTGTTTTGGCCGCTGGTCTGGTTGCGATCTTTGCTATCTACAACAACATGGGTACAGACGCTTCCAACTTGTCTTACATTGAGCCAGCCGCTGGTGAAGAAACAATGTCCGAAAGCATTTCCGAAGCTTACGACGAAACAGTCGACGCTATCGAAGAAACAGCTGAAGACGCTAAAGAAGCGATGACAGGCGAAGAAGAAGCAACGACAGAAGAGACAGCTGAAACAGAAGAGCCAATGAGCGCTGAAGAAGAAGCGATCAAAGAAGCTGACGCTGCTGAAACACCTGCTGAAGTCGAAACACAGGAAGCTACAGACAACTCTCCTGAAGACAGAACAGCTAAAGGTGACGACGTTCAACAAACAGAGCCTGCTTCAGGCGACGCTGTCATCGAGAACGCAAAGGAACTTCTGGAAGAAAGCGAAACTGAAGAAGCTGCTGAATAATTGCAGCTCCGGTTAAGAATTAGAACAAGCCCTGCCTTTACCGGCGGGGCTTTTTCTTTATATTAAAAGCATGACAGAAGTGACTGATAAATCTGTACTACTGATAATTAGCGGCGGCATCGCCGCTTATAAATCACTGGAACTCATCCGCCTGATCAAAAAGGGGGGCGGCTCTGTGCGCTGCATCCTGACCAAGGGCGGCGAGCAGTTCGTCACACCCCTCAGTGTCTCCGCCCTGTGCGAAGAACAAGCCTATACCGACCTCTGGTCCCTCAAGGACGAAACCGAGATGGGTCATATCCGCCTCTCCCGCGAAGCTGATGTGATCATCATTGCCCCTGCATCCGCCAACCTGATCGCCCAAATGGCGCAGGGCCGCGCCGACGATCTCGCCTCAACCGCATTACTGGCGTCCGACAAACCCGCGCTCATAGCTCCGGCCATGAATGTGCGCATGTGGGAAAACCCCGCCACAAAAGCCAATATCGAAAAACTGAAAGAATACGGCCATACCATTATCGGCCCAACCGAAGGCGACATGGCCTGCGGCGAATACGGCATGGGCCGCATGCTGGAGCCGGAAGAAATTTTCGTCGCCATCACGGGCGCGCTCGAACAACCATTACCTAAAAAAAAACTGACGGGTAAGACTGCCCTCGTCACCAGCGGCCCTACTTATGAAGCCATAGACCCCGTCCGCTTCATCGGCAATCGCTCATCAGGCAAGCAAGGCCACGCCATTGCCACCGCCCTCCAACAGGCCGGCGCGGACGTCACACTCGTTACAGGCCCTGTGAACATTCCCGACCCTGCGGGAGTTAAAACCATCCATATCCAAACTGCTGCCGAAATGCTGAAAGCCTGCGAAGACACCCTGCCCGCCGACATTGCCGTCTGCGCTGCCGCCGTCTCCGACTGGGCCCCGAAACAGCATGAACAAAAAATCAAAAAGCGCGGCGATTCTTCCGCCCCGAATATCGAACTCAGCGAAAACCCTGACATCCTCAAAACCATATCGAACCACAAAAACCGCCCTGAAATCGTGATCGGCTTTGCCGCCGAAACCGAAAACCTTGAAGAAAACGGACAAGCCAAACTCGCCAAAAAAGGATGCGATATCATCCTCGCCAACCTCGTCGCACAGGATGGCGCGGAAGTTTTCGGCACAGATCAAAATCAGGTAAGTTGCATCACTGCATCAGCGGTTGATAACTGGGCCCCCATGACCAAGTCGGCTATTGCCAAAAAGCTCACGGACACTATCATTAACGCACTCAATCAAACCGAAACTTTAAAGAGCGCAGCCGAATAAACTATGCAACATGATGTCACCATCAAATTAATGCCGTTGGAACACGCTGTCGGACTACAACTTCCGACCTACGCGACCGAACAATCCGCGGGCATGGACCTCTCTGCCGCGCTGGAAGAAGCGATTGAAATCGGACCGGGTGAACGCGCACTCATCCCGACAGGCCTCGCCATCGCCCTGCCGAAAAATCACGAAGCCCAAATCCGCCCCCGTTCCGGCTTGGCCCTCAAACACGGGGTCACCGTCTTGAACGCACCGGGCACAATCGATGCCGACTACCGCGGTGAAATCAAGGTCATTCTCGTCAATCACGGGCAGGAACCCTTCACCGTCGAGCGCGGCATGCGCATCGCCCAGATGGTCGTTGAAAAATTCGAAATCGTCGAATGGAACGTGGTCAAAGAACTCGAAGAATCCGACCGCGGCGAAGGCGGCTTCGGCTCTACAGGGACAGACGAGAAGAAGAAATAGAAGTTCAGGATAACCTCAACTTTCCCCTTCACTGCCAACCACCCCATCCATTAAACTTCCAATTATGGGACAAGCTGCGTTAAAGACATCGGAGGACTTCCTCGCCGACGGGCACACGCCAATGATGGCGCAATATATGGCCCTCA
>JAESRE010000118.1 GCA_016764775.1 Alphaproteobacteria bacterium
TTGTCGGATTTGCCGCTGGCTGTCGGCCCGGCGATTATGTGGATGGTCGTTTTATCACTCATGGTGCCCGTTTTAGCACAAACATGCTGGAGGGGCGAAGCGCGCCGTCAGGCAGTGGGACGTCTTTGCTGCCGCTTGGCACGAAACCGTTTTTCATCAGTACGGCATCGGATGCAGGGTTGCCTTTGGCGGTGGTGGCATAGATTTCGTTCAGCTTGAGCTGTTCCAGTCCGAAGGCTGCGACGGCGACCAGCATCTCTGTTGCGATGCCTTGTCCTTGCATGTCTTTCTCGACCCAGTATCCGATTTCCGCGCAGTTATCATCTTCGATGTGTAGCCCGACGCAGCCAACAGGTTTGTCGTCCAGTCTGGCGATGAACAGGTATTCACTGCCAGTGACTTCACCCGTTACGGCTTTCGCGCACCACCATTCGGCCTGTTCTCGTGTAAGCGGCCATTTCAAAAATGAAATGATTTCGCATGTGTGCTGGTCGTTGAGGGTTTGGAATACCGCATCTACATCATCCGTTGTGATGATGGATAATTGAAGACGCGGTGTTTCCAGCATAGACTATTGCAACTTCAATGCGAGGAAGCGGACTTCGCCCTCGCGGTTGATCAACAACAGCACTGAAGGTCGCCCGTTGCCGGCCGCATTCTTGATAATGTCGGCGACTTCTTGCGGGTCGGATACTTCCTGCTGGTTGATTTCAACAATCACGTCGCCGATAGACAAGCCCTTACGGGCCGCTTCGGAGCGTGGCTGTATGTTGCTGATGATGACACCGTTGACCGATGGTCCGATGCCGAACTCGTCACGCAGGCTTTTGGTCAATTCCTTGACGCTGACGCCGACGTTGTCAATTTTCAGACCACCGTCGCCGATTTCACTACCTGCGGTAAGGAGGCCTTCTTCTTCGGCTTTTTCAAGCTCGCCGATTTTAACGTCGGCTATATCCATTTTGCCTTCACGCCAGTATTTAACTTTGGCGGTCGATCCGATCGGCAGTCCAGCAACAATGCGGGGCAGGGCGCGCATTTCATCAATCGGCTGGTCGTTAACTTCCATGATGATATCGCCGGCTTTGAGCTGTGCGACTTCGGCAGGTCCTTCAGGTGTTACGCTGGCGACCAATGCGCCGTGCGGGCTGTCCAGTCCGAGGCTTTCGGCAATTTCGTCAGTTACACTCTGAATACGGACACCCAGCCATCCACGGCGTGTGCGGCCGAATTTGATGATTTGTTCGATAACGGGTGCGGCCAACTCTGAAGGGATGGCAAAACCGATACCGACGGAGCCGCCAGACGGAGAGAAGATCGCGGTGTTGATGCCGATGACCTTGCCGTGCATGTCAAACATAGGGCCGCCGGAGTTACCGCGGTTGATGGAGGCGTCGGTTTGCAGGAAGTCATCATAAGGGCCTGCGTTAATGTCACGCTGGCGAGCGGAGATAATACCGGCCGTAACCGTACCGCCGAGACCGAATGGGTTACCGATGGCCACGACCCAGTCGCCGACACGTAAGACGGAGCTTTCTCCGAATTCTACTTGCGTGAGCTCTTTATCCGTTTCGACTTTCAAAACGGCCAAATCTGTTTTTTCGTCGGTGCCAATCACTTCGGCTGTCAGCGTTTCATCATCGTGGAATGTGACACGGACTTCATCAGCGTCACGAACAACGTGGTTGTTAGTAATGATGTATCCGTTTTCCGCGTCGATCACGAACCCGGAACCCAAAGATGCTTGTGGTTCGAATGGCATGCCCTGGCGGCGTTCCATGAACTCCTCGAAGAAATCCTGAAACGGTGAACCTTCGGGGAATTGCGGTAGTTCGGGGTAGTCTTGTGCCTGATCAAAATTGTGTGTTGAAGAAATGTTTACCACTGCTGGGATCAGATCTTCAACAATGTCGGCAAACCCGCCATGTTGTGCTGGCGGTAATCCTTTGGCCAGTGCCGTTGAGGGCATAAGGGGCAAGGCCAGAAGGCTTGCGCAAACAATGCTGCTTAGCATGAAAAAACGTAAGGTCTTCATTTCTCACTCCTTCATATTAGAAAGTCAGAATACTTATTTAATATGTTTTTACTGTTCGTCAAAATGCTTAAAGAATTCGCTGTCCGGCGACAAGATCAACCGTGTGTTCGGGTCGGCAAGAGTATTTCTGTAAGCCTCCATTGAACGGATGAACGAATAGAATTCCTTGTCTTTATTGAAGGCGTCGGCGTAAATGCGGATCGCTTCCTTGTCACCTTCACCTTTAATGATGGAAGAATCACGCTGGGCTTCGGCGATCAGGACTGTTCGCTCTTTCTCAGCGGTTGACCGAATTTCCAGTGCGCGCTCTTCACCTTTGGCGCGTGTTTCTGTGGCGCGCTCTTTCAGCTCGGATTGCATACGACGGACAGTTGATGTTCTCAGTTCTGCGGTCAGGTCTGCACGAACGATGCGTACATCGACAATCTCGATACCGAGCCTGTCAGCCTCGGTCGCACGGTTAACACGCGATTGAATGTCGCGCATGACCTGCGTACGTGCAGGTGAGAGAAGTTGTTGTAAGCTGGTTTTACCGAGTTCGGCACGTGTTGCATCGTTCAGAATGTTTTCAAGACGGGAGTTGGCCGCAGTAATTGTGCGCAAAGTTTTCAAGAATTGCAGAGGGTCCACGATTTTGTAGCGTGCGAAGGTGTCAAGGATAATCGGCTCCCCTGTCACGTTTGCGATTGAGGACTGGCCTTCATCTTCTTCTTCGTTTTCCGCAGGTTCGGGCGGACCAATGTCCACACTGGAAATAACAACCTGTGCAGGGGGCGGATCAACCGACAAAATACGTTTGTCGAAATATTGTACGGTTTGTACGACTGGAATTTTGAGGTGCAGGCCCGGGCCGTTCACGTCACCGACCGGTTGACCGAGTTGAAGAACGATGGCCTGTTCACGCTGATCAACAATAAAGAAGATTTGCGAAGCGGCGATCAGTGCGAGGGCAAATACGCCGAGGAATATAAGAAGTGGTTTGTTCATGGTTATCGTCTTTTTCGTTTATCTTCTGCTGTGTTTTAAGGGCTGTTGCCGTAACTTCTTGATACTGGTTTTCCTGCGTTGGAGTTTTCTCCAGATGCAGGCGCTACGCGGGTTAACTCGTTAAGCGGCAGGTAGGGAACAGCACCGCTTCCGGCTTTCCCGTCCAGAATGATTTTTTGCGCATTGCCCAAAACATTTTCCATCGTTTCGAGGTAGATACGCTCTCTGGTGACGTCTTTACCGGTCAGGTAGGCTTGATAGATATCTTCGAAACGTGCTGTGTCCCCTTTTGAGCGGTCAATCGTAGACTGCTTGTAAGCTTCTGCTTCCTGCAACATCTGGATCGCCGCACCACGTGCGCGGGGCAAGATGTCTTCGCGGTAAGCTTCAGCACGGTTCTGCACGTCCTCTGCGTCCTGTTTCGCGGACTGGACGTCCTGAAAAGCGGCTTGAACATCGGGGTGAACTTCGGCGCGTTCGATCAGTACCTGCGTAATGTTTACGCCTGATTTGTATTCATCGAGGTTCGTTTGAATGATGGTTTTTGCAGCTTCGGCCACCGCGGCACGGCCCGTTGTAATGATCGGGAACATGTCAGTTTGACCGACGACTTCACGGATCGCACTTTCGGCGACTTTCTTGATCGTGTTTTCCTGATCACGGATTTCGAAGAGATAGTCTTCGGAAGATTTGATGTTCCACTGAATGACCAGATCGAGATCAACGATGTTTCTATCCGATGTCAGCATCAGGCTTTCATCCGGCAGGTCACGACGTGATGATGCGCCGTTGCGTGAGAAGGCTTCGATGAAGCCGATATTCATTTTCTGAATTTCTTCGACATTCAGCACGGTGGCCGTTTCGATCGGTGTCGGCATATGATAGCCGAGGCCAGGCTCTGCCTGTGTGCGTGACCATGCGCCGAAACGCTGGATAACAGCGTGCTCACCGGGGTTCACAACATAGAAGCCGCTGGCCAGCCATAGGGCGATAATACCGATGATCAGAATGAAGATAATGGGCGCGCCCTGAAAACGACCGGGCATGACGCTGCGGAAGTTTTGCTGCGCTTTGCGAAGCATTTCATCAAGATCGGGCGGTTCGGACCCGCCGCCACCGCCGCCGCGTCCACCGCGTTTGCCGCCTTCTGAGCCCCAAGATCCACGGTCGTCGTTGCCGGGTTTGCCCCAAGGGTTCTTTTTGTCGCGATCATCCCATCCCATAGGTATACTTCCTGAAAATTATTGATTAAACGGGCACTTTGCCTATATGAAACCTACAATATTCTATTTGAGAGTGAAAGCAAGGGCTTTAGGGCCAGTATTACAGCGAATATGAGCGATCAGACACAAACACGCGAAAACATTCTGAAGGCTCTGGACACAGTGGTTGATCCGGAGACGAAAATCTCTGCGCGATCCCTGGTTAAGGGGTTGCAAATAGCGGAAGACGGTACCGTATTGTTTATGATCGAGGTCGATCCTGCACGCGGCCCCGCGCTGGAGCCGTTAAGGCAGCAAGCCGAAAAAGCCGTCGCGGATGTGCGCGGTGTGTCCAAGGTTACGGCGGTGCTGACGGCGGAGAAACCAGCGGACAAACAGGTGCCGCAAAACGACCCGCACGGCATGACGAAAAACCCGCGTCTCGTTTTGCCCGTCCGCAACATCATTGCCATCGCTTCGGGTAAAGGCGGTGTCGGTAAATCAACGATGGCGGCGAATATCGCTCGAGCCTTGTCGAAGACAGGGTTGAGTATCGGCTTGCTGGATGCGG
>JAESRE010000119.1 GCA_016764775.1 Alphaproteobacteria bacterium
AGCGCGTGAGACAGCCATGCGCGTGGCGGCTGGTGCGGTTGCGCGTAAAGTGCTGGAAAACCAGATTGGCGAGCAGGTGAAAATCCGTGCGGCTGTCGTTCAAATCGGAACACACAAGATTGATTACGATCACTGGGACTGGGATCAAGTGCAGAAAAATCCACTATGGTGTCCTGATCCGACAGTGGTTGATGACTGGGAAGCGTATCTCGATACGGTTCGCAAAAGCGGTTCATCTGCAGGTGCTGTAATTGAGTGCCATGCCAGCGGTATTCCCGCAGGTCTGGGTGCACCCGTCTATGACAAGCTGGACGCGGACTTGGCCAAGGCAATGATGAGTATTAACGCCACGAAGGCTGTGGAAATCGGTGCTGGCTTTGATGCGGTTATGTTCGGCGGCGAAGATAATGCCGATGAAATTCGTATGCTCGATGATATTGCGGAATTCCAGTCCAACAATGCGGGTGGTATTCTGGGCGGTATCTCAAGCGGGCAAGATGTTGTGGTGCGCGTTGCCTTTAAACCGACCAGTTCTATCCTGACACCTGTCAAAACCGTTGATAAGAACGGCAATGACACGGAGATCGTAACAAAAGGGCGTCACGACCCATGTGTAGGCATTCGTGGAGCACCTGTCGTGGAAGCCATGATGGCCTGTGTTCTGGCCGATCACTGGTTGCGCCATAAAGCCCAATGTTTGTAAGATAGATAGATGCCGGATCGCAATTTCAGACAGCATAGACCGCTTTACCCGAATACGTTGCCTGCCTCTGTGGCAAAGCCCAAGTTTCGTTGGAAAATGCTGCCTATTCTCTGGCTTGCGTTGAAGCGCATTGCGATGACCATCGGTTTTGTCGTTCTGGTTAATATTTTCATCGCTATTACTATTATTCCCGCCCTTATTCCTGATGAAGCAGCCACTCCGAAGTTACCGAACGAGATGGTGTTGTTTTTGACGTTCGAGCAAGGGCTTTTGGAAATTCCCGAACCTGCGACTTTTTCAGACCCGTTTGCAGGGGCGGAGATGACCGTGCGTAGCATTGTGGATGCTCTGGACCATGCCCGCGAGGATGATCGCGTAAAAGGTCTGGTGGCGCGCATGTATGCGGGGAATTTCGAATTGTCTCAGGCCACCGAAGTGCGCAATGCAGTTAAACGTTTCCGTGACAGTGGTAAATTCGCCTATATCTACTCATCGTCCTATGGCGAAGGTGGTGGAGGTTTCGGACGCTATTATCTGGCATCCGCGTTTGAACAGATCTGGATGCAGCCTTTGGGCATTGTTTCCATTACAGGCGTGCAGGCTGAAATTCCTTTCTTTCGTGAGACGCTGGACAAGATCGGTGTGCGCCCGCAATTTTTCAAGCGCAAAGATTACAAGACCGCGTTTGAAAGCATTACTGAAAAAACGATCAGTAAGGAAAACCGTGAAACCATGGAGCAGATCATCAATGGTATCCGTGATCAGCTTATGGCCGAGATTCCTGCAGACCGCGGTATGAGCAAGGCTGATTTCCAAAAGTTGGTTGATAAAGGCTTGTTGACCGCCCCCGAAGCGGAAGAGGCGGGATTGATTACACACATGGATTATGCCGATGTGTTGCTGGATAACATTGCTGAAAAAGTCACAGGCACGCGTGATCCGGATATGCTGGAGCTTGTCGAGGTCGAGCGTTACGCAGGCGTGATGAAGAAAAAACAGCAAAATCTGTTCGGTACAAAACCGAAGGTGGCCCTTGTCTATGCTGTGGGTGCTATTATGCCGACAGCGGAAGGCGGTGGTTTTCCGGCAGACGGTGTAGCGGCTGCGGACGAGATCGCGCCGGCCATTCTGGAGGCTGCGGACGATTCTGCGACCGAAGCCATCGTGCTGCGTATAGACAGCCCCGGTGGTTCTCCTGCGGCGTCAGAAAGCATTCTTCGCGCCATTGAGAGAGCGCAGGGTGAAGGTATTCCCGTTATTGTGTCCATGGGCTCTACAGCCGCTTCAGGCGGTTACTGGATTGCGGCCTATGCGGATAAAATCTATGCGCTCCCGACGACCCTGACCGGTTCTATCGGTGTTGTGGGCGGTAAATTTATCTTTTCCGAGTTGATGGACAAGGCGGGTGTGAACTTTGCTGAAATCGGCTGGGGTCAGAATGCAGGCCTGTGGTCGAGTAATTCACCATTTTCCCGCAGCGAAGCCGAGCGCTTTAACGCGATGCTGGATAACGTCTATTCCAACTTTATTGCCCGTGTCGCCAAAGGGCGCGGTATGACCGAAGAAGAGGTCGACAACATTGCCGGTGGCCGTGTCTGGACAGGGGCGAATGCCATTGATGTCGGTCTGGTCGACGAGCTTGGCGGTCTGGAAGATGCGCTGGATCATGCGGCGATTATTATCGGTGAAGCGGATCGCACGGACATTGAGATTGTACAGTATCCGAAGCCGAAAACCGCGTTCGAGCAAATTATCGAATTGCTTGATACACAGGCCCGTATAGGCGAGACGAATATCCGCATGCAGGAAAAATTTCTCGGCGTTGCGGAGCCGATGCTGCATCAACTGTCTGTCATGCAAAACCCGCAAGACTACAGCACGTATGAGCCTCTGCGCGTGAAGTAATTACGCGGCCTTGCTGTTCCCGAAAATCTTTTTGAGTTGTTCGAGCAGGTCCTGATAGGTCATCAGGATATTACGCTTGTCATAGCCTTTTTCGATGATGGCAACGGCGGCGTTCATGCCATAGGCAAGCGGGACGATGTCACACGGCAGGACGGCTTGCGCGGCTTGGGCGGCGGATACGTCCTTATGGCGGTCGCCGATATACCAGACCAGATCCTGCTCGTTGTAATCCTCTTTCAGGCGGCTGAGCGCGAGGATGATCGGCTCGGGGTTGGGTTTGGATTTACGGATATCTTCACGGAAGATCGTAACGTCGAAATATTTGTCCAACCCGAATTTTTCCACGATGTCCTGCCCGTATCCTTTGCCCAGTCCGTTACTGACGAGGGCGAGGGGGATATTGTGCTTTTTCAGCAGGTCGAGGACGGCCATAACGCCCGGGCACGGTTCGACCAGCAATTCCACAGGCTTTTTGCGTAATCTGTGTATGGCTTTATGCACGATGATGGATTTGGGCGGTTTGACAGGTTCTTCAGGCTGTGTGAGCTGGAGGGGTCCTTTACCCTTCAGGTCGAATATCCAGCTCCACAGCTTGGAAATCTTAAAGACGGTGTCGTCCAGCCACTCCATAAACCCAAGCAATTTGGGGTTTAGATGGCGGACCGTAGTTCCATCCATGTCAAAAATGACGACTGAGGGTTTGGGTAGGGACATCTGACTGAAAATAATCGCTTTTTGCTGCCCTGTCGAGACAGGAGTGAGTCTAATGCACCGTCAATGATGCAGGCCGTGGACGCGGTGGCGGGTGTCGTAGGTGTCGCCTTCGGGGTCCATATGGATGATGATTTCGGCATTGGGGAAGCGTTCGATCAGCTCGATCTCCATTTCGCGGCAAATGGCGTGGGCGTCCTCCAGCTTCATTTCCCCGTCCAGTTCGACATCAAAGCTGATATGGATGCTCATGCCCGAACGCCACGTGCGTAGGTCGTGCATGCCTTTGATTTCCTTATGGCTGTTGATGATGGCGATAATCTCTTCGCGCTCGCTTTCGGGCAATTCCTTATCCATCAACATGTCAGTGGCTTTCTTGACGATGGTGAAGCCCGAATAGCCGATATAGGCGGCGATGGCGATGCTGATGATCTGGTCGAAGATAGGCGTGCCCGCGAACAGCAGGTCGGATGTCACGGCGATAATCGCGCCCATATTGATCCAGATATCGGATGTGTAGTGTTTCAGGTCGGCTTCAAGGGCAAGGGATTGCGTCTTCTTTAGCGCTCTGCGCTGGACCTGCGTCATGATCACGGTGATGACGATGCTGATGGCGGAGACGGCGATCACGGTGGTGTGGGCGGTGATCGGTTCCGCCGCGGCGGTCATGTGGCGGATGCTTTCGAAAACGAGGAAGCAGGCCGCGCCGATTAGGATTGCGCCCTCAAAAAACGCGGAGAAGCCCTCGACCTTGCCGTGGCCGAAACGGTGGTCCTCGTCTGGCGGGGCGAGGGAGAGGCGGATGCTGTAGAGTGCGACGCCGGAGATCAGCAAGTCGCCGACGGAGTCGGTCAGGGAGGCGAGCATCGCCACGGATGCGCTGGCATAGGCGGCGTAGGATTTGATCACCACGATCAGCAACACGCCGATAATGGTAAAGCGCGCGGCTTTGAGCGCGTCCTTGCGGGTGTCCTCCAGAGAGGCGATGTTTTCGTCGTGATAGGCCTGCGGCGTTTTCATGCGAGGAGATTAAGGGCACGGCGCACATGTTCCAAGAATATTTTCACCATATGTTTTCTGGAGTTTCAAAAGACGGGCGAGGCGGCGCTTAAGTGTGGTGGCGTCCTCCCCATATAATCCGTGTTTCGTGGCATTGCGGGCGGAGGCGGCCTTGCCTTGCGACGTTTTCGGGCCTGTGGAGGCGGTCCACGGTTTATGCTCGCGGGCCTTTTGCGCGAGGTGCTCGCGGTGTTTGGGCGGGTAAGGCCTTCTTTTCTTACGGGTTTTCGGTTT
>JAESRE010000120.1 GCA_016764775.1 Alphaproteobacteria bacterium
TGGGGGGCTTTTTCGGCATGAAGGAGCCGCCGCCCGCCGCAATGACAACCACTTTGGTGGTGAATTCCTGTCCTATGTCCGTGGTGAGTTTCCAGCGGCCATCATCGGTCTTTTCCAGTTTCTCAACCATTTGTTGGAAGTGGAACTTCGGATCGAATGGCGCGATTTGCTCCATCAGGCGATCGGTGAGGTCTTGTCCTGAAATTTCCGGATATGCGGGGATGTCGTAAATCGGCTTTTCGGGGTACAGTTCGGCACACTGGCCGCCCGGACGGTCGAGGATGTCCACAAAGTGGCATTTCATGTCGAGCAGGCCCAGTTCAAAAGCGCAAAAGAGACCGCATGGTCCGGCGCCGATGACCACAACATCTGTTTCGATGGGGTCTAAATTTTCACCAAATGTGTTTTGTGCGTTGATCACAGTCATACCGATAATACATAACTTAAAGTGTGAAAAGGTGGTATAGTCTTTATAGCCTTCGATTGCAAGGCTTAGGGGTACCCAGCACAAGTAATAACAGCAGGATATATTAAATGCAGCCAATCATTGAAGAAGACGAGGTTAAGGAGCTGAAAGACTTCGTAAAGCACCGTTTTCGGGATATCGCCGAGACATATTTACGGTGTGCCGACGAGTATGTGGATGTCATTCTTGAGGGTCATAAGAATGAGGATGCACAGGCGATGATGGAGGCTGCGCACCCTTTGAAATCTTCCAGCGGTAATCTGGGTTTACGTGCGCTCAGTGATCTTTCCCGCAAGATCGAGGAGACGGCTAGTAACGTTATGGAAGGTGAAGCTGAATTTTCAGAGCTTGCACCTCTGGTTGCTGATCTGAAGGATGTTCACGACAAGTCGAACGAAGCCTTGCGCGAGCATATCTAATACAAAACATTTTTAATACGCGTGAGCAGGTTGCTGTTGCTGAAAGGCTTCACAATGTAGTCTCTTGCGCCTAAATCGAGGCTGAGGGAGAGCTTTCTGAGGTTGTTGTCACCCGTCAGCATGATTACGGGGATGTTTTGCGTGGTTTCTTGTTTCTTTAAGGATTTGAGCACATCTATGCCGCTCATCCCGCGCATTTTTTCATCCAGTAAAATGGCGTCCGGCTGGTCTGTCTGTGCGTGCTCCAATCCGCTCTCGCCGTCGGTGGCTGTTGTGATTTCATAGCCGGCGGGGTTGAGAAGGGATTTGATAATGGATGTGATGGTTTCATCATCATCAATGACAAGGATTTTGTTTTTCATCTTGTCTTTAAGGATAGGGAAAGCAGGGGAAAGAGGTCAAACCCAAGTGCAGACAGGTGTGTTCAGTGTGGTCAGGTTTGTAGCAGGTTGAGGAGGGATTTTTCGAGCTTTTCCAGCTGCGCCTTGTCTTTGATTTTTTTGCCGTCGCTGTCCTGAATGTAAAACACGTCCACGGCTTTCAGGCCTAGCGTATTAATCTTTGCGCTTTTGATGATGCAGTTGTGCTTGTTGATGGTCTTGCAGAGTTCATACAGCAAGCCCGGTTTGTCGCGGCCAAATGTTTCGACAACGTTGAAGCGGCGGCTGGCTTTATTTTTAATCGTAACACCTTTAGGGATTTCGAAAGCTTGATCCTTCTTGGATTTCTTTCGGGTCAGATCTTTGATCTGCTTTGTCAGATCGGGGTTGTTATCGATTGTATCCCTGATCGCAGCTTCGATTTTTTCTTTGCGATTTTTTTGTACGATCGGTTTGCCGCCGAGATTCTGTACCGTGAAAATGTCAGCTACGCGTCCGTCGTCGAGGGTGTTGATGCGGGCCTCGATAATGTTAACGCCGGAAAGGCTTAGAGCGCCTGTCAGCTTTGCAAACAGGCCTTTTTGGTCCTGCGTGTAGACACTGATGATGGTGGTGTGTTTTTCGCTGTCCTGCGCGATGTCGATGCGGGTTTCGTCGGGTTCGAGGTCGTATGGGATCGCCGAAGACAGAAGTGTCGTCGAGACAAGCGGGTGCTTACCCGTCATGCGGGCTTCAGCCATGTAGTACAGCTCTTGGATGAGCTTGTCTTTCCAGCTTGTCCACCGGCCCGGTCCGACGGCCATGATGTCGACGGTTGTGAGAATTGTCAGGAGCTTCAAACGTTCCAGGCCATGGACGCGGAATAAAAAGTCTTCCAGCGTTTTGGGGTCTTCCAGATCGCGTTTGAAGGCGATATCCGCCATGAAGAGGTGGTCGAAAACGAGCCACGAGACAAGGCGTGTTTCCTGATCGTCGAGCCCCAGACGCGGGCATAGAGACAGAGCCAGATCGGCGCCCAATTCGGAATGGTCTCCGTTTTGTCCCTTGCAGATATCGTGAAGCAGGATGGCGACGAACAGGGCGCGGCGGTTTTCTACAGTGTGGATCAGGGCGCTTGACAGGGCTGCTTCATCCCGCAAGGCCCCGCTTTCAAGTTGGTGCAGAAGGTCGATGGCGCGCAAGATGTGTTCGTCGACCGTGAAGACGTGATAGCGGTCGAATTGCATGAGCGCGATCACACGGCGAAATTCGATGATAAAACGTTCGAGGACGCCGGCTTCATTCATGCGGCGCAGGGTGAGGCTGGCGTTGTTCTGTGAGGTCAGGATTTCCAGAAACAGGCTGTTGGTCAGCGGGTTGTGTCTGAATTTTTGATCTATCAGGTCAATTCTGCGTGCGATGGTTCTGATGGCTTGCGGGTGAATGTCGTATGGCGTTTCTTGCGATGCACGGAAAAACCGCATGATTTCAGAGGGTTGCTTTTTGATGTTCTGGGCCTGGCTGAAGTTCAGACGGTTGTTCAAAATCTCGAACCCCATGAAACTTTGTGCGCTCGGCTTTATCCATTTTTGCTTGTGAATCTCGTCTTGTTCGATAGCTGCGCAGACGATGCGGGTCATGTCGCCAATGTCACGCGTGACGAGGAAGTAATGCTTCATGAAGCGCTCAACCGCTTTTGCGTTATTGCGGTGTGTGTAGCCTAAACGTTCGGCGAGTTCGAGCTGGATGTCGAAATGCAGGCGTTCTTCGCCGCGCTCCGCAATGTCATGGAGGTGGCAGCGCACGCTGATCAGGAAGTCATGGGCTTTTTTGAAACGGTTGGCTTCGCGCTTGGAGATGATTTTAAGGTCGTACAGTTCTTCGGGGGATTTGGCTTCGTAAGCCATGCCCGTGATCCAGAATAGGGTTTGGTAGTCTCGCAAGCCGCCCTTGCCGTCCTTGATGTTCGGTTCGAGCACGTAGCGTGTGTCGCCGAACCTTAAGTGGCGCTGGTCACGTTCGAACAGTTTGGCTTTGACGAAGTCGGAGATTTTGCGGCGCTTGCGGTTGTTTTCCATCGCCTCTGTGAATTCGGCGTATAGGGCTTTGTCGCCCCAGATCAGCCGTGCATCCATCAGCGAAGTCAGCACTTTCGCGTCTTTATACATGATCTGGATGCACTCTTGCGGTGTGCGCACGGCATGGCCCATTTTGATGCCGCTGTCCCAGAATTCGTAGAGCAGTTTTTCGATCGAGGCTTCTAGTTTTTTCGTCACCTTTTTCGGGACGAGGAAGACGATGTCGATGTCGGAGTAGGGGCAAAGTTCTTCGCGGCCATATCCGCCCGTTGCGATGAGGGCGATGTCTTCGGGCAGTTTTTCCTTGGCCAGTTTTTTAACGT
This sequence comes from Alphaproteobacteria bacterium, assembly GCA_016764775.1. Taxonomy (GTDB): domain Bacteria; phylum Pseudomonadota; class Alphaproteobacteria; order Micavibrionales; family Micavibrionaceae; genus TMED27. Next base: position 3,646 of record JAESRE010000120.1, read on the forward strand.
GACGGTCCATGGATGCGCTGTATTTCTTACAAAACTCAGGGCCGGTCAGGTCATGTTTGCGCAGTTTCTTGAGTAAGGCATCGCGCTTGTTTTTCATTGTCCGTCACTTTCAGCGAGGTCTTTGAGGGTGTAGAGGATGTCGAGCGCGTCGCGCGGGGACAGCGTGTCGGGGTTGATGTCTTTCAGGCGATCGAGCGCAGGGGAGGATGCAATCTCTTCCTGCTCGGCGCTGTCCTGCATGGAAAAAAGCGGTAAATCTTCGGAGAGTTTGGCGAGGTTGCCGGATTGCTCGCCTGTTTGCAGTTTATCCAGCACAGCTTGGGCGCGGGTGATGACGGGTTTGGGCAGGCCCGCAAGTTTGGCGACATGGATGCCGTAGGAGCGGTCGGCGGCGCCTTCACCGACGGAATGCAGAAAGACGATGTCGCCTTTCCATTCCTTGACCTGCATGGAATGGCAGGACAGGGCAGGCAGGCGAGAGGTCAGGGTTGTGAGTTCGTGATAATGCGTGGCGAACAGCGCGCGGGATTTATTGGCGTCATGCAAATGCTCGACGCAGGCCCATGCAATGGACAGGCCGTCAAAAGTGGCGGTGCCGCGCCCGATTTCGTCCAAGATAACGAGAGATTTTTCCGTTGCCTGATTCAGGATGGCGGCGGTTTCAACCATTTCGACCATGAAGGTGGAACGGCCAGAAGCCAAGTCGTCCGATGCACCGACACGGGAGAACACGCGGTCGACAATGCCGATATGGGCGCTCTCGGCGGGCACGAAGGCGCCGAAGGGGCCGTCGACCATCTCGACCTGCGGCGTCCACTCGCGGAAGCGCAGCGGGCGGTCCGGCGCCTCGATCACCGGCTTCA
>JAESRE010000121.1 GCA_016764775.1 Alphaproteobacteria bacterium
GTCGCTGTATGCTGACCAGCTCTTCCCAGCATCGCCTTTAGCAAGACCGCTATATGTACTTATAAACTCTTTATGCCGACTGATACGCCACAGCTGCTTGTCAGACAATCCATCTATAGTGAACATATCACCGTTATCAACATCGCGAGCCTCAGCTACCTGTTTAGCCTTAGGTTTCGATTTCTCACGAACTACAAATTTGAAGCCTACTATCGTAGTACTCTTTTTTTCTTGGGTATAACTAACTTTTATATCTGTCTTTTCGTTAATTTCTTTTATAGACGACTCTAAAACACGACGTTTGAAGTCACTCATGCGTTTGTAGTCATTAACTCCTAGACCAAGCTGCTCTCTGAAAGTCTCTAATTCAAATAACGGGGTTTTACGAGCTTCACGCCACTGTATGAGAAGCTCGTAAAGTCTTACAGCATATAAGCTCTTTAATTGTGCCGTTTGTTCTAGAGTATATTTTGTAAAGAACTGCTCAATTCCGTGAATACGCGTGATCTCATTAACAACAGCAGGGGTAAATATTACCTCTATCGCTCCCTCACCGTCAATATATGTAGCTTGACTGATCCAACGTGATTTAACTTTAAGAGCACGTTCATCCATAAAAGTGAAGCGACGCTCAAACAAGTTAGCTTCTGCATCTATAAGCGCCTCATAAGCAGTTTGTTTAGAGACTTCAAAAACTTCAGCGTATCTCATAGCATCTATTCTTAATGGGGTATCAGAACTAAGACCTTTGTTTTGCTCTCTACTATCAATAATAGCTAACTGTATTAATCTAATCTCAGCCAGAGATAAATTCTGAATCGCTGTATTAAGACGATTCGATTTTACTACCAATTCGGTCTTGTCATTTTTCATAGCTAGCACCATTAGAAACATATAACGACATAATATAATATAGACTTTTTATAGTCAAATAATTACTTGTCGTCATACGGGTAGGAATTTGTCGTCATACGGGTAGGAATTTGTCGTCATACGGGTAGGAATTTGTCGTCATACGGGTAGGAATTTGTCGTCATACTATCTCTGTAAGCTTTATACCGCAAGGCCTGTAGCGAGCTTAAAAGCATTTAAAAGCATTTAAAAGCATTAAAAGCATTTTTGGTTGTGGATAAGCTTAAAAAACAAAGGGCTATTTTTAATGGTTGATTTAGGAAGTAAGTTACTTAAATTTGCATAGCTTTGATTGGCTATAGAACGAACTCTTCTCATCTTCAAAACAGTCTTTGGGATCAATCCTCGCATAGTGACCATCTTGTCCACTTATTTTGACAATGTTATGAGCCACACCAGCCTTTTCCAGATATTGATAATCATCTTGACGTTTTGCTATCTCGCTTTTGCTAGGAATAAACAGCCAAGCTGCTCCAGAGGCTAATGCTAATACCACAACAACCATAACGACCAAAGTTAGTATTAATTGACGGCCAAACTCTCGCTTAACGTTATCCAGCATCTGCTTGGAGGCATCTACATTTAGCTCAGCTATCTTGTCTTTAGTATCGTCAAGGTTACTAGCAACACTGGTAACAGAGGTCTGTATCTTCACTAAGTCTTTATTAAGCAGCTTTGTTGTTTTTAAGAACGTATCACTCGCATCAGTGATGTGCTTAGTGAAGCCTTCATCAATACGCTTATGGTAGTTGTCTTCATTGACCTTTAAGACTCTAGCGATCTCTTTGTTAATGGCTTCAACAAATTCAGTTTGCAGTAAGGTTTCTTTGTTTTGATAGGTCTTCTAGTCGGATAGAGAGGTCTTTTTCTGGCATGGATCGTTCCTAGTCGCTAGTTATGATGCTATTTGGTCTCTAAATGGCGCTGTAGGCGTTTTTAGGGTGGTTTATATGCTTATGGGTACCCTAGCATCAAAATGGCGCTGTGGGATGCCTGAGAAGCCTCTGAGGTGATTCTATGCGACCGTCAGTGTCGTTTAGTATTGCTTGTGAGCTTAAAAGCCAGGACTCATGCCTCGGCTGCGGTTGATATCACGGCGATAACCAGTGATTTCAGCGGATACCGTTCGCATTTGGCGCTGGTGTTCGGGGCTGAGGGCGCTTTGTTGTCGATCTTTGATGTCATCAAAGACGCGCTCTAAGGTTTTGGTGTGGGCTTTTCTTGTCGATAGGTCGCTTATAGACTTGATGTGATCAAGCAGCTGCTGGCTGTGGCCGATAATGTGGCTGCCAATTTCATGCTGTTCACGGTCTGTAAGCTGCTTTTGGTGGTCAGTGGTACTCGGCTCACTGCGGTAGCGCTGCCATGCGCTCATTTGCTGATCAAGATGCAGTAGGGTGCTTAGGTGTTGGCCAAAGTCGCTTTTTTGGTCGATGATTTTTAGAAGCCTGTGCTGACTCGATAGCTCTTGATGCGAGATATGGTCGTGTTGCGCCTTAAAGTCGGCTTCTTCTTTTGCTATTTGGACGCGGTGCTGCTCAAGCTTCGCCTGACGCGCTTCTTCTTGCGCTAATAGGCGCTCACGCTCCTTTTGGTCGGCCATGTCACGCTGCTGCTGAGCAATACGCTCTTTTTCAAGCGCCTCAGCGGCATCGATTGCAATTTGGCGCTGAATACGTACCTGTTTGACGCGCTCAACCACTGATTCAGCTTGCTCTAGCTCGTCATTGCTCACGTTACTGGGTTTATATTCAGGCGTAGGCGCTGCTGGGACGATAAATAACTTACTTTCACGCAGATCGGCAAGTTCGCGTGTCCCTTGAAGAGACCATCCCAGATTCTGTGTAACTGACGTTTAGAGCCCATCCCATATTTTGTGTAACTGCCGATTAGATTAAATGCAAGCTTACACGCTCACCGAACATAATCATAAATCGATTTAATGCCGACGTCCAATTGCGGATAGGCATCGACCACTTTTTAGATGCTTGATGGGTTGCCAGATACACCACCTTAAACGCCGCCTTATCTGAAGGAAATACCTTACGCTTATTGACTGCTGTGCGAATCACACTGTTTAATGACTCTATGGCGTTGGTGGTATAAATCGCACGTCTAATGTCTTTAGGATAATCAAAGAACACCGACAACTTATCCCAATTGTTCTGCCATGACTTAACCACATGCGGATACAGATTACCGTAAGCATCGGCAAACTGCTCAAGATTGGCACTTGCCATCTCAAGCGTATCGGCATCGTAGATGGCTTTTAGCTGGGAGGCTATCTTCTTCTTATCCTTCCACGGCACAAATTTAAGTGAATAACGCACCATATGCACGATACATAGCTGAACTTGGGTTTGAGGGTAGACGGTATTGATGGCTTCACTAAAGCCCTTTAATCCATCGACACAGGCGATGAGGACATCTTGTACACCTCGGTTTTGCAATTCAGTGAGAATGCCGAGCCAGAACTTCGCCCCTTCGTTTTGCGATATCCACATACCCAAAAGCTCTTTTTTACCCTCTAGGTTGACACCTAATGCCAGATAGATGGCTTTGTTGATGATTTGCTTGTCTTCACGCACTTTGACGACAATGCAGTCGAAATAGACGATGGGGTAGAGACTCGCAAGTATGGGACATGAATTTTGATAGCGACACCAATGTGATTGATGTGGCTATTCGCAGATTAAGAATGAAAGTGGACGATGAGTTTTCGCCCAAACTTATTCATACCGTGCGGGGCATGGGCTATCGTTTAGAAGTGGCAGACTGATGACTCATGCAACCACTGGCAATACCCCCACAAAAGACCATCTGTCAGAGTTGTCGGCATCTAAACCCAACCGCAAACGCTTATCACTGCTTTGGCGAACCGTATTGCTATTGGCAATTAGCGTATTGATTTGTTTGGGGCTGTTGTATGCGTGGATTCAACATTCAGTGAATGCCCACTTTGAGCAAATGGACAGCGAGATTTTAGAGCATGCTCGCTTGGTGTTAGAACAACGGTCGCTATTGACTGATGGTGAACTGGCACTCACGCAAGCACAATTAAATCCGCTTAATCCGCATCGGCACGCCTTGGGGTTGGGTTATGATTTGTTGATTCTAAGCTTTGATGCTAAGGGCAAATTTATCGGGGATTTGAGTCAAACCTCATTACCGCAAACCGATTTGCTGACAAGTCTAGATTTGCTTGCCCTATGGCAAACGCATGGCGAGCGTCAGTTTGAGCTTATTACCTACCAGCACCATTACCGTGCCAGTATTTTGCCCGTTCAATCAAGCCGTGTTCAATACACTCGTGCTGATGCAAGCTCGGCTCAAACAAATGCCAAGCATCAAGGCTATGTACTACTGGCATTGCCGATTGATGTGCATCATCACTATTTAGCTGAGTTTAATCGTCAATTGAAAGTCTTACTGATTCCTGAATCCGTGAAGCCGGCGCCGACACTTTCCCTATCACCGCCAGCGAGCACTTTTTGATCATTCGCCCCGTGCAAGTTGGCTTTCGCAAGCCCGTT